>NZ_SMKU01000056.1 GCF_004349215.1 Actinomadura rubrisoli | reverse complement strand
GCCCCACACACTCCACCCACTCCGCGCCCTCACCCGCTCCGTGCACTCTCACTCCACCCCCGCACCTCTCCGCGTCAGCATCGGGGCTGCGTTCCCGGCGACGCCTACAGCGCGCCACTGCGGGCGGCGAGGATCGCTAAGGACCGGCGGCGGCCTGGACGATCTCCTTGCGGGCGCCTCGCCCAGGCCGCTGCCCTCATGGGAACGGAACGCCGCAATGAGCCGACTACGCGGGTAGACCTCTCGCTGGGAGCCGTCCCCGCTCAGAGCCCGTCAACCTGCCAAGACGAGCAGATGGCTAGTGGGGCAGGCGGGTTTGGAGGGCGACCAGCTTGTCGGGGTTGAGGACGCGGCGGTAGGCGGTGATTCGGCCGTTGCGTATGTCCATGGTGTCGACGCCTATCAGCTGGTCGTCGCGGTAGACGAGCAGGCCCGGCTGGCCGTTCACCTCGGCCGGGACAGTGCGGTAGCCGTTCTTGGCGGACACCCGGACCAGGGTGGTGGCGACCCTCAGCGCGCCCCTGATGATCTTGCGCGCGGCGAAGACCTTGCCGCCGCCGTCGGTGGTGTAGGTGGCGTCCGGATCCAGGAGTTCCATCAGGGCGGTGCCGTCGCCCTTCTCGTAGGCCGTCCGGAACGCCTTCAGGACCTTCTCCCGCTCGCTCCGGGAGGCAGGACGGTCCAGCCGAGCGGCGGCGATCTTGCGGCGGGCACGGGAGGCGAGTTGGCGGCAGGCGGCGGGCGACTTGCCGAGGACGTCGGCGATCCGTTCGTACGGCACCTCGAACGCCTGATGCAGGACGAACGCGACGCGCTCGGGCGGGGAGAGCTCCTCCAGGACCATCAGCATCGCGGTACCGACGGTGTCGTCCACGAGGACGGCGTCCGCCACGTCCGGGCCGGTCAGCAGTGGTTCCGGCAGCCAGGGCCCCACATAGTCGACGCGGCGGGCGCGGGCGGAGCCGAGGATGTCGTAGGCGCGGCGGGCCGCGACGGTGACGAGCCAGGCGCGCAGGTCGCGGATCCCGTCGAGGGAGTCCTGGGCGGCGGCGCGCAGCCACACGTCCTGAACGATGTCGTCGGCGTCGGCGACGCTGCCGGTGATGCGGTACGCGGCGCCGAACACGGCGGGCCGGTGCTCCTGCCACTCGTCGTCGAGGCGGCGCGGACGTTCCTGGAGGGGCACGCTCATGATGAATATGACGCGATCTTCGGCCGAGGCATTCCCGGGACGGGGTCAGGCGGCGGCGGGCGTGAAGACCCACTTCTTGTACGACCAGTAGCGGAACGCCGAGCCGAGGCCGAGACCGGCGAGCAGGGCCGCGTTGTAGGCGACGCTGCCGTGCAGCCCGAGCGTGTAGTAGGTGAAGCCGGTGCACAGCACCTGGATGAGCAGCCCGACGCCGTTCAGCGCGAAGAAGGTCACGACCTCGCGGCCCGAGCCGTCGCTGTCGCGGTGCCGGAACGTCCAGAAGCGGTTGGCCAGGTAGGACGTCAGGGTGGACAGCACGGTCGGCACGACGACGCTGATCACCGGGCTGCCGCCGAGCCAGGCGCGCATCAGGTTGGCGCCGAAGAACGTGATGAGGGTGCCGACGAAACCCACAAAACCGAAGGTGGCGAGCTCGCGCAGAAACGCACGGTACGCCGGTACGGACGGGACCGTTTTCGCAGGTCTCGGCCGCTGTATGGTGCTCACCCGCCCAGACCTTACCCGAATGGGGCATATGGCATGGTCACAAAGCCATCAAAGAATCCTGAGCCTACCGCGCTCAGGGATCGGCGGCGTCCGGGGACGCCGCGGCGGCCGCGGCGGTGCCGGTGGCGGGGGCCAGCAGGACGATCAGCCCGACCAGCCCGACCGGGACGGCCAGCGCCCACCCGAGCCCCACGCCCTGCGCGACGAAGCCGATGACGGGCGGGCCGCCCAGCAGGCCGAGGTAGCCGACGCCGGTCACCCGGGCGATCCCGGTCGCCGCGGGCACGCCGGGCACATTGCCCGCCGCGCTGAAGGTGACGGGCGCGACGACGGCGACACCGAGGCCGAAGAGCGTGAATCCGGCCACGGCGGCCGCCGGGTTCCGGGCCGCGAGACCGAGCCCGAGGCCGACCGCGGCGACCAGCGACCCCGCGCGCAGCACCGCGACCGGGCCGAACCGCGCCACGACCCGGTCTCCGGCGAGGCGGCCCGCCGTCATCGCCACCGCGCACCCGGCGAAGCCGAGGCCGGCGAGCCCAGGACCGGTGCCCAGGTCCTCCCGCAGGTAGATCGCGCTCCAGTCCGCCATGGCGCCCTCGCCGACGAACGAGCAGAGCCCGATGATCCCCAGCATCACCAGCACCCACCGCCCAGAGGTCCCGGCGGCGGACGAAGCCGCGGCGGGCTCGTCCGGAAGATCGGGCAAGGCGTCCACGGAACGATCCAACAGATCACGGCACCCGGCCAGCAGCAGGCCGATCAACGCGGCGGCCGCCACGCTCAGGTGCACCGCGACCGGGACGTGCGCGTGAGCCGCGGCCGCACCGATCAAGGCGGCCAGCAAGGTCCCGATGCTGTACGCGCCGTGCAGCCCGGACATCAGCGGACGGCCGTAGCCGCGTTCGACGGCCACGCCCTGGGCGTTCATGGCCACGTCCATCAGGCCCAGCGAGCCGCCGAGGACGGCCAGGGCGCAGATCAACACGCCGAGGTTCCAGGCGAGGCCCAGCGGCACCAGCGACAGGGCGGCCACGATCCCGCCGGCCACGGTCGTCGCCCGGCTCCCCCACCGCGCGACGATCGCCCCGGCGAACCGCACCGCGACGGCGACGCCGACGGGCGCGCCGAGCAGCGCGACGCCCATCGCGCCCTCGCTCAGCCCGAGATGCTCCTTGATCTGCGGGATGCGGGCCACCCAGGCGGCGCCGAGCAGGCCGTGCGCCGTGAACGCCACCGTCACCGCGACCCGCGCGCGGCCGAGCGTCGCGCTCCCGTACGTCACCATCCGGCCGACTGTACGTCGCGCACACCGTCCGCGAAAAGATCATTCCGGGACCGATCAGGCACGCCCCCCGCCCGCCGGTCACGCCGGCCAACCCCGCACCGCAGGTCACAGCAGATCACCCCGGCCGCGCGTCACGGCAGGCCAGCCAGGTCACGGTTCACGGCAGGGCACCACGGCCGCAGTTACGACAAGCGCCCAGGCTGCGGGTCACGCCAGGTCGGCTAGAGGTGTGTTGGGGTCGGCTAGACGGGCCGGGGCTATGGGACGGGATGAGCGGATCAGGGCCTGGATCTCGTCGGTGACGTCCCAGACATTGACGTTCATGCCGGCGACGACCCGGCCGCCTGACAGCCAGAACGCGATGAACTCGCGGGTGGCCGCGTCGCCTCGGTAGACGACCTCGTCGTACTCCCCCGGCGACGCGACGCCCGACATCTCCATGCCGAGGTCGTACTGGTCGCTGAAGAAGTACGGGATCCGGTCGTAGACGACGGGCCGGCCGAGCATGGCACGGGCGGCGGCGGGGCCGCCGTCGAGGGCGTTCGCCCAGTGCTCCACGCGGATCCGGCGGCCCAGCAGGGGGTTGTAGGCGTTGGCCACGTCGCCGGCGGCGTAGATGTCGGGGTCGGACGTCTGGAGCGACTGGTCGACGAGCACGCCGTCGGACACCTCCAGCCCTGCGTCCTCGGCCAGCCGCGTGTTGGGGCGGACACCGATGCCGACGATCACCACGTCCGCCGGTACCTCGGCGCCGCCGGAGGTGACCACGGCCGACACCTGCCCGGCGCCCCAGAAGCCGGCCACGCCCTGGTCGAGCCGCAGGTCGACGCCGTGCTCGCGGTGCAGCTCGGCGAACATCCCGCCCAGTTCGGGTCCGACTGCGGCGTGCAGCGGCGCCGGTTCCGGCTCGATGAGCGTCACGTCGTTGCCGTGCTCGCGCGCCGCGGCGGCCGTCTCCAGGCCGATCCAGCCGGCCCCGGCGACCACTACGCGCCGTCCGCCGGGGGCGAGCGCCTGTTTCAGTTTCGCCGCGTCCGCCATCGTCCGCAGGTAGTGGATGCCCTGCAGCTTCGACCCTGGCACTTCGAGGCGCCGGGGCGACGCGCCGGTCGCCAGCAGCAGCTTGTCGTAGCCGATCGGCTCCTTGGTGGACAGCCGCACCTCGTGCCCGGCACGGTCGATCGCGGTGACCGAGACGCCCAGCCGCAGCTCGACATCGTGCTTGTCGTACCAGTCGGACTCGTGGACGTGGGCCTTCTCGCGCGGTTCCTTGTCCAGGAGGAAGCCCTTCGAGAGGGGCGGCCGCTCGTACGGCCGCTCGATCTCTTCCCCGATCAGCAGAATCCTGCCGGAGAACCCTTCCTCGCGGAGCGTCTCCGCCGCCTTGGACCCGGCCAAGCTGGCACCGACGATGACGAACGTCCCCTCGGGCATGGCGACCTCCTGTTAGATGACTTCTAGTCATCCCTACAGCGGGCCCTGTAATGAGACAAGGGTCGCCGGTCGGCGCGTCGAGGCATGCTCCTCGCGTACGAGCCCTGGCCGAGAGGGGTATCGCCCCTGCTCAGCGGGTGCGGTCGCCGAGCATCTCGTGGCGTGTGATCGCCGACAGATCGGTCAGCGAGGCGATCTGGTCGACGACGGCGCGGAGCCGGGCCGCGTCGTCCCCGGCCTCGACGAACGCGGCGCGGAAGCCGGGGTCGAGGGTGCCGGGCGCCCCGGCGAGCATCATCGCGGCCAGTTCGGTGATCAGCGTCCGCTGCCGGGCCCTGATCTCCTCGTGGCTGATCCACACGTAGTGGGCGGTGATTCCCTTGAGCAGCGCGTTCTCCAGCCGCTGCGCGCGCGGGACGATCAGCTCCGCCGCGTAGCGGGTCAGCGGACGGTCGCCGTAGGCGTCGCGGGTGGCGGTCTCGGCGGCCATGCAGAACCGCCCGATCAGCGTGCTGGCGAGGTTCTTGAGGGCGGCGATGCTGCGGGGGGTGCCGTCGTAGCGGTCGGGCCAGTACGGCTCGGCGAGTAACGCCGCGAAGCGCTCCTCCAGCTCGTTCAGGTCGGCGTCCGCGCAGTACAGCTTGGTCGCGGTCGCGGCGACCAGCCGCCGCTCGGCCGGGTCGGCGAGCCTGGCGAAGTCGATGTGCCCGGCGACCAGCGCGTCCTCCAGGTCGTGGACGGAGTAGGCGACATCGTCGCTCCAGTCCATGACCTGCGCCTCGAAGCACGTCCGGCCGGGTTCGACGCCCTCGCGGACCCAGCGCGCGACGTCCATGTCGTCGGAGTAGACGCCGAACTTGCCGTTGACGGCCTCGGCCTGCGGCCACGGGTACTTCATCGCCGCGTCGAGGGCGGCGCGCGTGAGGTTCAGCCCGACGCTGCGCCCGTGCAGGGGCGGGCCGTCCGGCGCGAAAGACTTGGGCTCCAGCCGGGTCAGGACGCGCAGGCTCTGCGCGTTGCCTTCGAAGCCTCCGCAGTCGCGGGCGACGACGTCCAGCGCGGACTCGCCGTTGTGGCCGAACGGCGGGTGCCCGATGTCGTGGGACAGGCACGCCGCCTCCACCAGGTCGGGATCGCAGCCGAGGGACTTGCCCAGTTCGCGGCCCACCTGGGCGCATTCGAGGGAGTGGGTCAGGCGGGTGCGCAGGCTCTGCACGTTGTCGGCGGAGGCGTCCGCGCCGGGCGAGGCGACCTGCGTCTTGGCCGCCAGCCGGCGCAGCGCGGCGCTGTGCAGGACGCGGGCGCGGTCGCGCTCGAAGGCCGTGCGGTCACGGCGCTTGGCCGGCTCGGGCGCCCAGCGCTCGCGGTCGTGCTCGCGGTACTCGCTCATGTCCTTCCAGAATAAGCGGACGCCGTGACGAGAGAACGGCCTCCAGCCGAGGTGTTCACGTCACGGGCCGGGCGTCCCGGTGGGCGAGCCGCCCGGCTCCACCGGATCGCCGTGGATGCTCTTGATGGTCTCGCTGGGCGGCTTCACGCTCTTGCCCAGCAGGACGTACGACAGGTAGCCGCCCGTCTCGCGGACGATGTACTGCAGCTGGGTGTCGCGGGTCTGGACGCTCGGGCCGCTGCGGGTCGGCGAGGCGGCGGCCTTGATGCCGTTGTCCTCGGCCATCCGCTTGGACCGCAGCCCGTGCCACGGGTCGGTGACGATCACGCCGGACGACCAGTGCAGCCGCTTGTACTCCTTGCCCACGGCCCGCAGGCTCTCCCGCGTGTCGCGCCCGACCGGCACCGCGACGACCTTGGCGGCGGGCACGCCGCCCCGCTGGATCAGCCACCGGCGGCCGGAGTCGGCCTCGGTGAAGGCGTCGCCGGGCGCCTTGCCGCCGACGGTGACGATCGCGGGCGCCACGCCGCTCCGGTAGAGGTCGAGCGCGTGCTGCAGCCGCCACTTCAGCGTCGGGGACGGGACGCCGTTGTACTGGGCGGCGCCGAGCACGATGATCGCGTCCGAGCGGGGCCGCTCGTCCTGGCGCGCCTGGTACCAGATGCGTGTTCCGACGGCGAGCGGCGTCAGGACGGCGATGGCGATCAGGCCGACGACGACGCTCACCGGGATCACGAACCAGAGCGACCGCCTGGGCCGTCCTGCGCGCCGGCCCTTGCGCGCGCGGCCGCGCGGCCGCCCCTCGGCCTCGTCCGCCTCGTCCGGCGCGTGCTCCGGCAACTCCACTTCCAACGTCATCGCTCTGGCCACGTTACTTAGATGGTCCGGCGAGCGTGCAAGGTTCACAAGTCCGGCGTGTTGCCCGGGCCACAAATTCCGCAGTGTCGCTCCGGCCCCACATTCCGCCGTGTCGCTCCGGCCACATTCCCGCGTCCTGTCACCGGGACGGCGGCCGAGGGGTTTCGGGCCGCCGTCCCGGGACCGGAGCTCAGCGGCTGTCGCTGCCGCCCCCGGCCTTCGCCTCGATCGCGGCGCGGCCCGCCTCCAGCCGGGCGACGGGGATGCGGAACGGCGAGCAGGACACGTAGTCGAGGCCGACCTCGTGGCAGAAGTGCACCGAGTCGGGGTCGCCGCCGTGCTCGCCGCAGATGCCGAGCTTGATGCCGGGCCTGGCCTTGCGGCCCTCCTCGGCGGCGATGCGGACGAGCCGTCCCACGCCGTCCCGGTCCAGGGTCTCGAACGGGGACACGCCGAAGATGCCGAGCTCCAGGTAGCGGGAGAAGAACGCCGCCTCGACGTCGTCGCGGGAGAAGCCCCAGGTGGTCTGGGTGAGGTCGTTGGTACCGAAGGAGAAGAACTCGGCGGCCTCGGCGATCTGCCCGGCGGTGAGCGCCGCCCGCGGCAGCTCGATCATGGTGCCGATCAGCGCCGGGACGTCGACGCCGGTGCGCTCCCTGACCTCGTCCAGGATCGCGCGGGACTCCTCGCGGACGGCCTCCAGCTCCTGGACGGCCCCGACCAGCGGGATCATGATCTCGGGACGGGGGTCGCCGCCGGCCAGGCGACGCGCCGCGGCGGCCTCGGCGATCGCCCGTACCTGCATGGAGAACAGGCCGGGAATCACCAAACCGAGACGCACGCCCCGGAGTCCCAACATAGGGTTCTGCTCGTGCAGTCTGTTGACTGCCTCCAGCAGCTTCCGGTCCTTGCGGTCCGCGCCGTCGCCGGCGAGGGCCACCTTGACCGACAGCTCGGTGATGTCGGGGAGGAACTCGTGCAGCGGCGGGTCGATGAGCCGGATCGTGACCGGCAGCCCGTCCATGGCCTCGAAGATGCCCTCGAAGTCCTGCTTCTGCAGCGGTTCGAGGGCGTCCAGCGCGGCCTGCCGCTCGTCCGCGTCCTCGGCGAGGATGAGCTTCTCGACGAGCTGCCGCCGGTCGCCGAGGAACATGTGCTCGGTGCGGCACAGCCCGATGCCCTGGGCGCCGAAGCGGCGCGCCCGCGCGGAGTCCTCGGCGTTGTCGGCGTTGGCGCGGACCCTCAGCGCGGCGCTCGCGTCGGCGTGCTCCATGACCCGGTCGACGGCCGTGACGAGCTCGTCGCCGTCCTCCAGGGACAGCTCGCCCTCGAAGTACCGGACGACGGGCGAGTCCTCGACGGGCACCTCGCCGAGGTAGACGTCGCCGGACGAGCCGTCGATGGAGACGACGTCGCCCTCGTTCACGGTCACACCGCCGGGGGCGGTGAAACGCCCGGCCTTGACGTCGACGTCGAGTTCCTCGGCGCCGCACACGCACGTCTTGCCCATGCCGCGGGCGACGACGGCGGCGTGCGAGGTCTTGCCGCCGCGGGAGGTCAGCACGCCCTTGGCGGCGACCATGCCCGCCAGGTCGTCGGGGTTGGTCTCGCGGCGGACGAGGATGACGTCCTCGCCGCGCCCGGACAGCTCCACGGCGCGGGCGGTGGTGAACACGGCCTTGCCGACGGCGGCGCCCGGGGAGGCGTTCATGCCCCGGGTGAGCTTCTTCACCCCGTCGACCCTGGCGGCGAAACGGGGGAACATCAGCTGGGCGAGCTGGTCGCCGGTGACGCGCCGGGTCGCCTCGTCCAGGTCGATGAGGCCCTGGTCGAGGAGCTGGCAGGCGATGCGGAACGCGGCGGCGGCCGTCCGCTTGCCGACCCGGGTCTGGAGCATCCACAGCTTCCCGCGCTCGATCGTGAACTCGATGTCGCACATATCGCGGTAGTGGTTCTCCAGCGTCTCCATGATGGCGAGCAGCCGGTCGTAGGAACCCTTGTCGATCTTCTCCAGCTCGGTCAGCGGGACGGTGTTGCGGATGCCGGCGACGACGTCCTCGCCCTGGGCGTTCTGCAGGTAGTCGCCGTAGATGCCCTGCTGGCCGGTCGCGGGGTCGCGGGTGAAGGCGACGCCGGTCCCCGAGTCCATGCCGAGGTTGCCGAAGACCATCGAGCAGATGTTCACGGCGGTGCCGAGGTCGACCGGGATCCGCTCCTGGCGGCGGTACAGGATCGCGCGGGGCGCGTTCCAGGAGTCGAACACCGCCCGGACGGCCAGGTCCATCTGCTCGCGCGGGTCGGTCGGGAACTCGCGTCCCGCCTGGTCGCGGACGATGCCCTTGAAGCGGTCCACCAGGCTCTCGAAGTCCTCGGCGCGCAGGTCGACGTCGTCCTTGGTGCCGCGGGCGTCCTTGGCGGCCTCGATCGCGTCCTCGAACAGGTCGCCGTCGATGCCCAGCACCGTCTTGCCGAACATCTGGATGAGCCGGCGGTAGGAGTCCCAGGCGAACCGCTCGTCCCCGGCCTGCGCGGCCAGGCCGTGGACCGACTCGTCGTTCAGGCCGATGTTGAGGACGGTCTCCATCATCCCCGGCATGCTGAACTTCGCCCCGGAGCGCACGCTGACCAGGAGCGGGTCGTCGCTCTGGCCGAGCCGCTTGCCCATCGCGCCCTCAAGCGCGGTGAGATGCCGGTTCACCTCGTCTTCGAGCCCGTCCGGCAGGGTCCCGTGTTCGAGGTAGTGCCGGCAGGCCTCCGCGGTGATCGTGAACCCGGGAGGCACGGGCAGGCCGAGGTTGGTCATCTCGGCCAGGTTGGCGCCCTTGCCGCCCAGCAGATCCTTGAGGTCCTTGTTTCCCTCAGTGAAGTCGTACACGAACTTCGGCACGGGGAGCTCCTTCTCGCTCCGGTTCCACCCAGGGTCAGTGCCGGGCCCGCGTGCCGCCGTAGGCGCGCGCCGTCGCGTCGCCTCGGGCGGTATCGGGCCCGCTGCCCTGTTTGCCGGGACTGTACCCGCGAAGTCGGGCTTCGCTCGGCGCCCCGTCGCCGACCGGACGTTCTCGCAGCTCAGAGCCCAAATAGTGGTCTACTCCAGTCCAGCCGGACCGGGGCGGGCGAACCCCCTCGCCCCCAAGGCGTACCCAATGCGCAGGAGAGGGAATGATGGATCAAGGAGGTGAGGCCGTGAGGCCGAAGGTCGCCGGAGGCCGGGCGGGAGATCCGTTCGCCCCGATCGCCGATTTCGGGTTCCTGTCCGACTGCGAGACGACCGCGCTCGTGGCGCCCAGCGGCAACATCGAGTGGATGTGCCTGCCCAAGATGGACTCGCCGAGCGTCTTCGGCTCCATCCTGGACCGGGACGCCGGGTACTTCCGGGTCGGACCGGCGGGCGTCGAGGTGCCCGCCGCCCAGCGCTACATCCCCGGCACGATGGTGATGGAGACCACCTGGTGGGTGCACGGCGGCTGGCTGGTGGTGACGGACGCCCTGCTCATGGGGCCCTGGCACCACGAGACGGAACGGTCGCACACGCACCGCAGGGCCCCCACCGACTATGACGCCGACCACGTCCTGCTCCGGATGGTGCGCTGCGTGAACGGCCAGGTCCAGGTGCGCCTCGACTGCATGCCGGTGTTCGACTACGGCCAGACGCCGGCCCGGTGGGAGCACACCGGCGTCGGCTACCACGAGGCCGTCGCGCGCGGGAACGGCATCGGGCTGCGCCTCACCACGGACATGAACGTGGGCTTCGAAGGGTCGCTCGCCACGTCCCGCACGCTGCTGAAGCAGGGCGAGGCGCGGTTCGTGGCGCTGTCGTGGAGCGAGCACGACGCGCCCAGCACCTACGAGGACGCGCAGGAGCGGCTCGTCTGGACCGTCCACCACTGGCAGCACTGGCTCGACCGCGGCCGGTTCCCCGACCATCCGTGGCGCAGCCACCTGCAGCGCAGCGCGCTCACGCTGAAGGGGCTGACGTTCGCGCCGTCCGGGGCGGTGGCGGCCGCGGCGACGACCTCGCTGCCGGAGACGCCGGGCGGCGACCGGAACTGGGACTACCGCTACACCTGGATCCGCGACTCCACGATGGCACTGTGGGCGTTCTACACCCTGGGATACGACTGGGAGGCCAACGACTTCTTCTACTTCATCACCGACGTGGCCGAGGCCGCCGAGGGCAAGCTGCAGATCATGTACGGGCTGGACGGGCGGGAGGAGCTGCCCGAGTCCACGCTGGAGCACCTGTCCGGCTACGACAACGCCCGTCCGGTGCGCATCGGCAACGAGGCGTACATGCAGGCGCAGCACGACGTGTGGGGCGCGATCATCGGCTCCATCTACCTGTTCGTGCGCAAGCGGGACCGGCTCGACGACCGGCTCTGGAAGATCGTCGTCAAGCAGGTCGAGGACGCCCTCGCCAACTGGCGGACGCCCGACTGCGGCATGTGGGAGGTGCGCGGCGAGCCTCAGCACTTCACCTCGTCCAAGGTGTTCTGCTGGGTCGCGGCCGAGCGCGGCGCCCGGCTGGCCCGCATCCGCGGCGACGACGAGCGGGCGCTGCGCTGGCAGGCGGCGGCCGACGAGATCCACGCCGACGTCATCGCCAACGCCCTGGACGAGCGCGGGGTGTTCACCGCGCACTACGGCGCCCCGGCGCTGGACGCGTCGGCGCTGCTGATCCCGCTGCTGGGCTTCCTGCCCGCCGACGACAAGCGGGTGCGGGAGACCGTCCTCGCCATCGCCGACGAGCTGTCGGAGGACGACCTCGTCCTGCGGTACCGGGCGACCGAGACCGACGACGGGTTCGAGTCGGAGGAGGGCACCTTCACGATCTGCTCGTTCTGGCTGGTCAGCAGCCTGGTGATGATCGGGGAGCTGGAGCGGGCGCGGGCCCTGTGCGAGAAGCTGCTGTCCTACGCCAGCCCGTTGCAGCTGTACGCCGAGGAGATCGACCCGCATACCGGGCGGCACCTCGGCAACTTCCCGCAGGCGTTCACGCACCTGGCGCTGATCAACGCGGTCATGCAGGTGATCCGGGCGGAGAACGACGAGCACCAGCCCCCGCTCGCCTGACGCACGGTGTTCGCAAAGCACGGTGGTTGAAAGCACGGTGTTGTTGAAGCACGGTGCCCGCCGCGACCGGGGTCTCCCCTCGGTGACGGCGGGCGTCGCGCCCGCTGGGCGGGCCCTTCGTGCGGTCAGGCGGATTTCCTGCGGTCAGGCGGATGAGGACGGGCGGACGCGGTCCAGCGGCGCCGGCGTGATCGTCCGGATCGTCTTGAGGTAGGCGGCGAACGCCTCGTGGTCGGGCAGGTCGTTGCGGTACGCGTCGCCGAAGCCGGTGAACGCCGTGTAGCCGTCGGCGCCGATCAGCGTGTAGGCCAGCGCCGCCAGCCGGTACTCGCGGGACGAATCGAGCGGCCTCCCGTCGATCACGACGTTCTCCGGCGCGACCCGGTCGCCCTCCGGGCGGGTGGCGTCGTAGCTGTACCGGACGTTCTTCGACACGGCGAACGGCGCGAACCTCCCACCCTGCCACTGCTGCTCCAACGCCCGGTGGATCTGCTCGCCGGTCACCGTGACGGTGAGCACCGGATTTCCGTACCCGTAGGCGTTCCACGCCTCGCCGAACGTCACGCGCCCGTCGGCGTCGCCGTCGCCGGTGCCCTTGGCGAATGGCAGGTCCCGCGCCACCGCGGTCGAGCCCTTGACGGGCTTGACGGCGACGAGGGCCAGGTCGGCGCGGCCCTCCCGGGACCGCCGGGCCGTCCAGTACTGCGCGTCCGCCACCAGGTCGCCCATGGTGCTCTCGCCGTGGGCGTTGGGCGCCCGGGTGAGGTCGCCGGTCTGCGCCGCCAGCGGCTCGGCGGCCCGCTTCGCGCCGCGCGCCGTCCAGTAGTCGGCGATCCGCTGGACCTCGGGGTCCGGCGGGACGTCGCGGGTCACGGGGTGGTTGACGGCCCTGGTCCCGTTCCGCAGCACCTCGCCGCTCCGCGGGTCGATCTTCAGGTCGATCTCGCTGATCAGCCGGCCGTGGTTGAGGCCCTCGATCACCGGGCGGGGGTTCCCGGCCGGGTCGGGGAGCGTGCAGTTGAACCCGGCGTGCCAGTGCCCGGTGAAGATCGCGTCGATGTCGGGCGACGCCTGCCGGGCGAAGTCGATGACGGGGCCGGACGGGTTCTTGCACCCGTCGAAGCCCGCGCCGTCCGCCGAGCCGCCGTCGTGCACGTTCGCCACGATCGCCTTCACCCCGCGCCGCCGCAGCTCGGCCGCGTACCGGTTCGCGGTCTCCAGCAGCGGGAGGGCCCGCAGGTCGGGCTGGTAGGACGTGGAGCCGACGGGCGTGTCCGGGACGGTCAGGTCGATGAACCCGACGGGCACCTTCCGGCCGCCCTTCCCGCGCACCCACTCGATGTTGTACGGCTGGAGGATCGGCTTGCCCGTCCTGGCGCCGACGATGTTGCCCGTGTAGAAGGGGAACTTCGCGCCCCGGAACCGCCTGCCGGTGGAGTCGGTGAAGCAGCTGTCGACGTCCACCCTGCCGAAGCAGCGGCCCTTCATCATGTGGTCCTTGAGGAACCCGGCGGACACGTCCAGCTCGTGGTTGCCCGTCGTCGAGAACCGCACCCCGAGCTTGTTGAGCACCTCGACGGTGGGCTCGTCCCGGAACGCGTCCACCTCGAACGGCCAGCCGCTGAAGTTGTCGCCGACGGAGAACAGGATCGAGTTGCGCCGCCCGTCCCGCAGCCGCTTGAGGTGCGCGGCGTTGTAGGCGGCGCCGCCGACCTTGAGCGTCGTTCCGTCCGGCAGCCTCACCTGCCCGTTCGCGGCGTCGTTGTAGGGCTGCAGGTAGCCGTGGAAGTCGGTGATGGACAGCAGTTGCACGTCGACGGGCTCGGCCTGCCCGGCGTGCGCGGCCGGGACCGCGGCCCCCGCCGCGAGCGCGACGAGGGACGATACGCCCAGCAATCGGGACAAATGAGACACAAAGCACCTTCCGCAGCAATAACCATGAACGGCAGAAGATCACCAGTGCCGGATGGACGCCGGACAACCTCACGATCATCGCAGGGTGAACGCCGCCCGGCGCGTCGAAACGTTCCATGATCACAACTTGACAAAGGTATTTGCGAAGAGTGCACCTTTTGTCGGATCGCCCGCCTACGGTCCTGGGATGGCCACGCCACCGCCGTTCCCCGCGCCGGGCACCTACGGCCCGCCGGTCCAGGCCGTCCCGCGGCGGACGAACCGGTTCGCGATAGCGGCACTGGTCACCGGGCTTCTCGGCCTGCTCCTCCTCGTGATCGGCTTCGCCATCGCCGCCTTCGTCCAGTCCGGGCGCCGCAACGAGAAGGGCAGGGGCCTCGCCATCGCCGGCCTCGCCGCATCCGCCGCGCGCCGGGTGAGTGCGCTGCTCTGCACTCAGCCCCATGAGGGCAAGGTGGTCGACGAGAAGCGGCTGGCCGATGGGCCCTATCCCGGTGAGCAGCAGACGGTCTACCAGGCGTCCCAGGCGTCCCAGGCGTGCAAGGGATGGCTCCCGAAGTACGCGAAGAGCCGGATCCGCGAGGCCCCCGACGGCCTCCCCGACCCGCCCGGCTCGCTCTCGCAGAAGAGGCGACCACCCCGGACGAACCGGATGGCGGTCGCCGCGCTCCTCACGGGCCTCTTCGGGACGAGCGTCAAGGAATGGGACGAAGGGGCCCGGGCCGCCCTTTGCCTCGTCCTGCCCAAAGACGGCCCGCTCGACCTGTCGGTGATCCCTTCACGATGAACACTCCCCCTGACACGGACCCATCCCCAGAGAAGGAGCCCGAGCCGGGCCGCCCTGAACCGGGCCGCGCCGAGCCGGGCGAGTCCGGCGCCGAGGAGGCCGGGGCCGCGCCGGGCTGGGCCTTTCCGGATGCCCCTCCGCCCTCTCCCCCGATCCCCGGCGAGCCTCCGCCTTCGCAGCCGTACGCGCCGATGGGGTACGGCGAGCCGCCCGGCCTCCTTCCCCGGACGAACCGGATGGCGGTCGCCGCGCTCGTCACGGGGCTCGTCGGGCTGGTACCTGTCGCGGTGGGGCTCGGCATCACCGCGCTCGTCCAGGCCGGGCGCCGGAACGAGACGGGCAAGGGCCTGGCCATCGGCGGGCTCGCCGCCTCCTTCGGCTGGGTCGTGGTCGGCGCGGTCGCGCTGACCCTGGCCGTCGGATCCCTGTTCTCGGCGGATCGCGACGAGGCCGGCCACATCCGCAAGAGCGGCAAGGTGTTCATCGCGACGCTGCGCGTCGGCGACTGCTTCAGCGGGCTGGGGGAAGGCGCCGGCAACCGCCTCGTCACGGCCGAGCCGTGCACCCGGCCCCATGACGGCGAGGTCATGGTCAAGTTCCGGCTGGAGGACGGGCCGTTCCCCGGCGAACGGGAGACGAGTGTGCAGGCGGAGCGGCAGTGCTTGAAGCGGCTCGTGTACACGGCGCGGAGCCGGTACGCCGAGGACCTGGACCTCTACGCCCTCCAGCCCGACAGGAGGATGTGGCGGGCCGGGGAGCGCGAGGTGACGTGCGTCCTGCACTACTCGGGTCCCAACACGCTCACGACGACGATCGCCGCGACCGTGGACCAGACCAAGAGGACCTTCGCGGAACTGAAGCCGCACGACTGCCTCAGGAAGTGGTCCGACCGGTCCGTCGCGCAGCAGATCGTCGCCTGCACCGAGCCGCACTGGGTCGAGGTGTACGCCGTCCACAACCTGCCCGAGGGCCGCTACCCGGGGAGGAAGGCGGTCGACCGGAAGGCCGAAGCCGCCTGCGCCAGGCTGTACAGGAAGATCTTCAAGGGGCACCGGAAACCCCAGCGGATCTCCCACGCCTATCCCCTCGCGGCGGACTGGGACCTCGGCCACCGCCAAGTCGCCTGCCTCGCCGAGAGCCTGACGGAGTCCCTGAAGCGCCCGATCGTCCCCCGCTGACCTACACCACGGCACCGGAGTCCCCGGGGGCCCGGTGAGCCGGCCTCGACGCCGTCTTGGGCCGGGGCGGCGGGGCCTTGGCGAAGCGCTCGAAGACGATGGCGAGGGGCGTCGCGGTGAAGACGCTGGAGTACGTCCCGACGCCGATGCCGACCAGGAGCGCGATGGCGAAGTCGGTCAGCGAGTCGCCGCCGAGCACCGCGAGGGCCGCCAGGATGAAGACCGCGCCCATGCCGGTGTTGACGGTGCGCGGGACGGTCTGGAGCGCGCCCAGGTTCGCGACCTCGGCGAACCGGGCGCCGGGCCGGGCGCCCCACAGCTCGCGCACCCGGTCGAACACCACGACCGAGTCGTTCACCGAGTAGCCGATGACGGTGAGCAGCGCGGCGAGGAAGACGCCGTCGATCGGCTTGCCCAGCCAGGCGAACACTCCGGTGACGATCAGCACGTCGTGGAACATGGCGAGGACGGCGCCGGCCCCGAACGTCCAGCGGAACCTGATCGTCAGGTAGGCGAGCTGGACGGCCAGGGCCACCCCGAGCGCGATCAGCGCCTTGGTGCGCAGCTCGTTGCCGAGGCTCGGGCCGATCAGCTCGTCGCGCTGCTTGACGGCGCCGCCGCCCTTGTCCGCCAGGGCGTCGTGGATCCGCTTCTCCTCGGCGTTGCCGAGGTCGGACGTCCGGACGGAGATCTCGTCATCGCCCGACGTCTGGACGATCGCGCGCGGGAAACCGGCACCGGCGACGGCGGACCGGGCCGTGTCGATGTCCACGGGACGGTTCGTGGAGTACTCGACGAACCGTCCGCCGGTGAACTCCACGCCGTAGTCCAGGCCGCGCGAGAAGATCCCGGTGGCCGCGAGGACGACCGCGAGCGCGGAGAGGCCGAGCCAGAGCCGCCGGCGCCTCATCAGGTCGGGCTCGCGCCGGTCCAGCCACCGGCGGATCCGCCCGGACGCGGCGAGCCCGCCCGCGGCGGACCGTCCGAGCCGGGGAAGGCGCGCGAGGGCGAGATCGGTGAGGACGCGGCTGAGCAGCATCGCCGACACCAGCGAGGCCAGGACGCCGATGGTGAGCGTGACGCCGAAGCCCTTCACGGGCCCGGAGGCGAGGAAGAACAGCAGCCCGCCGGCGAGCAGCGTGGTGGCGGCGGAGTCCGCGATCGCCGACCACGCCCTGGCGAACCCGGTGGACAGCGCCGCCCTCGGTCCCCGGGCGGGCGCGGCGGCGCGCTCCTCCCGGGCCCGCTCGAAGGCCAGCACGTTCGCGTCGATCGCCATGCCGACGGCCAGCACGAACCCGGCCAGTCCGGGGAGGGTGAGGGTGGCGCCGACGGCGACGAGGGCCGCGTAGGAGATCAGCGCGTACCCGGCGAGCGCGACGGTGGCCAGCAGGCCGACGAAGCGGTAGACGGCGACGATGAACAGCCCGGTCAGCAGTACGCCGATGACGGCCGCGCGTGCGCTGGCCTCGATCGCGGCGTCGCCGAGCGTGGGGCCGACGACCCGCTGCTCGATCATCTTGACGGGCACCGGCAGGGAGCCGCCCTGCACGAGGGCGGCGAGGTCCTCGGCCTCGTCCGCGCCGAAGCTCCCGGTGATCTGCGTGGACCCGCCGGCGATCCCGGTGCCGCACGCGACGCGGTCGGTGACCTGCGGCGAGGAGATCACCTTGCCGTCCAGCACGATGGCGATGCGCCGCTCGTCGCCGGCGGCGCAGGCGGCCTTGGCGGTCAGCCGCTGCCAGATCCCTCCCCCGCCGCCGCGGAAGGCGATGTCGACGGTCCAGCCGCCGAGGTTCGCGGGGTCGTAGGAGGCGCCGGCCGAGCCGATGCCGTCGCCGGTGAGCGCGGCGGGACCGATCATGATCGGCCGCCCGTGCTCGTCCGGCACGGCCCGCTCGCCCGTGCCGGGACGGCCGTCGTCGGTGCGGACGGGATGGGCGGTGAGCTGCGCGGTCCTGCCGAGCGCCGCCGCCGCGCGGGCGGGGTCCCGCACGTCGGGCAGCTCGACGATCAGGCGCCGGTCGCCCGACCGGGTGATCGACGCCTCGGCGACGCCCAGCGCGTCGACCCGGCGGTGCAGCACCTCCCGGGCGCGGTCGGTGGACTCCCGGTCGGCCTTCGCCGCCGGGGAGTCCTGGGTCTCCAGGACGATCTGGGTACCGCCGCGCAGGTCGAGGCCGAGGCGGGCGGGCTTGGTCAAGGCGAAGTAGAGCGATGCGGCGAGCACGGCGAACGCCAGTACCGCCCGCACCGCGTTGGCGCGAGACAAGGGGGAACCTCCACAAGGGGCTTCGGCGCCGCGGCCTCCCGGCCTGCGGCACCGCGAACAGGAACGTCAGATCCCTGTGGAGGTGGGTGGGGCGCGTCCCCGCGGCACGCCCCACTGCGGGACGGCGGGCGGCGCGTGGCGGGCGGCGGGCCGGAGGACCCGCACGGACGGCGGCCGGACGTCGACGCCGGGTGCCGGGGGCGTCGCGTGGGCGAGGTGGACGGGCGCACCGGCGATGTGCCGCGCGGCGGCGACGGCCTCGACGGCGGCCTCGGCGCGGTCGTCGGGCCTCGGCTGCGGGACACGGCCCCGGACGGGCGTGCTCTGGGCGGCACCGGCGCGGACGCCGATGTTCGTCCCGGCTCCGGCGGCGCCGGCGGGCGCGCCCACCGGCGCTCCGGGCGAGACGACGAACCCGACGAGCCCCAGCGCGACGACCAGCAGCCGGACCAGGACCGGCGGCCGATCGGGGGACGAGGGCCGATCGGGGGACGAGGAACGTTCGGGGGACGACGGGCGGCGAGGGTCGCGCATGCGGCGCCTCCCGTCGGCGGTCGTTCGGGTCCGCGCCCATCGTCGGGAAGACGGCGGGCGCCCGGTCCAGCCAACCTAACCCAAGTTCACACCTCAGCGGCGCGGACCCGTCGCCAGGTGACGAACACGGGCGCCGGGCCCCGTCAGTTGCCCTGCCGGGCCGGCGGAGCGGCCGGGCGGCGCGGGCGGCGCGGGCGGCGCGTCAGCAGCCGATGAGCTGCGCGGCCAGGAACGCCTCGACCTGGCCGATCGCGATGCGCTCCTGACTCATCGTGTCGCGTTCCCGGACGGTCACCGCATCGTCCTCCAGGGTGTCGAAGTCGACGGTGACGCAGAACGGCGTACCGATCTCGTCCTGGCGGCGGTAGCGGCGGCCGATGGCCCCGGCGTCGTCGAAGTCGACGTTCCAGTTGCGGCGCAGCCGGGCGGCGAGGTCGCGGGCCTTCGGGGACAGGTCGGCGTTGCGCGACAGCGGCAGGACCGCGACCTTGACCGGGGCGAGCCGCCGGTCGAGCCGCATGACGGTGCGCTTCTCCAGCTTGCCCTTGGCGTTGGGCGCCTCGTCCTCGGCGTAGGCGTCCATCATGAACGTGAGCGTGCAGCGGTCGACGCCCGCCGCGGGCTCGATCACGTACGGGGTGAAGCGGTCGCCGGACTCCTGGTCGAAGAACGACAGGTCCGTGCCGGACGCCTTGGAGTGCGTCGTCAGGTCGTAGTCGGTGCGGTTGGCGACGCCCTCCAGCTCGCCCCACTCGGTGCCGACGAAGTCGAACCGGTACTCCACGTCCACGGTGCGCTTGGAGTAGTGCGACAGCTTGTCGGCCGGGTGCTCGTACAGGCGCAGGTTCTCCTTGCGGATGCCGAGGTCGACGTACCACTGGAGGCGCTCGTCGATCCAGTACTGGTGCCATTCCTCGTCGCTGCCGGGCTTGACGAAGAACTCCATCTCCATCTGCTCGAACTCGCGGGTCCGGAAGATGAAGTTGCCGGGCGTGATCTCGTTGCGGAACGACTTGCCGATCTGCCCGATCCCGAACGGCACCTTGCGGCGCGCGGACTGCTGGACGTTCAGATAGTTGATGAAGATCCCCTGCGCCGTCTCGGGACGCAGGTAGGCCAGGCCGGACTCGTCCTCGACGGGGCCGAGGTAGGTCTTGAGCAGGCCGTTGAACATCTTCGGCTCGGTGAACGAGCCCTTCACGCCGCAGTTGGGGCAGCTGATGTCAGCGAGGCCGTTCGCCGGGGGGCGGCCGTGCTTGTCCTCGTACGCCTCCTCCAGGTGGTCGGCCCGGAAGCGCTTGTGGCAGGACTGGCACTCGGTGAGCGGGTCCACGAACGCCTGGACGTGGCCGCTGGCCTCCCACACCTCACGCGCGAGGATCACGCACGAGTCGAGGCCGACGACGTCGTCGCGGCCCTGCACCATGGACTTCCACCACTGCCGCTTGACGTTGTTCTTCAACTCGACGCCGAGCGGCCCGTAGTCCCAGGAGGCGCGGAGCCCGCCGTAGATCTCGCTCGACGGATAGACCAGGCCCCGACGCTTGGCGAGGTTGACGATCGTGTCCAACACATCGGAACGGCGTGCCATGAGCATTCTCCATCCGGCTGGCGGTCGGCGGGACAGCGAGTACGCCCCGTTCCCGCGCCGTGGGGCGGGCGGAGGCGAGTGTGATCCCCGGTGATGACGCACTGACGATGCTCGCGCGAGACGCGGTCGGCGCCGGCGTCTCCGAGCATTTCCCAGCTTAGGGCACCGGAGCGGGTCCCCGGACGGCAACCTGCCGAGGCGGCCGCGCGCCGTCCCGCGGGCCCCGGCCGCCGCTCAGTAGACGCTCCCGTCGACGAGGTTGCTGTCGATGTTGAGGGTGACGCCGCCGTGCCTCTCCCGGTGGCCGCCGCGGTACTGCTTGATGCGGCGGTGCGGGGGCCACCAGTGGTCCGGCAGGAACGGGTCGCCGTACACGCGGGCCTTGCCGTCCCAGTTGGCGAACCAGACGCATCCGGGCTTGCCGATCCCGCTAGCCCGGCCGACGTCGCGGATGCCGGACTTGGCGCTGCTGTAGAGGCACGGCTTGTACTTCCGGTCCTTCAGTTCGTGCACCCAGCCGCTCACGAAGCGCAGCACCGCGGCCTTGCAGGAGGCGTTCTTGCTGTTGTACGCCTCCATGTCCAGGTAAATGGGCCTGCTGTGCGGGATGCCGAGCGCCGCGGCCCGCCTGGAGGCGTCCACGGCGGCCTTGGTGCCCTCGGACGCGGCGTTCTTGGCGGTGAAGCGCTGCGGGCGGCGTCCGCAGGGCGCCTGGAGGCCGACGTAGGTGGGCGTGATGCGGTAGCCCATCTTGCGGACCTGCCGCACCCAGGACGCGGTGAGGTTGGGCTGGGCGCAGCCGCGCGCGGCGCCGCCGATGTAGATGTTGGTGACCTTGAACGAGGGCCGCCACGCCCGCATCGAGGCGAGCGCGGGCGCCGTGCACGTGTCGAACCCCTTGCCCGTCACCCACGCCTTGCCCGTCTGGGGCTGCGCGGCGGGCGGCCCGTCCTGCGGCCCGCCCGGCGGCCGGTCCTCCGGGTCGTCCGGCGGGTCGTTCGGCGGGTCGTCCGGCGGGTCGCCGCCCTGCAGATCGATGAGCGGCGGCAGGGTGAGGGACGCCTCCGCGTCCGACGGGTCGCCGGCGGGCTCGGGATCGGCGTGTCGCCGGGTCGCCTGCTGCCCCGCGCGCGGGGACTCCCGCGTCTCGCCCGGCCAGGTGGAGGTCAGCCGGGCGGCGCGGAGCACCCGCTGGAGCGCGGCGGGGTCGGCGCCGTACACGCCGGTGATCGTGACCCCGGCCTCGGGCAGCGGCATCCGCTTCTCGTGCCCGGCGCTCGGCCGGACGGTCAGGGAGGCGAGCTTGTCGCCCTGCACGACCGTCCGCGACGCCTTGACGGCCCCGAGCGGCTCGATGTGGACGGCCTCGGTGCGGCCGACGACGCGGGCGGGGCAGTCCGGCTGCGGGCCCGGCCGTCCGAGGTAGATCGCGTGCCGGTCGTACCGGACGCAGCGGGACGGGTCGCGGTCGAGGCGGTGCACCGTCCAGCCCGCCGGGACGGGCACGCGCACCCCCCGGTACTGGACGACCCGCGCCGCGGCCTGGCCGGAGTGGGCGGGCCGGGTCAGCGCGGCGGCCGCGTCGGGCGCGGACCCCGCGGAGGCCGGCCCGAGTCCGGCGACGAGGGGAGCGACCGCCGCCGCTCCGGACAGTCCGCTGAGCAGGACGGCATGGCGCATCACATCTCCCCCGAAGAGCGCCTCGGTCCGCCCCGGGGGCCTGTCCCCGGGGGCCGCGGGCGCGACCGTGATGCGGCAAAGATGACCTTGGGGACGGGCACCGAAACCGGGCCCGGCCGCTTCTTGCCCGGCGGTTGCCCTCTTCCTTGACGAAGGCCGGGCGCGGCGGGCGGTCCCGTGCGCGAGCCGGGAGGGACCCGCGACCTCGGGCGCGTGTCAGGCGGAGCTGACGATCTCGTACGCTCCGGGCTCGTCCACGGCCATCGCGGCCAGCGGGACGAACTCCAGCCGCACCTCGTAGGCGCCGAGCGCGCGGCGGTAGTGGCCCGCGCCGTCCCACTCGGTGACGAGGGCCCACAGCCCCGGCTCGTCGACGGTCCGGGCGAGGCGGCCGGAGCGGAAGCCGGGGCTCGCGGACAGCGTCCGGAGCACCGCGGTCATGCGCGCGGCGAAGCCGTCGGCGTCCTCGCCGGGCACGCGGTACCGGGTTATCGCGATCATCGGTCCATCCTGGCAGTACGTTGGGCCCGTGAGCACACGAGGCGAGCGGCCGGGAGAGCGGCCGTCCGGGACGCGGGCGCCGGGCGCGCGCGGCGGGACGTCGGGGATGCGGGCGGCGATCGAGCGGTGGAGCGCCGCGCCGGTGGTGCTGATGCACCGGATGCCGCGCGTGCTGCTGCTGGCGGTGGTGTTCGTGCTGCTGGTGATCGGCATGGTGGGGACGGGCTGGGTCGCGGCCGCCGGGCTGCTGGTCCTCGCGGCCGCGCTCGGCTGGTTCGCCTATCTGAACTGGCCGGCTCTGGACGTCTCGGGACGGGTCCTGCGGGCCGTCGCGCTGACCGTCCTGACCGGATTTGCCCTGGCCCGCGCCGTTGGACGGTTTTGACAATCATTTTCATCTTCGTCCATAATCGTTCCATGCCCACCTCCCGTTTCCTCGTGCGCGCCCTTTCGTTGACCACCCGAACGGCGGCGCTGGCCCTCGCGGGCGCCACCGGCATGACCGGCCTGGCCGCCTGCGGCGGCGACGCCGACGCGGGGTCCGGCAAGACGGAGGTCGTCGCGTCCTTCTACCCGGTGGCCTGGCTCGCGGGGAGGGTCGGCGGGGACCAGGTCTCCGTGCGGACGCTCACCAAGCCCGGCGCCGAGCCCCACGACCTGGAGCTCACGGCCCGCCAGGTCGCCGACGTCTCGAAGGCCGACTACGCCGTCTACGTCAAGGGCGTGCAGCCGGCCGTCGACGAGGCCGTCCAGAAGCACGCCAAGGACAAGTCGCTGGACGCGGCGAGCGTCGTCAAGACGCTCGCGCCGCCGGCCGGGGGCGAGGAGGAGGAGCACGAGGGCGAGGAGGGCGGACCCGAAGTCGGCTACGACCCGCACGTCTGGCTGGACCCGAGCCGCATGGCCACCATCGCCACGGCGCTCGGCGACCGGCTCGCCAAGGCCGACTCCTCCCACGCCGCCGGCTACAAGGACCGCGCCAAGGCCCTCGCCGCCCAGCTCACCGGGCTCGACCAGCAGTACCGGGACGGCCTGAAGACCTGCAAGCACAGGGCGATCGTCACCGCGCACGCCGCGTTCGGCTACCTGTCGCAGCGGTACGGCCTGCAGCAGGTCGCCATCGCGGGCGTGGACCCGACCAGCGAGCCCTCGCCCAAGCGGCTCGCCGAGCTGACCGGGCAGATCAAGTCCGCGGGCGCGACCACGGTGTTCACCGAGACGCTCGTCAGCCCGAAGGTCGCGCAGACCCTCGCCAAGGAGGCGGGGGTGAAGACGGCCGTCCTGGATCCGGTCGAAGGCGTCGCGGAGGGCTCGTCCGACGACTACCTGACGATCATGCGGAAGAACCTGGCGACCCTGCGGCCCGCGCTGGAGTGCTCATGAAGAACGCCCCGCCCCCCTTCGCCATGACGGGCGGCCAGGTCCGGCGGGACGGCCGCGAGGTCCTCGCGGGCGTCACCCTGCGGGTCGAGGCGGGCGACGTGGTCGCGGTCCTCGGCCCGAACGGGGCGGGCAAGTCCACCCTCGTCAAGGCGATGCTCGGGCTGATCCCGCTCGCCGGGGGCCGCACCGAGATCTACGGGGCGCAGCCCTCGGCGTTCCGCGACTGGAAGCGGATCGGGTACGTGCCGCAGCGGCTGCCGATGGGCGGCGGCGTCCCGTCGACCGTCCGGGAGGTCGTGTCGTCCGGACGCGTCGCCCGGCAGTCCCGGTGGCGGCCCACCTCGGCCGCCGACCGCGCCGCCGTCGACCGCGCCCTGGAGGCGGTCGGCCTGGCCGACCTGGCGCGCGAGTCGGCGCACCTGCTGTCGGGCGGCCAGCAGCAGCGGGTGCTGATCGCCCGCGCGCTGGCGGGCGAGCCCGACGTGTTCGTGATGGACGAGCCGACCGCGGGCGTGGACGCGGGCAGCCAGTCCGCGCTCGCCGCGACGCTGCGGGAACTGGCCGGGACCGGCCGCACGGTGGTGCTCGTGGCGCACGGGCTCGGCCCGATGGCGCCCCTCATCACCCGCACGGTCGAGCTGGAGCACGGCCGCGTCGTCCGCGAGACGGCGCTGGGAGAGGCGATGGGGAAGACGGCATGAGCGAGATGCTGCAGTACGAGTTCATGCGCATCGCCTTGGTGATGGCAGTGCTGATCGGGCTGACCGCCCCCGCCGTGGGCACGTTCATCGTCCAGCGCAAGCTGTCGCTGCTCGGCGACGGCATCGGCCACATCGCGCTGACCGGCATCGGGCTGGGGCTGCTGACGAGCACCTCCCCCGTCCTCGGGGCGCTGGTGGTGTCGGTGCTCGGCGCGGTGGCGATCGAGGTGCTGCGCGCCCGCAGCCGCAGCGGCGCCGACGTCGCGCTCGCGCTGCTGTTCTACGGCGGGCTCGCGGGCGGCGTGATCCTCACCGACGCCGCGGGCGGCGGGACGAGCCTCCAGTCCTACCTGTTCGGCTCGATCAGCAGCGTGGCCGTCGGCGACCTGTACGTGGTCGCCGGGCTCGCCGTCGTCGTGCTCGGCATCGTCACGCTGTTCGGCCGCGAGCTGTTCCTGCTGTGCCAGGACGAGGAGGTGGCGCGCGCGTCCGGGCTGCCCGTCCGCTTTCTCAGCATCCTGATCGCCGCGACCGCCGCCGTCACCGTCGTCATCGCGATGCGGGCGATCGGGCTGCTGCTGGTGAGCGCGCTGATGATCGTCCCGGTCGCCGCGGCGCAGCAGGTCACGCGGGGGTTCCGGAGCACGATGCTCCTCGCCATGGGAGTCGGTGTACTGTCGGCCGTATCAGGGCTCGCCGGCTCCTTCCAGTACGATCTCCCCCCAGGACCCTCGATCGTGCTGTTGGCGCTGACCCTGTTCGTGGTCGCGGTCGTCGGGGGGACGGTCATGCGACGCAGACGTGCGCGGGCCGGTGCGCCCGGGGACACGCTCCCCGCCGTGCCCCGTCCCGCCGTGGAGGCCGAGGCGGAGGTGCTTGGGGGATGACGACGGCCCGCCGGGACGCGGTGCGGCAGATCCTGACCGACTGCGAGGGTTTCCGCAGCGCTCAGGACATCTACGCCGACCTGCGGGCGGACGGCTCGAAGATCGGCCTCACCACGGTCTACCGGGCGCTCCAGGCGCTCAGCGACTCCGGTGAGGTCGACGTGCTGCGCACCGACGATGGCGAGGCCGTCTACCGGGCCTGCCGCACCGAGCAGCACCACCACCACCTGGTCTGCCGCGAATGCGGCCGGACGGTCGAGGTCGAGGGCCCGGCCGTGGAACGCTGGGCCGACGCGATCGGCGCCGAGCACGGCTTCGTGAACATCACGCACACCGTCGAGGTCTTCGGCACCTGCGGAGCCTGCGCCGCCGCCCGCTGACCCCGGGCCGGTTCGGTGGCCGGTGATCCGACCGCGCGCCCGATGGTGAAGAATCGGGTCATGGCTACGACACGTACGGCGAACGCGCATTGGGAAGGGCCGCTCCTCAGCGGCCAGGGCACGGTCTCCCTGGACTCCTCGAAGGTCGGCACCTTCGACGTCACCTGGGCATCCCGGGCCGAGGAGCCCTCCGGGCGGACGAGCCCGGAGGAGCTGATCGCCGCCGCCCACTCCACCTGCTACTCCATGGCCCTCTCGCACGGCCTGGCCGGCGCCGGAACACCGCCGGAGAAGGTCGACACCAAGGCCGAGGTGACCTTCCAGCCGGGCGAGGGCATCACCGGCATCCACCTGACCGTCCGCGCCAGCGTCCCCGGCCTCTCCGCGGCCGACTTCGAAAAGGCCGCCCAGGCCGCCAAAGACGGCTGCCCAGTCAGCCAAGCCCTAAAAGGCACGAAAATCACCCTAGACTCCGCGCTCCTCTAATTGCAGTGCCCTCGGCGTCAGGCGCTAGAGCGCCTTCCTTCAACGGGCACTGCGGCGATCGCTGCATCGCTCCGACTCGCCTGGCGGCTCGCTGCGCGATCAGGTTCTCGCAAGCTCGAACCTGGCTTCGCACGCGATCGCAACGCTGAGGTTGTCGACTGCTGAGGTGACTACTACACACCTACTCCGCCGTAGCGGCGGTCTCTGGATGCGTAAGATTCGCAGGCTTGCCAAAGGTGGCGGCGGTCGAAGTCTGGCCAGAGGGTGTCGAGGAAGACCAGTTCCGCGTATGCCGACTGCCAGAGGAGGAAGTTGGACGTGCGCTGCTCCCCCGATGAGCGCAGGAACAGGTCGACGTCTGGGATGTCAGGTTCGTCCAGGTAGCGGGCGAACACCTTTTCGTTGATCTTGTCGGGGTTCAGCCGGCCATCGCGGACGTCGCGCGCCAGGGCGGCGGCGGCGTCCGCGATCTCGGCGCGGCCGCCGTAGTTGACGCAGAACTGCAGCGTCAGCACGTCGTTGCCGCGCGTCATCTCCTCGGCCGTCTCCAGCTCCTTGATGACGCTGCGCCAGAGCCTCGGGCGGCGGCCCGCCCACCGCACGCGCACGCCCATCGAGTGGAGCTGGTCGCGGCGGCGGCGGATCACGTCCCGGTTGAAGCCCATGAGGAAGCGCACCTCGTCCGGCGAGCGCTTCCAGTTCTCGGTGGAGAACGCGTACGCCGACAGGTACGGGACGCCGAGCTCGATCGCGCCCATGATCACGTCGAAGAGCGAGTCCTCGCCGCGCTTGTGCCCCTCGGTGCGCGGGAGCCCGCGCTCCTTGGCCCAGCGGCCGTTGCCGTCCATGACGATGGCGATGTGCCGGGGCACCAGGTCCGCGGGGATCGGGGGCGGCGTGGCGCCGTCCCGGTGCGGTTCCGGGGGCGAAACGGGCCTTCTCAAACTCTCTCCCTGTTGATCGTCTCATCGGTGGCGGTGCCGGTGCCGCGCTCCACGTGGCGCAGGGAGCGGATGCCGTGCTCCAGGTGCCACTGGAGGTAGGCGGCGACGAGGCCGCTGCACTCTACGCGGTGGCGCGACTCGCTTCCGTCGGCGTACGCCCAGTCGCCGCGCAGCAGCGCCAGCATCAGCGCGAACGTCGGCGGGGCCGGGGTCGCGGCGCCGGGCTGGCGGCAGTTCGCGCAGACCGCGCCGCCCGCCGCGATGGCGAAGCCGCGCAGCCCGCCGCGCGTGCCGCAGCGGCAGCACTCGTCGAGCGCCGGGGCCCACCCGGCGACCGACAGCGAGCGCAGCAGGTAGGCGTCCAGCACCAGCCGCGGGTCGTGGCCGCGCTCCACGAGGGTGCGCAGCCCGCCCACCAGGAGCAGGAACTGCCGCAGCGCGGGCTCGCCCTCCTCGCTGGTGAGCCGTTCGGCGGTCTCCAGCATCGCCGTCCCCGCCGTATAGCGGGGATAGTCGCTGACCAGGGCCTCCCCGTACGGGCGCAGCGTCTCGGCCTGGGTGATCAGGTCGAGCGAGCGGCGCTCGTACAGCTGGAGGTCCACGTGCGTGAACGGCTCCAGCCGCGCGCCGAAGCGGGACTTGGTCTTGCGGACCCCCTTGGCCGCGGCGCGGATCCGGCCGGTGCGGCGGGTCAGCACCGTCACGATGCGGTCGGCCTCGCCCAGCTTCTGTGTGCGCAGGACGATGCCTTCGTCGCGGTAGAGGGTCACCTGCTCATTCTCGCGCACTCGGCCGGATGCGGTGCCGCCCGGGCCGCCATCTCCCCAGGATCTTCACAAGTCACCCCATGACGCCGGTGCGCTTTATTTCCATCACGTAACGTGACCGGAATCGGCCGCGGCGGCGGTCCCAAAGGTGTGGCCCGGCTCACACGAACCTGGCAGCGTTAGGGCATGAGATGCCACATCGTGCCGCCGCACATGCTGGACCGGATCGCCCGCGACGCCGCCGACCCCGCCCTGCGCGACCGGGCCCGCCGTACCCTGGCCCTCACCTCCGCGCAGCGCAGCGAGCGCCGGACGCTCCAGGTCTCGCCCCCGTCCCCCAACGAGGACTTCGTCCCCGACCGGACGATCAAGGACGCCGAGAACCGGGAGGAGCTGCCCGGCAAGCCCGTCCGCGCCGAGGGCGCCGCCGCCACCGGCGACAAGGTGGTCGACCAGGCATATGACTGGCTCGGCGCCACCTTCGACTTCTACGAGGCCGCCTACCGGCGCAACTCCATCGACGGCGCCGGCCTGGCGATGATCTCGACCGTCCACTACGGCGACAAGTACGGCAACGCCTTCTGGAACGGCGAGCAGATGGTGTACGGCGACGGCGACGGCGCCGTCTTCACCGAGTTCACCGGCCCTCTCGACGTCACCGGCCACGAGCTGACCCACGGCGTCACCCAGTACGCGGCGAACCTGGAGTACTACGGGCAGTCCGGCGCGCTCAACGAGTCCCTGTCGGACGTGTTCGGCTCCCTGATCAAGCAGTGGCATCTGGGCCAGACCGCCGACCAGGGCGACTGGCTCATCGGCCAGGGCCTTCTCGCCGAGGGCATCAACGGCATCGCGCTCCGCTCGATGAAGGAGCCCGGCACCGCCTACGACGACCCGCAGCTCGGCAAGGACCCGCAGCCCGGCCACATGGACCAGTACGTGGAGACCTACCGCGACAACGGCGGCGTCCACATCAACTCCGGAATCCCCAACCGCGCCTTCTACCTCGCCGCCGCCGCCATCGGCGGCAACGCGTGGGAAAAAGCGGGCCGGGTCTGGTACGACACGCTCACCGGTGGTTCGCTGTCCACCGACATCGACTTCGCCGGGTTCGCCGCCGCGACCATCGCGACCGCGACCCGCCTGTACGGCGGGGACGGAACGGAGACCGGGGCGGTGCGCGAGGCGTGGAGAGGGGTAGGCGTCTCAACGTGAGCGGGACGGAACGGGATATGCAGTGAAGGTGACAGTCGTCCGCAGTGGGGGGTTCGCAGGGATCGAGCAGCGCGCCGAGTGCGACAGCGCCCGCGATCCGATGCTCGTCAGGCTGGTCGACCGGGTGGACCTCGGGACGGTGCCGCCGCCCGGCCGGATCCCCGACCAGTTCCTGTACGAGATCGACATCGACGGCGACCGGACCACCGTCGGCGAGGCCCAGCTGAACGGCCCGCTGCGCGAGCTCGTCCACCACGTCCTCGGGCACGCTCGCTGACACGCCGGAAGCCCGGCCGTGAGATCGTCACGGCCGGGCTCCCGGCTGCGGTCACGCATGTGGTCGCGCGGCGGTCACACGGCGGTCACACCACGGTGCGCGCCACGCGGTTGACGGCGGAGAGGATGGCCTTGAGGGAGGCGGTGACGATGTTGCCGTCGATGCCCACGCCCCAGACCGAGGTGCCGTTCACGTCGCACTCGACGTAGGCGGCGGCGCGCGCGTCGCCGCCCGCGCTCATCGCGTGCTCGGCGTAGTCCAGGACCCGGACGACGATCCCCACCGAGGCCAGGGCGTCCTCGAACGCCGAGACGGGGCCGTTGCCGACGCCCGCGATCTCGCGGATCTCACCGTCCACACGGATGTCGCAGCTGAGCGCGTCCTTCTCGTCCACCCGCGAGGTCGCCCGGTGCGCCAGCAGCCCGACCCGCGGGCCGTTGCCCAGGAACTCGCCCTGGAAGATCTCCCACATGCGCTCGGCCGTGACCTCGCCGCCCTCGCTGTCGGTGTGCTCCTGCACCACCCGCGAGAACTCGATCTGCAGCCGGCGCGGCAGCTCCAGCGAATGCTCGGTCTTCATGATGTAGGCCACGCCGCCCTTGCCGGACTGGCTGTTGACCCGGATGACCGCCTCATAGCTCCGGCCCACGTCGTGCGGGTCGATCGGCAGGTACGGGACCTCCCAGCGGTACTCCCCGACCGGGACCCCCGCCGCGGCGGCGTCGCGCCTCAGGTGGTCGAAGCCCTTGTTGATGGCGTCCTGGTGGGAGCCGGAGAACGCGGTGTAGACCAGGTCGCCGCCGTAGGGGTGCCGCTCGTGGACGGGCAGCTGGTTGCAGTACTCGACCGTCCGGCGGATCTCGTCGATGTCGGAGAAGTCGATCTGCGGGTCGACGCCCTGGGTGAACAGGTTCAACCCCAGCGTGACCAGGCAGACGTTCCCGGTGCGCTCCCCGTTGCCGAACAGGCAGCCCTCGATGCGGTCGGCCCCGGCCATGTAGCCCAGCTCAGCGGCCGCCACGGCCGTGCCCCGGTCGTTGTGGGGGTGCAGCGACAGAATGACGGAGTCGCGGTAGGCCAGATTCCGGTGCATCCACTCGATCTGGTCGGCGTAGACGTTCGGGGTGGCCATCTCCACCGTCGCCGGCAGGTTGACGATCACCTTCCGGTCCGGGGCGGGACGCCACACCTCGTTGACCGCGTTGCAGACCTCGACCGCGTACTCCAACTCCGTCCCCGTGAACGACTCCGGCGAGTACTGGAAACAGATCTCGGTGTCGCCCATGTCCTCGGCGAGCTTGGCGCACAGCTTGGCGCCCTCCACCGCGATCGCGGTGATGCCGTCGCGGTCCTGCCCGAACACCACGCGACGCTGCAGCGTGCTGGTCGAGTTGTACAGGTGGACGATCACCCGCCGGGCGCCGCGCACCGCCTCGAAGGTCCGCTCGATCAGCTCGGGACGGGCCTGCGTCAACACCTGGATCACCACGTCCCCGGGGACCCGGTCCTCCTCGATGATCTGCCGGACGAAGTCGAAGTCGGTCTGGCTGGCCGCCGGGAACCCGACCTCGATCTCCTTGTAGCCCATGCGCACCAGCAACTCGAACATCCGCAGCTTGCGGGGCCCGTCCATCGGATCGATCAACGCCTGATTGCCGTCGCGCAGGTCGACCGCGCACCAGCGCGGGGCCTCGGTGATGACCTTGTCAGGCCAGGTGCGATCCGCCAGTTTCACCGGCTCGTAGGGCCGGTAGCGCTGGAAGGGCATGCCGGAAGGCTTCTGTTGCGGATACATTCGTGTCCCTCTGCTCAGATCCTGCGGCCGACGTCCACGCCGAAGTCCCGCAGCGAGGGAGCCGACCGTTTACAGGCCCCCGCTGCGGCCGCTAAGGAGGAGCAGCTCACGCAACACGCTTGTCAAGTTAACAGATGGCAGCCGGATTCCGGAAACCGCGTCCGGCATCTGAGACACGGAACACTTCCCAGGCCACACGGGCCACGCCGCCGGGCCGGGGATCCGTCCGGGCCTTCCGGGGATTCAAGGGACGAGCACGGACAGGCAGGTCACGCAGCCTTCGAGGGCCTCGAACTCGCCGATGTCGACGCTGGTGACGCGCAGGCCGTCCGCGGCCAGCCGGGCGGCGGTGCGCGGCGCCGACGCCGCCATGAGCACGTGCTCGGGCCCCAGCACCACCACGTGCGCGCCCGTCGGCTCCGGGACGACCCGCATGCACGGCAGGACGGACGTGTCAACCCTCTCCGGCAGCCCGATCAGGGTGCCGTCGGGCAGCGCCGTGAGCGCCGATTTCAGGTGCAGGCAGCCGCTGGTGCCCACCGGCACCACCCTCAGCCCGCCGAGCAGGTGGGCGAGCTGGCAGATGCCCTCCTCGTTGGTGCGGGCGCCGTGCCCGACGTAGACGGTGCCGCCGGCGCGCAGCACGTCCCCGCCGTCCAGGGTGCCGGGCTCCTTGATCCGCTCGATCCGCAGGCCGAGCTCCCGCACCGCCCGCTCCGCGCCGGGCACCTCGCCCCGGCGGCGCGGCTCGCCCGACCGTCCGAGCACCGCGAGGTCGCCGCAGACGACCACGGCGTCCTCCACGAAGACGGCGTCGGGGTGGGAGTTCGCGGGCGCAACCGCCCGGATCCGCCAGCCCGCCGCGCGCAGCGCCGCCACGTACGCCGCGTGCTGGCGGGCCGCGAGCGCGAGATCGACCGGGCGGCCGCCGGGGCGGGTGACGATGCCGTCGGCCAGCCGGGGCCCGGGGGCGCGGACGAGCGCCGTCCCCGGGGGCCTCGGGCCGTGCACGGTCACCGCGACGCCCCCTCGGTCATCACGATCACGCCCAGCGCGTACGGGCGGGGCATGCCGAGCAGCTCCGCCACCCGGTGCAGGACCTGCCGCTCCCCCTCGCCGAGCGGCCCGTCGGCCAAGCCGATCCGGACGACCTGGGCCAGGAACCACTCCTTGGCCTCCATCGCGAGCTGGGAACCCGCCTGCGCGATCTCCCGCTCCAGGAACGAGCGCCGCAGCGCGAGATCGGCGTCCACGGCCCCGTCGTCGTAGTCGGGCTCGCCGTAGCCGCTGACGGTCTCGATCGCGCGGGCCCGCGCCGTGCCGTCGGACGGGTCGCCGGCGCCCAGCACCAGCGCGGCGGCGGACCGCATCCCGGCCGGGAGCGCCTCCGCCATCTGCTGCGCGGTCGGGGTCCGCAGGACCGAGACGGTGAAGCGGCCGCGGCAGGTCCGGCACTCCACGGCGTGCCCGAGGCGCCACAGCGGCACCACGGGGACGAAGAACAGGGAGAACCACCGGCGCCCGGCCCGCCTCCGGTAGGCACGGTCACCGCCGCATCGCGGGCAGTGGAACGTCCCCTCGCTGACCGTACGGAACACCGCCGTCAGGCCGAAAACGAGCAACACCGGCGCTCTCCTCACATAACGGACTTCCTTCCAAAGTACCGATCCGCGCGCGCCGACGTGGCCGTCCCGGCCAACGCGGTCCCTCCCCTTACGCTGGGTCCATGACCGGTGACCAGGGTTCCGACGCGGGCGGCGCGCGTGCCCGCCCGTCCTTCCTGCCGCCCGACGACGGTTACCCGGCGCCGGCGCAGGACGTCGGTGATCCCGTCCCGGGCCCCCGCAAGGCCCCGCCGAGGCGCGGCATCGCCTGGAACCTCGCGATGATCGCCGCCGCGTCGGCGCTCCTGGTGGCGGCGTTCCTGCCGTGGGCGCGGGTCCAGGTGGTCGTCGACCTGTTCGGCCGCCCGCTCACCCGCGACCTCGGCAGCGTGGCGGGCATCGACGCCGACGACCTCGTCCTGGCGGTGCCGGTGCTGGCGGTGGTCGCGATCGGCATGGCGTTGTGGGACCTGGCCGGACGGGACGCGCGGATCGGCGTCCTCACCGCGGTCCCCGGCGTGCTGGCCCTGCTGACCTGCGGGATCTTCGTGCTTCGGCTCGGGCGCGTCCGCGACGACCTGCCCGGCGGCGCGCTGCCCGAGGACGGCCTGGACGTCGGCTACCAGGTCAGCGTCCGGTACGGCTGGTACCTGGCGGTCGCGGCGGCCCTGCTGCTGACCGGGTTCAGCCTGATCCGTCCCCTCGCCGAGCGGGTGCTGTCGCCCCGCGGCGCCCAGCGGCCCCACACGGGCGAGCAGCCGTACGCGGGCACCCCGTACGCGGCCGGCCCTTACGCGGGAGACCCGTACGCAGCAGATCCCTACGCGGGCGATCCTTACGCGGCCTGGCCGCAGGAGAGCCGCCCGTACGCGACCTGGCCGGAGCAGTACCCGGACCAAGAGCAGGACCGGGAGCAAGAGCAGGACCCGCAGCAAGAGCCGGACCCGAAGCAAGGCCAGGAGCAAGGCCGAGACCAAGGCCAGGAGCGGTCGCCGAAGGGCGAGGCCGGCGATCAGTCGTAAAAGCCGAGCCTGCGGAGCTGCTTGGGGTCGCGCTGCCAGTCCTTCAGGACGCTGACCCGCAGGTCGAGGAAGACCTTGGTGCCCAGCAGCGCCTCGATCTGGCGGCGGGCGGCGGCGCCGACCTCGCGGAGCCGGGAGCCCTTGTGCCCGATGATGATCCCCTTCTGGCTGTCCCGCTCGACGTACAGGTGCGCGTAGACGTCGATGAGGTCGTCGCGGCCCTCGCGCGGCGCCATCTCGTCCACCATGACGGCGATCGAGTGCGGCAGCTCCTCGCGGACGCCCTCCAGCGCGGCCTCGCGGATCAGCTCGGCGACCAGGACCTGCTCGGGCTCGTCGGTGAGGTCGCCCTCGGGGTAGAGGGGCATGCCCTGGGGCAGGTGCGAGATCAGCAGGTCGCCCGCCAGGCCGACCTGGAAGCCGTCCACGGCCGAGCAGGGCACGATGTCGGCGAAGTCGCCGAGCCGGCCGACGGCCAGCAGCTGCCCGGCGACCTGCTCGGGCGGCACCAGGTCGGTCTTGGTGACGAGCGCGACGATCGGGGTCCGCCTGACCCCGGCGAGCTCGCGGGCGATGTACTTGTCGCCGGGCCCGACGGGCTGGTCGGCGGGGACGCAGAACCCGATCACGTCCACCTCGGTGAGCGTGGACCGGACGAGGCTGTCGAGCCGCTCCCCGAGCAGGGTGCGGGGCTTGTGCAGGCCGGGGGTGTCGACGACCACGAGCTGCGCGTCCGGCCGGTGCACGATGCCGCGGATGGCCCGCCGGGTCGTCTGGGGGCGGCTGCTGGTGATCGCCACCTTCGTGCCGACGAGGGCGTTCATCAGGGTCGACTTGCCCACGTTCGGGCGCCCGATGAAGCACGCGAAGCCGGACCGGAAGTGGTCGGCCGGTCGTCCGGTCGTGGTGTCTCCGAGCGTCGTCACCCGTCAATTGTCGCCTACCGGGGGAGAAGCCCCGTCCACGGCCCGGTCCGGTCAGGCGGCGGGGATGCCGAGGCGGGCCAGGGCCTCGCCGGCCTGGGCCGCCCACTGGGCCGCGCCGACGCGCTCGGCGATCTCGACGGCCCTGCGGTAGTGGGCGGCGGCGACCTGGGCGGGGCGCTCCAGGAACAGCGCGAGATCCCCCAGGACCTGCGCTACAGGGCCGATGGTGGCGACGGCGGAGGCGCCGCCGGTCACGTGGCCGTCGTAGGGGAGCAGCGCCGCGTAGACCTCGGCGGCCAGCTCGCGGTCGCCGAGCGCGATCGCGCGCCGTCCCCGCACCGCCATGGCCAGGTCGAAGAAGTAGTCGAGGCGGATCGGCCCCGCGTCCGCCACCACCCGCCGGGCCTCGGCGACGCGGCCGACGCCGGCCAGGGCGAGCGCGTGGATGTCGGCGACGGCGGCGACGTGCGACCACTGCCCGGCGAGCCAGGCGGCCTCGTCCAGCATCTCCCCGGCCCGGCCCTGGACCAGCCGCAGGCAGAAGACGCCGAGGTACTCCGTGCCGCGCTCGCTGCTCCAGATCCCGGTGCGGGTGATCGCCTCGCCGACCCGGGAGTAGGCGGCCTCCGCCTCGTCGAACCGGGCGCGGAACGCGTGGACCAGCCCGGCGTACCAGCTCCCGATCAGGCCCAGCAGCGGCAGCCCGTACTCGTCGGCGAGGTGGCGGCCCTCGTCCAGGTGCCGGCGCGCGGCGTCCAGGTCCAGGGCGGCGACGAAGGTCTGCTGGAGCTGGAGGTGGGCCAGGACGAGGTAGGCGCCGAGGCCGTGCTCGGTGGCGAGGTCGAGCAGCTCGGCGGCGTACCGCTGCCGCCGTGCGAGGTCCTCGGCGGACCGGTACCCGTTGAGGTAGGCGCCGTTGAGCGCGACGGCGAGCAGCGCGGGGTCGCCCAGCTCGCGGGCCTCCTCCAGCGCCCGGGCGGACGCGACGGCGCCGCGGTCGTTGTCGTGCTCGCCCTCCAGCTCGATGGCGAGGCTGGTCAGCAGCCGGACGCGCAGCTCGTCCTCGCCGCCGGGGAGCCGGGCCAGGGCCTCCTCGGCGGCGTCGATGACGACGTGGTCGCGCTTGCCGTACTCGCGGCTCGTCCAGAGCGTGGGCACGTCGAAGCTGACGATGATCCGCGCGAGGAGCCGGACGTCGCCGATCGCGCGGGCGTCGCCGATCGCGCGGATCCGCCGCTCCCGGGCCTTGACGACGTCCCCGGCGAGCCCGGACGCGCGGATCGCGGCGACCTCCACCTCCAGCCGCTCGCGGACCGCCTCGGGCTCCTGCGCGCGCAGCGTCTCGGCGGCCCGGACGAGCAGGTCGGCGGCGGGGCGGTGCGCGAAGCGGGCCTCGGCCGCCTCCGCCGCCAGCCGCGCGTACCGGACGGCCTTGGCGGGGTCGGCGCCGGACTCCAGGTAGTGGTGGGCGATCGCGGCGACGTCGCCCGGCCGGTGCCGCTCCAGCGCGGCGGCGACCAGGCCGTGCCGGCGGGTGCGGCGGGCCCGCGACAGCCCCGTGTAGAGGGTGTCGCGGACGAGGGCGTGCGCGAACCGCAGCCGCCCGGGCGCGGGCTCGGTGACCAGGCCGGACGCCAGGCCCGCCTCGACGGCGTCGATCACCGCGTCCTCGTCGCCGCCGGCGAGGTCGGCGAGCACGCCGAGGTCGGCGTCCCGCCCGACGACGGCGGCGTCCCGCAGGACGGCCTGGACGGGCGCGGGCAGGCGGGCGATCCGGCGGCGCAGCACGTCCCCGACCCCGGCGGGCACCCGGCGCGTCGCGGCGGACACGCCCTCGGCGTCGAGGAGCCGGGCCGTCTCGCGGGTGAAGAACGGGTTGCCGCCGGTCCGCTCGGCGAGGGCTGACAGCTCCGCGTCGTCCAGCCCGGTGGCGCCGGTGCCGCGGACCAGCGCGGCCACCTCGGCGGCGGACAGCCCGCCGAGCTCGATCCGCAGCGGCTCGTGGCGGGCGAGCGCGGCCAGGGCGGCGGCGAGCCGCTCGGACACCTCGGTCTGCCGGAACGTGGTCACCAGCAGCACGGGACGGTCCCGGAGCCGCTCGGCGAGGCGGCTCAGCAGGGCGAGGGTCTCCTCGTCGGCCCAGTGCAGATCGTCCAGGACGAGCAGCAGCGGCGCCCGCGCGGCGATCTCGGCGAGGTAGTCGCCGACGGCCAGATGCAGCCGGAACCGGCCGGTGCTGGCGTCGGAGCCGCCTTTCCCGGTGTCGCCGCGTCCGGTGTCGTCCAGGAGAGGTCCGAGGCGCTCGGCGAGACCCGGCGGAGGCGGCTCGGCGGCGGTCAGGTCCCGCAGCAGCTCGGCCCAGGGCCAGGCCGCCGGCGCCCCGCCGGTCTCCGGCGCCCGCCCCCACGCGCAGCGCCAGCCCCGGTCGCCGAGGGTGCGGGCGAGCCGCTCGGCGAGGGAGGTCTTGCCCATGCCCGCGTCCCCGCCGACCAGGACGACGGCCCGCCGTCC
>NZ_SMKU01000569.1 GCF_004349215.1 Actinomadura rubrisoli | reverse complement strand
CACCCCCAGCAACACCGGCCCCGTCCACTGCTCGGGAACGATCCCCGCCGCCGACCCACCCACCAAGGCCGGCATCCTGCGGTGGGCCAGCGGCATCGGCCACGACGCCGTTGGCGTGCCATTGATCGCCTGCCACTGGGGGCTCCTGCCGCAGGGGACATGGGTGGTCTGGTGGGCCGACAACCGCATCGCCGTCCGCAACGAAATCGCCCAGCACGGCATGCCACTCCACCAAGCCCGCCACGTCCTGCAGGAGATCGGCCCCCTGGCCGACACCGCAATCGCCGCGACCATCACCCCCTGCCAGCACACCGACCCAACCGCCGGCCCGACCGCCGATCGGCCCGACCGCGAACCGCCGACCTCACCGGACCTGGCCCAGATGCTGGCATTGACCGCGACCGTCATGGCCTCCTGGACGCTGCTGACCACCCCCGGCACCACCCACCTGATCAAACACCAACCCACCGCAGACCAAGCCACCCGCGACCTCCACGCCGGACTCTCCCCCCGACCCGCGACCCTGGCCACCGAACCAATCGACACACACCTCATCCAGCGGCTGGGCAGCGAGAGACGGCCATGATCGACGACCAGACCCACCAGAGCCGATGAGCAGCATGCAGCAGGCTATGGACGTCCTGGCGAAGCGAGCCGAGGACGCATTGCGAAGCGTGCGCGCCAGCGTGGACGACGCGACACTGACGGGAACCGTGGACGCGCTGGAGTCGCTGACCAACGTGATCGAGGTGCTCCACCAGCTGGTATCGGCGATGAACGAGCGCGCAGCACAGATCGGGGAGCGGGAGGTCACCGAACGGCGCGACGGAACCGCCTTGAAGGTGATGGACACAGCGCTGGCGCACCTCGCCCACGGAAGAAGCACGGCGGTGGTGGCGCATCACCTGCTGGCGACGGGACGCTACGAGCTGGCCCGGGTCGCCGAGGAGATGTGAGCAATGCCGGCACCCGAGGCAACGCCTGCGAGGAACAGGCCACCAAGGCACGATGACCACCATGACATACCTGATGCGAGACCATCCCGGCTGGGACAACACCGGCAACGCCTGGCTACGAGCCGCCAACACTCCCACCGGCAGCGTCGCCGTCCTCACCGCCACCGAACCGTCCAAGCGCGGGCCCGTCATGGACACCTTTCACGCGCCCGCCCAGTGGCCAGACACCATGCCAGCGGCGCTGGCGGACGCCTTGACCAGCATCGGCGCCGTCCGCCGGTGGGCGAGCCCGAGCCTGTGGGACGCGATCGCCACCGCAATCATCCGACAGGTCATCCGCGCCGACCAAGCCCGCCTCCAACATCAGCGGTTCCGCCGCCAGCACGGCCCCGCCGTCTCCACCAGTACCGGCACTCTCCACGCCCTGCCCCGTCCGGAGACCGTCGCCGCCCTTCAACGCGAGGACTTTCAGCAGCTTGGGATGGCGTTCAAAGCCGACGCGCTCGGCAACGCCGCTGCTGCCTACCTGGATCAGCACACCAAATGGCTGGAGCTGACGCCCCTGCGGCTAGTGGAGGAGCTGCAGACCGTTCCGCGGATCGGGCCCTGGACCGCCGGCGCTGCAGTCGCCGACTTCACCCACGACTGGACGCTCTATCCCCACAGCGACCTTGCCGTCCGCACCTGGGCCCAGATCGCCGCCCCTGACGTCGACTGGCCCACCACTGAACGCGACTTCGCCGAACGGTGGCGCGAGATCACCGGCCACCACCTCGGCCCGGCCACCTTATTCACCCTCGCCTGGGGAGCCCGCCATGCAGAACAGCAATCCGGCCCCTGACCTGCTGCAAGGACACGACCCCGCCCGCGCCCTGGACGCGGTGTTCGTCAACGCGCCGCTGCGGGACTACGCCGACCGTCCTCGCGTCAACGACTACACCCTGCCCGTCCTCGGCATGGCCTACATCGCCACCGTCGCCGCCGCCCGCGGCTTCAACGTCGCGGTCCTGGACGCCGAAGCGCACGGCCTCCCGATCCGCGAGATCGTCACCGCCCTCAACGACGCCGCGCCCCGCTGGGTCGGGTTCAACCTGCTCGCCCCCACCTACCAGACGTCCGCGCACATCGCCGACCGGCTCGACCACCACATCAAGCTCATGGTCGGCGGGCACCAGGCCAAGGCGATGCCCGCCTCGATCCTCGCCGACCCGCGAATGCGCCGCTGCGAAGCGCTCGTGCTCGGCGAGGCCGAAACCCGCGTCGCCGTCCTGCTGGACGACCACCGGTCACGGGCCGAGTTGCCCGGGGTGATGTGGACGGATCCAGTGCTGCACCGCCCGGTCACCGGCGGCCGCCCCGGCAGCGGCCACCATCTCGCGCCCGATATCGACGCCCTGCCCTTGGTGAACCGGGCGTTCCTTACGCAAGATCCCTACCCGGCCGGCGGACGTATCGAGGCGAATATGGTCGGGGCCCGCGGCTGCCCGTACGACTGCTCGTTCTGCGGCGCCGCCGTGTCCGCCAACCCCGACATCACCATCCGGACCCGCGCGCCGGGCAGCATCATCGCCGAGATGACCCGGCTGCGCGACCAAGACGGGGTGACCGCGTTCCGGTTCGTCGACGACCTGTTCTTAGGCGCCCGCCGCATCATCGAGCAGATGATGCGCGCGTTCATCGCCGCGAGCATCGGCGCGTGGGCTGTGTGGGACGCCACCGGTCGCATCAACGTCCTGCACCGTCTCCCCGATACCGCCCTCGACCAGCTCGCCGCCAATGGACTGCGTGAGGTCGCGCTTGGGATCGAATCGGGCAGCCAGCGGCTCCTGGCCCACATCGACAAGCGCATCACACCCGCCATGGTCAGCTCGGTGGTGCGGCGCTTGGCCGAACGCGGCATCGCCGTCAAGGGCTACTTCATCCTCGGGCTACCCACAGAGACCCGCGCCGATCTCGCCCAGACCGTCGGCCTCATCCGGGACCTGTGGGACCTCACCGACCCGTTGCCGGGACGGTTCCGCGCCAGCGTGTTCGAGTTCCGACCATACCCTGGCACGCCCGAATGGGACCGCCTCATCGCCACCGGCCGCTACCACCCCGAGCAGCTCATGAACTACGCCGCGGTCGACCTCAGCGACGCGGGCGTGGACGAGGCGATGCGCAGTCGGGACGAGTTCAACTTCTCCGTCGGCATCCAGTTCGGCGAAGCCACCCTGGCCGAGATCCGCGCAACGCTGGTCGAGCTGGCCCACCAGCAACACGCCCGCACCCAGGCGGCCGCATGAACCAGAACATGAACAAAGGACTGCTCATCACCCTCGATGGACCCGGCGGCGCAGGCAAGAGCACCCTCGCCCACGCGATCACCACCCAGCTCACCCAAGCCGGGTTATCCGCCGAGCACACCGCCCAGCCCTCCCCCGGCC
>NZ_SMKU01000568.1 GCF_004349215.1 Actinomadura rubrisoli | reverse complement strand
CCAGAGGCTCCTGGCAGGGCGGTTGTTTTGGTCGACTTCGCATCTACCAGGAGCCTCGTCGCGTCACCGGCCGACTCAGTCCACCGCAACCACCTTGTGACCAGCACGATCAAGATGGAAAAGGCTCAGTGGAGCGCGGCGCGGGTCTGGGCCAAGCTGCACCGCCTGGTGCTGGATGAGTTGGGCGCACGCGGGGAGTTGGACTGGTCGAGGTGTGCGATCGGCTCGGTCGGCGTCCGGGCGAGCAAAGGGGGGAGCTGACGGGCCCGAATCCTGTCGATCGCGGCAAGCCTGGGTCGAAGATCCATCTGCTGGTCGACCGTGCCGGTCTGCCGATCGGTGTCGGAATCTCAGCGGCCAACACCCACGACAAGCTGGGGCTGGAACCGCTGGTGCGCAGCATTCCGCCGATCCGTTCCCGCCGTGGACCACGCCGACAAGGGTTATGACTACCCCGACCTGCGCGCCTTTCTGCGCGAGCGCGGAATTGTCCCGCGCATCGCCCGGCGCGGTATCGAGCGCTCTGACCGGCTCGGCCGACACCGCTGGGTGGTCGAGCGGACGGTGTCATGGCTCAATGGGTTCCGCCGCCTGCGCCGCCGCTACGAACGCAAACCCGAGCATTTCCTGGCCTTCACCGGCATCGCCGCCGCCCTGATCTGCCACCGCCGACTCACCAAATGAGATGCCGTCTACCTAAGACGACCTTGGGATGTCACAGCGGCCCGCAGGGTGCTCGCGCACGTGGTCGTCCAGCAGTCCGGACGAGCGGCCAGAGGCCCTGATCGCCAGAGAGACGCAAGCAGAGTCCTGCCCATACGGTCCGCGCGTGCTCGACAGCACCCCCCGGACGCCACCGGGACCTTCTACCTCATGCGTGCACACCCGCGCGCATGAGGCTCCGAAACTCCCCCATGTTCGGACCTTCAGCAAAAGTCCGGGATCTAGACTCTGGGATTGCTTGGAGGATGTGCTTGGTCGTGGTCGGCCCAGGGCGCGGCAGAGGGGTGGATCAGTCGATCTCCACCCTCCGGTTAACTCCACCTCCGCCTTCCAGGGCACCGTCTGCGCTGGTGGGGTTGGGTATTCGTCGCCGTATGCGCCTGGCGGTTTCGTCGATGAGCTTGAGCATGTCAGGGTGCGCGGCGGGCCATGGTGCGCTGATGCAGACCGCGCCGACCAGCCGGCCGTCTGCGGGATGGTGGATGGGGGCGCCGGCGCAGACCAGGTCGTGTTGGGCGGGTGAGTAGTGTTCCGGGCCGCACACCACGACCGGGTGGCCGGCCGCCAGGGCGAGGCTGACGCCGCTGGTGCCGACGGCGTGTTCGGCCAGGCAGGCGCCGTCGCCGTGTCCGTCGTGGTCGCCGCGGCGAAGGTCCTGGCGGTCGCCGGCCCGCCACAGGACACGGCCGTCGGGGTCGGTGATGACCATCAGCCGCCCGGTCGTGTCGGCCTGTCTGGCGCATGCGTCCGGGCCGATCCCGGCCAGTGGTGAGGTGAGGCGGCGCAGCGCGAGCTCCTGCGAGCTGAGCGGGGCCACCGCGGGGCCGTGCTCGGGGTTGGGCAGGCGCGTCGCGGACCGGGTCCAGGACTGGCTGATCACCGGCCGGGATCCGGGCGGGGAGGGGTCCCCGCAGCGCATCTCCTCGTACGCGCGCCGCAGCATCCGCCCGCCCGGGTCCTGCCCGAGCATCGCCGCGAACTCGCGCAGGCTGACGCGGGCGTGCCTGCGGTGGGAGCGGACGGTCGCCATGGGCATCCGCAGGGCTGCGGCGAGCTCGGTGTCCTGGTAGTGGTCGCAGCATCCGGCCAGCACAGCGCGTTGCCGACCGGGCAGGGCGAGCAGGTCCCGCCGCACCATCTCAGCCTGCAGCCGGGCCGGTATACCGCCGACCGTCTCCTCCCGTGTCAGAGGGCCGATGCCGCTGTATCCGGTGTCTCGCGCCCGGACCCGGGCTCGGGCCCGCCAGAGCTTGCCCAGCTCGTTGCTCGCGACGCAGTACAGGTAGGCGCGTCGGTACTCCACCTTCGGCCAGCGCAGCCACACCTTTGTGAGCGCCACCTGCGCCACATCCTCGGCGTCGAAGCGACAGGCTCCCTTCGCGGTCAACCACCCTCTCAATGGGGCGTACTGCTCGCAGGCGAACGCTTCGAACTCACCCTCGTCGCAGGCGATCACGGTCATCGCTCCCGCCCCGTCTTCGAGGCGACCGACGCCGCGCCGACCGCAGCCCCCGCCTGACCATCCGCCGGGGACACCGCCCGGCCATGGCCGGGCGCGGGCCCGCCTGCTTCGTGCCGCCTGACCGCTGCGCGCACAGTGATCTCGCCGATCCGCAGGATCTGCCCTACGGCCACGATGACGGCGGCTCCTAACGCGAGCACATCACCCATGGTCCCTCCTTGAAACGCTTGACAATGACCAGTTCCTCCAAAGAGCTCGCAAGAACCCGGACTGTGCAACCCACTCCGCCATCAATAGCTTCAGAGCCTTCAAGGGCTGGCTGGAGCTGGTCGGCGGGGATCACGACCTCGCAGGTCGGGCTGCCGCAGGCAGGTTCGACGATGCCGTAACCGCCTCATTCGATCGCTCCTACCGGCTCGGACGCCTGAGCCCGGCCCCGCCGCCCGTTCGCGATCCTGGCCGACGGCGGACAGAGCGTGCGTACCGTCCGATGAACCGATCGGTGTACAAGTTGACCAGTCGCTCCGTCACCGCTCCGGCATCCGACGTGTGTGGCGCGCGGGCTCCTGCGGTCGGCGGCGGGGGGTCAGCAGATGGGGCTCCAGTAGCGGTGGTCGGGGTGGATCCAGCCTTGTGCGCGTGGGGTGGTGACGTGCCACAGATCGGTGCGGCCGGTGGGGGTGCCGCGGCGGGTGACGGTGGCGATCTCGCCGTGGTAGATGGCCTCGCCGGTGCCTTCGTTGTCTTGGGTGCGCAGGGCCATGTCCCGCGCGGTGACGCGGTAGCGGTTGCAGGGGCCGGGTGGCGCGGCGATCGCGGGGCGGTCGGGCTGTGGTGTGGAGGAGGCGCGCGGGCGGCCAGGTGCCGGGCGGGGCGAGGTCGGTGGCGTGGGCGGCTCGCTGCTCGTCGCGGCCGCGGTCGGCTTGTGCGATGGCGTCGCCGTGGTGGGTGCCGTCGACGGGGACGTCGCGGGTGGGACGGCCACCGCCGGCGGGCGCTGCGGTCCCGGCTGCTGCGGGGTGTCGCCGTCTTGGTTGACGGCGATGAAGGTGACGGCCACGGTGATGGCCGCGGTTATCAGGACGATGAGGGCGATCAGGCCCGCCAGCATGAAGGGCCACCGTCGAGAAGGAGGGCGTAACGCGGCCCGTGGGGCCGGTGTGGGAGGCGTTTGTCGTGGGCTGGAGACCGCAGGGCTCGGGG
>NZ_SMKU01000567.1 GCF_004349215.1 Actinomadura rubrisoli | reverse complement strand
CAGCGGTTCGTGGCGTCCCACCGGGCCTGGCTGGACGGTGTGGCCTGGCAGATCGCGAACCAGGCGGGTGCCCGCACGCCCTCGCTGGACGACTACGTCACCCTGCGCCTCCACTCGGCGGGCGGCGCGCACGGCGGTGGAGGACCGCGACGACCGGCGCGACGACGAGGACCGGGACGCGGGCGACGCGGACATCGAGGAGATCCTCGACGACCTGGAGGACCTGCACCGCAGGCTGCGGCGCCGCGCCAGGCGCCACGAGCGCGGCGGCGAGCCGGGGCGGGGCCGCCGGACGGAGGACGAACTGCACATCGTCACCGACCAGCTCACCCGCCTGGAGCGCGAGGTCCGGGAACTGGCCCGGCGCGTGCGGGGCGAGTCGTCCGACGAAGACGCGCGGTGAGCCGGCGCCGGGAAGGCCGCGAGGGCGCCGACGGGCCGCCGGACCGGGCGCGGCACGCCAGGCGCCTGCGCCTGGACGCGGACGGGCGGTTGTACGATCCGGACGAGCGGCGCTTCGTCGAACCGCGAGAACTGTGCGACGACATCCGATCCGGGCGGACGTTCAGGGCGTACCGCGCGGAACGCGGTGACGAGTGCACGAACGAGATCCTGGTCCGTGTCCTGCTCGCCTCGCTGACCGGCCCCTCGGCGTGGGCGCCGCCGCCCCCGGTTCCGGCCTCGACGCCGCGGGGCGCCGGTCCGCCGGTCCGGCCGGGATCGGCGGGCGGGCCGTCGATGCGCTGCCGTCCGCCGTCGTCCGCGCCGGCCGGAGACGCATGAGCGCCCGGCGGCTCCTCACCGTGGCCAGGGAGCTCGGCGGGCTCGCCGGCGGCGGGGCGCTGCGGACGGTGACGCGCGGAGACCCCGCGGACGGCCGGGACACCCCGCGCGCCGTCCGGCTGGCGCTGGAACGGCTGGGCCCCTTCTACGTGAAGGTCGGCCAGATGCTCTCCACGCGTCCCGACATCGTCTCCCAGGAGATCATGGCCGAGCTGGCCAAGCTGCACGACCACGTGTCGGCGGCCCCGTTCCCGGCCTTCGAACCGGTCCTGGCCGCCGAGCTCGGGCCCGGCTGGAGGGACCGGTTCGACCGCATCGACCCCCGGCCGCTGGGGTCGGCCTCGCTCGCCCAGACCTACCGGGTGACGCTGCGCGGCGGGGGCGACGGCGTCCTCAAGGTGCAGCGGCCCGACATCCGGTCCCTCGTCCTGGCGGACATGGCGATGATGCGCAGGACGGCGCGCGTCCTCGTCCGGGCCTTCCCCGCCTTCAACGCCGTCATCGACATCGAGTCCGCGCTCGGCATCATCTTCGACGCCATGGGCGCCGAGCTGGACTTCACCGCCGAGGCGGCCAACATGGAGCGCGCCCGGGACCTGGTCGCCGACTCCGAGCACCTCGCCGTGCCCGGCGTGGTCTGGGCGACCCCGAGGGCGATGGTGCAGACGCTGGCGCCGGGGCGGTCCATCCGGGAGGTCGACCGGCGGTCCCTGACCGAGGAGCAGCGGGTCGGCATCGGCCGCGAGCTGCTGGCGTTCATGTACCGGGGCTACTTCGTCGACCGCTTCTTCCACGCCGACCCGCACCCGGGCAACATCCTGGTGGCGCCGGGCGAGAGGGCGCACCTCATCGACTGGGGCATGGTCGGACGCGTCGACCGGCGCATGAGCATGACGCTGATGACCATCCTGCTGAGCCTGGCCCACAACGACGGGCCGGGCCTCGCCCGCGCCTGGCTGGAGCTGGGCAAGGCCGCCCCCTGGGCGGACATCACGGGTTTCGCCGGGGACATGGCGATCCTGGTCCCCAAGGTCGCGACCGCGTCGCTGGAGCAGCTGGACTTCGGCGTCACCCTCACCTCCGTCCTCAAGTACTCCACGCGGCGCGGGATCCAGACCAGCCCCGTCGTCTCGCTGCTGGGCAAGTCGTTCGCCAACATCGAGGGCTCCGTCCGGTACCTGGCCCCCGAGCTGGCGCTCACGGAGGTCTTCGAGGACGAGCTGCGCGGCATCCTGTTCCATCTGGCCTCGGAGTCGCTGTCGGAGATCCAGGCGGCGCGCACGGCGATGGACCTGCTGATCGGCAACACGCTGGCGCCCGAGCAGTTCCGCGGCCTCGCCCGCGACATGGCCAACCGCGAGCTCACCGTGCGGCTGGGCCTGCTGGGGGACAAGAGGCGCCGTCCCAGCGTCATGTCCGGACGCGGGGCGCAGGCCGCGCTGATCGCCGCCGGCGTCCTGCTGTGGCGCTCGCGGACACGACATGAACGCTGAGCGCGGTGCGCTCGTCCAGCCGTCCACCGGGCGGCTCCGGGCGCGCATCGACGACGTCCTCACGACGTTCCTCGGGGCGCAGCTGTACAAGATCGGGGACCGCGAGATCCACACGGTGTTCACCACGGTCACCGAGTTCATCCTGCACGGCGGGAAGCGCATCCGGCCGGTCCTGTGCTACTGGGGGTGGCGCGGCGCGGGCGGCGGCGAGGGCCAGGAGATCCTCCGTGTCGCCGCCGCCCTGGAGGTCTTCCACGCGTTCTGCCTCATCCACGACGACATCATGGACGGCAGCGACCTGAGACGCGGCCGCCCCACCGTCCACCGCGTCCTGGCCGACCGGCACGCCCGCTCCCGCCGCCGCGGGAACTCCGAGCGGTTCGGCGCCGCCTCGGCCATCCTGCTGGGCGACCTGTGCATGACGTGGGCGGACGAGCTCCTGCGCACCAGCGGCCTGGACGCCCCGCGGCTGGCGACGGCGCACCGGCACTACAACCGCATGCGGTCCGAGCTGTTCTACGGCCAGTACCTCGACATGCTGGAGCAGTCCCGCGGACCGTCCTGCGCCGGGCGGTCGATGACGATCGTCCGCTACAAGACCGCCAAGTACACCGCCGAACGCCCCCTGCAACTCGGCGGCGTGCTGGCGGGGGCCTCCCCGGCCCTCCTCGCGGCCTACTCCGGGTTCGGGCTGGCCCTGGGCGAGGCGTTCCAGCTCCGCGACGACCTCCTCGGCGCGTTCGGGGACCCGGCCGTCACCGGGAAGCCCAGCATCGACGACTTCCGCCAGGGCAAGCCCACCGTCCTGATCGCCCACGCCCTCCGCCGCGCCGCCCCCGCCCAGCGCCGGCTGATCGACGCGCTGTACGGGACGTCCCAGATCGACGAGGCGGGAGCCGGGCGGCTCCGCGAGGTCCTCCGCGACACCGGCGCCGTCGCGGCCGTCGAGGCCATGATCGCCGAACGCGGCGAGCGGGCCCTGTCCATCCTCACGACCGCCCCCGTCCACCCGTCCGCCCGCCAGGCCCTCTCCGAACTCACCACCGCCGCCCTCCACCGCACCGCCTAGCGCACCCCGGGGAGACCGATCCACTGCGGGAGACGCTCCCGGGGGGTGTTCCGGTG
>NZ_SMKU01000566.1 GCF_004349215.1 Actinomadura rubrisoli | reverse complement strand
CCCAAGAAATACCAGGACATCTACCCCCTCAACTTCGACAACGACCCCGACGGCCTCTACACCGAGATCCACCGCATCATCAAACACTGGATCGGCCACGGCATCCGCATCTTCCGCGTCGACAACCCCCACACCAAACCCGTCCCCTTCTGGGAACGCCTCCTGGCCGACATCAACACCACCGACCCCGACGTCCTCTTCCTCGCCGAAGCCTTCACCCGCCCCGCCATGATGCACACCCTGGCCAAAATCGGCTTCCACCAGTCCTACACCTACTTCACCTGGCGCAACTCCGCCGACGAACTCCGCACCCACTTCACCGAACTCACCGGCCCCGCCGCCGCCTACATGCGCCCCAACACCTTCACCAACACCCCCGACATCCTCAACCAGTACCTCCAGCACGGCGGCCGCCCCGCCTTCGCCATCCGCGCCATCCTCGCCGCCCTGCTGTCGCCCACCTGGGGCATCTACTCCGGCTACGAACTCTGCGAGAACACCCCCGTACGCCCCGGCAGCGAGGAATACCGCGACTCCGAGAAATACCAGTACCGCCCCCGCGACTGGGAAACCGCCGAACGCACCGGCACCACCCTGGCCCCCCTCATCACCCGCCTCAACACCCTGCGCAACACCCACCCCGCCCTCCAACAACTCCGCAACCTGCACTTCCACCCCATCGACCAACCCCAACTCCTGGCCTTCTCCAAACGACACGCCGACGACACCGTCCTGGCCGTGGTCAACCTCAACCCCCACCACACCCAAGAAGCCACCCTCCACCTGGACCTGGCCGCCCTCGGCCTCCCCGACGACCCCGACCGCCCCTTCACCGTCACCGACCAACTCGACGGCACCACCTACACCTGGCGACGCTCCAACTACGTCCGCCTGGACCCCCACACCCAACCCGCACACATCCTCACGATCCAGGCGGACGGAGAACGTGTGCGGGCAGGGTGAAGCGCGACGGGACGAGCGGGTGCGGGGCCGGGGCGTCCGGTGTCAGACCGGCTCGGTGGCCGGCAGGCGGGCGTCGATCGTCCGGCACGAGGTGAAGACGGAGCCGAGCCCCTCGCGGTCGATGATCTCGCGGAGGCGGGCCGGGAGCTCCAGCAGCGACAGGCAGCCGCCCTCGGCGGCCACGCGCCAGCGGATGCCGAGCAGGACGGGCAGCGGGTCGCAGCGCAGGCCGAGCTTGTCGCTCATCCGCACCATGAGGTGCTGGAGATTGCCCTCGACCAGCGAGGTCAGCGTCTCGCCGAGCCGCTGGACGGTGCTCTGGTCGAGCACCCCCGACAGGTGGACGACCGTGTGGGCGCCGTCGCCGGCCTCCGTCGTGGTGATCATTAAGTCGGCGGCGGGCGCCGGGGCGGGGGACAGCCCGGTGTCGCCCGGGTGCATGGCGCGGATGGCGTCGAGGACGTGCGTGGTGTCCACGGCCGCCGCGCTCCTCCGGGGGACCGGCGCGTCCGTCGCGGACGCCACGTCCGGGAAGACCGGGACGAGCCGGGACAGCCCCGTCAGGTGCAGCGCGCGCCGGACCGGCGCCGCCATGGCGGGCACCACGGCGCGCAGGGGGCAGCCGAGCAGCTGGGCGCGGGTCTCGGTCCGCGCCAGCAGGACGAGCCCGGACGCGTCGAGCAGGATCGAGTCACCGAAGTCGACGACGACGCCCTTGCGGCGCCTCCCGGGCTCCGCCGTCCCCGAGGCGAGGGACAGCGCCCGGCACACCCCCTCCCGGATGCCCGCGTAGTTCTGCCAGCTGATCTGCGCGGGCAGGCTCAGCACGATGAAGCCTCGCCGGGTCCCGATGTCCAGGCCGGGCACGGTGGTGTCTCGCATGTGTCACATCCCGATCGGAGTTCGAGCGGCCGCGCGGGCCTTCCTGGACGGAGCGGTGGGATCGCCGGGGTCGGGCGCCGCGAGCGCGTCCCGGAGATGCGGGTGCGGGGCCGCGGGCGGGGCGAACGCGCCGGGCGCCCGGCTCTCGGTGACCCGGATCCCCGGCGGTCTGGACGGCCGTCTCCCGTCCGGATGGTCCGGGCAGGGCGGAGGCGCCCCCCGCACGACGCCCGTGAGCCGGGACGCCGCGAGGCGCTCGATCGCCTGTTCGTCGGGCCGCACTCCGAGATGGGTGCAGCAGCACCACAGATCGTCCACGCAACGGCGCACGTTCTCAGCCGGGATGTCGGCGAAGCGAACGCGCAGCCGCGCTACGAGGTCGTCGCGCGTCGGTACGGCCGATGGCGACATCTCCCAGCGCTCCACTGTCCCTCCGATCGCTCTGGACGAGGTCCTTTCCTCGCCCGGTCGCATTGAAAATGAACTACCCGGGGCCTGCGGTGGAAAAAGCGACGAAGCTAAAAACACGGACATGACACAGCCGTCACGCGGCAAGCGCCACCGGGTGCGGGCGCCAGCGACACGGCGGGAAATCGACGTGATTTTGCGTTACTTTCCCGTCCGCTGCCATTCGCCGACCGCGCGATGACCTCTCGCGCCGGGGCGCGGCCGGAGGAAAGCGGGCGGCGCGTCCGGGGATCTACCCCGGCGATGGACGACGCTCCCCCGGCGCGCCGGGTCCGCTCGGTCCCGAAACCGGGCCGCCGGTCACGGCCTGTACTGAAATTTTTGCGGATGGTTGCCTGTCGCGAACGTCCGGGGCGCGGCGCGCGGGCATTGCTGATCTAGACGATCTCCCAACAGACCCGGGGTGGCCCATGCGCGTCCAGTCGAAGTTCCTCACCGATTCCGAGTTCGCCGGGGAGGCCGGCGCGCCGGACGCGGGACCGGTCGCGGACGCGTTCAGCCCGGAGACGCCGCGCGATCCGCACTGGTTCAAGACGGCGGTGTTCTACGAGGTGTCGGTGCGGGGGTTCGCCGACTCCAACGGCGACGGCTACGGCGACCTGCGCGGCCTGATCTCCAAACTCGACCACCTGCAATGGCTCGGCGTGGACTGCCTCTGGCTGCTGCCCATCTACCAATCACCCCTGCGCGACGGCGGCTACGACATCGCCGACTACACCAAGATCCTGCCCGACTTCGGCGAACTCGGCGACTTCGTCGAACTCATCGAACAAGCCCACGCCCGCGGCATCAGAGTCATCGCCGACCTGGTCATGAACCACACCTCCGACGCCCACCCCTGGTTCCAAGCCTCCCGCACCGACCCGGGCGGCCCCTTCGGCGACTTCTACATGTGGCACGACACCGACACCAAATACCCCGACGCCCGCATCATCTTCATCGACACCGAATCCTCCAACTGGACCTACGACCCCGTCCGCGGCCAGTACTACTGGCACCGCTTCTTCTCCCACCAACCCGACCTCAACTACGACAACCCCGCCGTCCAAGACGCCATGCTGGAGGTCCTGCGCTTCTGGCTCGACCTGG
>NZ_SMKU01000565.1 GCF_004349215.1 Actinomadura rubrisoli | reverse complement strand
CGCCCGGTCTCGGGCGCGCCTCGCGCTCGCCCCGAGCCCGCCCGGCCGCTCGTCGCCCGCCCGGCCGCTCGTCCCGCACTCGATGCCCGGCCCCCGCTCGGGCCTGTCAGGCGTCGCGGGTGAGGAACAGCGCGCCGCCGACCAGCAGCGCGGCGGCGGTGTAGGCGGCCAGGACCGCCAGGCCCGGCCACGGCCCGATCGGCAGCCGGTCCAGCTCCCGGGTCGCCTGGACCGCCAGCCCCGCCGGCATCGGCGCGTACTTGTCCAGCCGTTCCTGCCAGCGGGCGTCGCCTACGAACCGGGTGATCCCCGGGATGATCCACAGCAGCGCCAGCACCGCCGTGATCGCCCCGGCCGAGTCCCGCAGGGCCGCGCCGGCGCCCAGGGCCAGCAGCGCGACCAGGACCAGGTACAGCACCGTCCCGAACGCCGCCCGCGCGGTCGGCCCGTCGGCCAGGGACGGCGGCGGGTGGCCGTTGGCGGCGCTGAACCCGTTGCCGGGCAGGATCAGCCGTCCCGCCGCCAGCGAGCCCAGCACCCCGAGCGTCCCGGCGGCGGCGACGGCCCCGGCGACCACGGCGGCCTTGGCCAGCAGCGCCGTGCCGCGCCTCGGGACGGCGGCCAGGGTCGCGCCGATCGTCCCGGTGGCGTACTCCCCGCCGATCGCCAGCACGCCGAGCACGACGGCGGCGACCTGCCCGAGCCGCACGCCCGACAGGCTCAGCTTGGGGGTGTCCTCCATGCACCCGGCGGGCGTGGCGCAGTGGGAGGTGTCGACGGCGGCCGTCGCCGCCGCCCCGGTCAGGACGGTCGTCGCGGCCAGGGCCAGCAGCAGCCACGCGGTGCTGCGCAGGGTCCGCAGCTTGGTCCACTCGGCGTGCAGGGCGCCGCGCAGGGGCGCGCCGGCCGCGGCGGCGTGCCCGGTGCCGGGGCGGTGGCCCGCGGCGCGCCCGGTCGTGGGGGGCCTCATGCGTCGCGCCGCCTCAGCAGCCACGCCGCGGCGGCCACCGCGACCGCGGTGTAGGCGCACAGCACCCCGAGCCCGGCCCAGGGACCGATGGCGGTGTCGTAGCGGTGGACGGTGTGCTGGATCGCGAACCCGGCCGCCGGGGTGAGGCGCTCCACCCACCGCGCCGCCGCCACCGGCAGTCCCGTCGCGACGATCTGCGGGACGAGCAGCAGCAGCAGGACCACCGTGATCGCGGGGGCGCTGCGCCGCATGATCGTCGCCATGGCCAGGCTGAACACCGCGATCACCGCCAGCAGCAGCGCCGTGCCGATCGCCGCCCGCAGCACCGGCCCCTCGGCCGGCGACGGCGGCGACATCCCGTGCGAGCGCAGCACCGGAGCGGCCAGCAGCAGCGACCCGAACCCGGCGGCGAGCCCGGCGGCGAACGCGGCGAGCCCGGCCACGACGGCCTTGGCGGCCAGCACCCGGCCGCGGCGGGGGCTCGCGGCGAACGTGGTGCGGATCGTGCCGCGCCGGTATTCGGCGGTGACGAACAGCACCGCCAGCGCGACGATCGCGGCCTGCCCGATCAGCAGGCCGGTGAGGGTGGTCTGGGTGATGTCGTCGGCGAACTCGTCGGGCCCGACGTCACCCGACCCGGCCAGGGTGAACGTGCCGCCGGACCGGGTCGACCCGCCGACCTGCTCGCGGGCGGGGCCGCCCGGCCCGCTGCGGTCGCGCCACGGCGTGTCGGCCTGCGGACGGGCGGGCGCGAGCGCCACGTGGTCGAAGGCGGCGGTGGTGTCGGCGGGCTGCCCGGAGACGACCTCGCCGCCGAACTGCCGCTCCACTTTGATCTTGTCGGGGGTCGCCACGAACAGCCCCGCCAGGGCCGAGGGCGGCAGCCCGTCCAGGGTCACCGCGCCGACCCGGTTCCAGGTGCGTCCGTCCGCCGATGCGTAGCCGGTCACGGTCGCGCCGGCGCGGGTCAGCCTGAGCCAGCGCGGTGCGGTGACCGTCCCGCCGCCGGCGCCGCCGCCGCGGTAGCCGGTCTGCACCCGCACGCCGTGCCGCGGCGTCACCATGATCGCCGCGTAGGGCGCGCCGCGCTCGGCGCTCCGGCGGATCATCAGGCCGGCCTTGGCCCACGGGTCGGCGCCCTGCTGGGAGGCGACGCGGGCGGTGATGCTCCCGTCGCCCTCCAGCGTCCGGTAGGTGAGGTGGCCCTGGTCGGTGATCGCCTTCAGGCGGCTCGGGGGCCCGGCCCCGCCCTCGCCGTCCCCGCTGGACTCCGTCCCCGAGGCGGTGAGCAGCGCGACCAGGATGGTCAGCACCGCCGCCGCGCCCAGCGTCAGCATCCAGCGGGGCACCGACCGCAGCTTGGTCCACTCGGCCAGCAGCAGCCGCCCGAAGCCGTCGCGGGCGGTGTCCTGGACGGTGCTCTTGTAGGGGGTGACCGCGGTCATGACCGCTCCCGTCCGGTGACGGCGTGGAACTCCACCGCGTCCCTGGTCAGCTCCATGTACGCCTCCTCCAGCGACGCCCGGTGCTCGGCGATGCCCGAGAACGGCACCCCGGCCCCGGTCAGCAGCGCGATGATCCGCTCGGAGGGCAGCCCGGACACCGTCACCGCGTCCCGCCCGTCGGCCGCGACCGTCGCGCCCGCGTGCGCCAGCACCGTCATCGCCTCCTGGCGGCCGGTGGTGCGCAGGTGCACCCGCCCGCCGGACGCGGCGTCCAGCAGCTCCGCGACGCCGGTGTCGGCGATCAGCCGGCCGCGCCCGATCACCACCAGGTGGTCGGCGCCGCCCTCCAGCTCGCTCATCAGGTGGCTGGAGACCAGCACCGCGCGTCCCTCGGCGGCCAGCGACCGCAGCAGCCCCCGGATCCAGGTGATCCCTTCGGGGTCCAGGCCGTTGACCGGCTCGTCGAACATCAGCACCGGCGGGTCGCCCAGCAGCGCGGCGGCGATGCCCAGTCGCTGGCGCATGCCCAGGGAGTAGCCCCCGGCCGGGCGCCGCGCGACGCCCGCCAGCCCGGCCAGCTCGATCACCTCGTCCACCCGGCGCGACGGGAGCCCATTGGCGTGCGCGAGCCACAGCAGGTGGTCGCGGGCGCGGCGGGCGGGGTGCACGGCGGCGGCGTCCAGCATCGCGCCGAGGCGGCACAGCGGCGTCCGCAGCGTCCGGTAGGGGCGCCCGCCCACCAGCGCGGTGCCGCCGTCGGGCCGGTCCAGCCCCAGGATCATCCGCATGGTGGTGGACTTGCCCGCGCCGTTGGGGCCGACGAAACCGGTGACCTGGCCGGGCCCGACGGTGAACGACAGCCCGTCCACGGCGACGGTCGGCCCGTACCGTTTGCGCAGGCCCTGCACTTCGATGGTTGCGTCCATGACCGGTGAGGCTACGGAGCCGGGACGGGCCGGGGCATCACGCCGGGGTGGCGTCTTGGGCGGCCGGC
>NZ_SMKU01000564.1 GCF_004349215.1 Actinomadura rubrisoli | reverse complement strand
GGGGGCGGGGGGCCCGGGCGGCGGGGCAGCGGACTCCGCACACGATCACCGCCGCACAGCGAGCGGGTCGGGTCAGGCCTGGAGGGGGCAGCGGTCGATGACCCAGGCGTCCTCGTCGTCCTCGGGCGCGGGCTGCGGGGGCTCGTCGGTGAGACGGTCCAGGTGCCACTCGATGTGCGCCAGCGGGCCGCGCCAGCCCGCCAGCAGGTCGGCCAGGGGACGCGGCGGGCCCGGTGGGCCGAACGGGCGCGGGTCGGGCAGTTCCCGCTCCCAGAGCGCGTCGTCGCAGTCGGCGGCCCAGTGCCCCGCGGCCTCCAGCACCTCCCGCAGGTCGCGGGCCAACTCGCCGAGCGAGCGCAGCGCCATCGCGTCCTGGATCATCCGCTCGCGGGCGTCGTAGGGCAGCTCGCGGTCGAACTCCGGCGGGAACGGCGGGCGCCGCCCCTCCAGCACGGGCGTCCGGTCCGTCGCCGCGGCACGGATCGCCGCCAGCTGCCAGCGCGTCCACTCCGCCAGATGACCCAGCACGCCGCGCAGCGCCGCCGCGCCCTCCTGCCCGCCCCGGACCTCCGCGGTGGCCTCCCGCAGCCGGGACCGCACGAACTCCAGCCGGTCCAGCGTCCACGCGCGCGCCCGCGCGGCGCCCGCCGGGCCACGCGGCCCCGGCTCGGCGGGCGGGCGCGGCATCGGCACCCGCAGCGCCGCCAGCAGGTCGTCCAGATCGCGGACCTCCGCGCCGCCGCCCGACAGGAACGCCGCCCCGATCCGGTCGAGCCGGAACATGCGGGGCCCGTCACGCATCCGGCACCAGCCCACCAGATACTCCCCGTACGGGGCGACCACCAGGCCGTGCGCCTCCACGTCGCGGAAGCTGCGCGCCCCCGCCTGGTCGGTATAGGCGAGCCGGACGATCCGCCGCGTACGGACCGCCTCGGCCAGCGTGTCGTGCACCGGGCCCATCAGCGACGCGACCTCGCTCAGCGCGGGCGGCGGCGGATCGGCCGGCAGGACGTGCCCGCGTCCCTTCTCCGTGCGGACGGGCAGCCCGCCGTGCGTGAGCAGCTCCAGATCGCGGCGGACGGTCCGCTCGCTGACCCCCAGCCGTCCGGCGAGCGCGCCCGGCTCCAGCGGCTCGGGGGAGGCCGCGCGGAGCTCGGCGACGAGCGCGAGCAACCGGTCTACGCGATTCACACCCCCATGGTGTCCCGCAGGACCGACATTATGCGGTGGCGAGAAGGTCTCAAACCCCTACGCCACAAGGGATCTGCCACGCAGGCGATCAGAACACCATCGTGAGCAGATCGGCGAACAGCTCCTGCTCGTCGACCTCCAGCCCGCGGCCCGTGAACCACGTCGCCATGTTGTGGCAGTCGCGCATCAGGAAGTCCATGCCCTTCGGGTTGCCGACGATGTCGACGACCTGGGGCAGGTCGATCATCACGATCCGCTCGCCCTGCGCCAGGACGTTGTACGGCGAGAGGTCGCCGTGCGCGAGCCCCGCGCGGGCCAGCTCACGCATGCCGTCGCGCAACTGCTCGAAGTACACACCGAGCAGCTCCTTCGACGGCCGGACCTGGGCGAGCCGGGGCGCGGCACCGTCCTCGCCGTCGTCGATGAACTCCATCAGCAGCTCGGTGCCGTCCACCTGCACCGGATAGGGCACCGGGACACCGGCCGTCCACAACCGGTTGAGGGCGTCCCATTCGGCGTAGGCCCACTGACCGGCCGCGACACTGCGGCCGTGCGAGGTCTTCTTCGCCATCGCCCGGCTGTCGCGGCTGTTGCGGGTACGGCGGCCTTCGACATAGGACGCACTGCGGTGGAAGGACCGGTGCTCCTCGGTGCGGTACCGCTTCGCGGCCAGCAGCGAGGACTTCGCCGGATTGTCGCCGATCGCTTCGACGGCCCGTTCGAGCAGGAAGACGTCGGCTTCCTTGCCGGACTTGAGGACGCCGAGCTCGGTATCGATCGCGGCCTGTTCCGTCACGACCCACGAGGGGCGCGGCTCCGGGCCGCGAGCGCCGCGCTCGACGTCCAGCCAGGTGGACCACCGCTGGTCCGGGCCCAGCTCCTCGTCGACCGAATGGAACTCGAAGACGAAGGCGCCGGCCGGATCCGCCCGGGGCTCGTCACCGGTGAGATCGGACCAGCGGGAGTCGAGGTCGGAGGAGGAATCAGAGGGTTCGTACTCGGAAGACAACGGGTGTGCTCCTGAACAAAGAGGCGGGACTGATGCGGACATGCCGCAGCACAGTGATGGCCATCCGTCAGCCCTCCTTAGTCCAGGCAGCGCTCGCCGCCGCTCGATCAACCCAGCATGCCCGCGCGTTCCGGACCCCGCAACGTATTTACCGGAGCCGAGCCCGGCCGCGCGGCCGCGCGGCCGGGGGCGTCAGGGCCTGAACGATGCGCGCCTGGGACCGTGTGTCCGGCGCGCTGCACGGCTGGGGCGTCGCGCATCTGAGGTCGCGTGCTGATGCGTCCCCTGGCTGGGACACCTCGCGGTGGGACGGCCCGCGGACGGGACAGTGCGCGGGTGAGACGGTACGCGGGCGGGGACGGCGCGCGGGTGGGACGACGGGCGCGCCGCTGGTCGCCGGAGGCGGGGGGTCAGGTGCCTGAGAGTTCGGCGGCCAGGCCCTCGAAGTCGGCGGCCGTCAGCGACAGCGCGGCGCCGATCGCCTGGGTCGCCTCGGCGCCGCCCAGGTGCCGCGTCGCGGCCCGGTCCAGGTAGGACTCGATGAGGCGGGCGCCGGTGAGGCGTCCGCGGCCGCGCAGGCCGCCGACCTCGCGGTGCACGACGACCCAGGCGTCCGAGCCGATCCGCAGCCGCCGCTCCTCGGCCAGCAGCCCCAGCAGCGCCGCCCGCGCGGTGACGTCGGCCAGGTCCGGCAGCCGCACCGCCCGCAGGTCCGTCACCAGCTCCGGTGACGCCGCCGACAGCTCGCCGACCCGTTCCGGCTCGCACGTGGCCAGCAGCGCGGTGTCGTTGACGCCTTCCAGCCGCGCCCGATACAGCACCGACGCGTACGCCGGCCCCTGCGTCTCGTCCAGGACCAGCCCGTCCAGGCCGTCCAGCAGCAGGACGTGCCCGGAGTGCTCCTCCAGCGCGGCGCGCAGCCCGTCGGGGCCGTCCTCGCGCAGGTCCTCGGCGTGGACGCTGTGGACCTCGCCGCTGGAGGCCTCCACCTCCGCCAGCGCGCGGGCGACCATCCGCGCCAGCCGCCGCTGACCGCTGGACGGGGCGCCGATCAGCAGCAGCGCGGGCGCCGACGCGCTGGACACCTCCTGGCCGCGCAGACGCCGCGCCCACTTGCCGCGCCGCCGCACCTCGGTCACGGCGCGGCCGATGTCGTCGGCGCCGCACAGGAACCGGATCCCGTACGCCTCGGCGATCTGCGCGCTCGGCTCGGGGG
>NZ_SMKU01000563.1 GCF_004349215.1 Actinomadura rubrisoli | reverse complement strand
CCTCCCTCTCCGTCAAACCCACCCGGGCCCAGCAACAAGCACAAAACCCCCACCCCCGTTAAACCCGCATTAGCCGCGCCCCTACGCTCGAATCAAACGACGTCCGAGGAAGTCGCCAAACGAGCCGCTCACCAGTAAGGACCGTCGTCCTGGACGGCGCGTCCAGCACCACCAGCACCCACACGAACTGCGGATGGCACATCACGGCATGGCCGCGCCCGCTTGAGGCAGGCACTACCGCATGCCTGCCCGTTCACGGTGGACGGCCTCACCCGGACAGCGTGCATGGTCATCCAAGGCTCAAGCCGAACAGATCATCTCCACCGTCGCTCGGACGTAGCCGACTTGCGCACGGTGGCCCGTCGGCCCTGCGGATCGACCGGCCTGTGAATTCACGGTGCCGGCTGTCACGATGACCATGGATGCAACCGGGCCTCCGATCATGCAGGGGCAGGCAAAAAGGAGATACGACGGTCTGATTCCTGCACGGATAACCGAGCTGTACCTTAACCTCGACTCGACTTGACTCTAACGGAGAAGGTTCCGATACGATCACTGCCGACAATTTCGCCACTTCGCGCGGCACTGGGAGATCTCGATGGTATTGATCCGGGCGGAGTTCGCAGCGTTCAGCGAAGCTGAACGCTGCTTTGAGCAGGCGCTACGGCAGTTCGAGGCGGTACTTGACAAGCTTGAGGGAGAGCTTGAGCAGTCGCTTGCCGATTGGGAGGGTGATGACCAGAAGGCCTATGCCGCGGCGCGCGCTCGGTGGGACCAATCAACTCGAACCCTGCATGCGGAACTTGCCCGGCTGCATCGTGCGATCGGGCGATCTCACCGGAATTTCCGCAGTTCGAGCGACACCAACGTGCGGATGTGGTCAACGTGAGCAGGGTCTGGATCGACACCAACCTCGTGCACAGAACAGCCCAGCACGTCGCAGCCGCACAGAACAGGTTCGGCAGTACATGGACGACCCTGTCGGGGGCGCTGGCACCTACCGCCGGCATGGCGGGCAACCCCGGTAAGGATCAGGCTGCCGCCGAGTTCATCGCCGCCTACACCCCGGCGGCCCAAGCCGCATGGCAGGGGTTCGCCGCCCTGCACCGCTCGACCGGTGACATGTCACGAGGCCTCACCCAGACTGTCAACAATCACACCAGAGCCGATCAGCACTCCGTGATCGGCAGTGGTTTCTCTATGGTCCCTCGGCAGCCCTCGTTCCGGGACCAGTTGTTGGGCTTTGTGGTGTCCGGCCCACTGAACGTGGCTGCGCCTCCAACAGCGGCCGGGCCAGGCAAGCCACCACCTCGCTCACTCCTGGAGACGCTAACCGGCATCAGCTTCGACCCGTTGGATATCGCGCAGCACTGGCCGACCGGAGACAGCTATGCACTCGCCACGGCTGCCACCGCCTGGCAGGCCGCCAATACCTCCCTACTCGATGTACGAGGCCGACTCGCAACCGAGGTCACGGCGGTCACGGGCCACAGCGACGCGCCGGACATCGATGCATTCGATGGCTACTGGCGGCGGTTGTACGGCAACGCTTCCGACACACTTCTCAACGCTCTTCCTCAGCTCTGCGCAGGAATGGCCAGTGCCTGCCGCCAATACGGCGCCGCCGTCCTGGAGAGCCAGATACGGGTCAATGACGCTGCCCCCAATCCCATCGCGGCGGTCTTCGAACTAGCCGCTCTGCGTGCGGCTATTGCTGCCGCCGCCGGCAAACTCCTGCAGACAGTCGGTGCGATCACCGTCGGGGTCCTCGCCAACCACCTCATCACTTCGGTCACCACCGGCACCGCCACCGCCACCGCACCCAACCTACGCATCCTCCATGCCGAGACCGAACAGGAAGGCGCGCCCCCCACCTACGAACCTGGCGGCAAGCACGGATCGAACACGAGACAGACCAGCAGAGGGCCCAACTCGGCTGAGCCGACAGACGGCCAAGAGGCCCTCGACAACTCGGCACCGCTTGGCGAGAACACCACAAGGCGCGTGGGCGTGGACAAAGAGCACGGTGAAATCGTTGTCCTGGACGAGACTCATCCAGGAAAGTCCATCTATCATGGGCACGTCAGGGAGTGGGACGAGCTCACAGACAAGATGAAGAACGCGCTCAAGCGGGCCGGTCTCGTGGACAAGAAAGGCAGGATCCTCAAGTGAGGTACGAAGAAATTCCAGACCTTACGCGAGAAGACCTCGAAAACGCTCTTTTGCGTCAGGATGACGAGGCAGCCCAGAACGCACTCCTGAGCCTTGCCCTCCATGGCCATGATTGGAAATGGGTTCAGGACCAGTGCCTGGGACTATTGAATAACCCGTCACAGCCCCTTCGCTCCACGGCAGTCATATGCTTGGGACATATAGCGAGAATTCACAAAAAGCTCGATCTCGACCGAGTGTTGCCTGCACTTCGCCACGCCTTGAACGACCCGCAAACAGCGGGCTATGCGGAACAAGCCATCGACGATATCGAACTGTTCATTCCGGCTCGTTAGGCAAAAAGTTGGCCTATGGTTTTGTTGTTCACATTCCGTCTCTGCTGTCAGCAGGGTCCAGGCCGGCTTGCTCAGCCACACCGTCAACCGGGACAGGCCCAGAATCGGCGGGAGTCTCGCGTGCCAGGGCTCATCCGTGTGGGACCGCGCCGCGCCGCAATCTCGAAGCTGCCCAGGTAGCTGCGGACCACGTCGTCTCACCAGCACAAAAGCGTCTGGGCGAGTCGCAAAGAAGGACGTCGACATGATCGGCTGGTGGGCCACCGGCCAGAGCTGGAAGATCGTCGCTGACGGGTCGGTACAAGGGCAGCAGGCCTACCGGCTCCAGAACAACTCCGCCAAGAACAAGTGCCTGGAGGCCAAGGAGTCCGCGCCGGGCACCAACGGCCAGTACGACACCTATATCCGTCCCTGCGACACCAGTCCCTCCGAGGCGCAGCAGTGGCTGATCCAGTCGATGCCCCAGCAGACCTCGCACTACCGGATCTTCTCGGTCCTGCACAAGGGCAAGGCTATGACGCCCTACGCCGCCCCGAACGTGCCCAATACCGGGCTGGTGCTCAAGGAACCGCCCACGCGCGGCGACGTCGCCTACTCCTGGACGATCGACAAGATCTACTAGGTCACGCGGACGGTCATGAGCCTCCGGACCGTCGCTGGTTTGGTCTAATGCGACGCTGGTAGTGAGTTTCGGGTGGGGCCGGGGACTTGAGTGGGGAAAGCCGTTTTAGGTGTCGCGGGACCGCCACCAGGGGGATCTTCTGCTGCTGATGGAGCGGCAGGGGCGATTCGTGGCACGGTGGCTGATCCAGTCGATGCCCCAGCAGACCTCGCACTACCGGATCTTCTCGGTCCTGCACAAGGGCAAGGCTATGACGCCCTACGCCGCCCCGAACGTGCCCAATACCGGGCTGGTGCTCAAGGAA
>NZ_SMKU01000562.1 GCF_004349215.1 Actinomadura rubrisoli | reverse complement strand
CCATGGGCGCGGATATGGGCGCGGACGGGGCCGGGGCCGGTGGGCGGGTCCGCGCGTCCGACGGCGATCGCGACGCCGCCATCGAGCACCTGGGGGACGCACTGGCCGAGGGGGCGCTGGACGCCGCCGAGTACGACCGGCGACTGGAGCGCGCCGTCGCCGCCGCCACCTGCGCCGACCTGGCGGCCCTGACCGGGGACCTGCCGGTCTCGCGGGCCGCGCTGGCCCGGGCGGAGAAGGCCCGCGGCGCCGCCCGGGCCCTGGCGGCCAGGCGCGAGTGGTTCGACGAGTGGGGCCACTGGGCGGGCGGCGCGGTGATCATGACGGTGATCTGGGCGGTGACGTCGCTGCGGGCGGGGGAGTGGCGGTTCTTCTGGCCGGTGGTGCCGCTGGGCATCTGGGCCGCCGTCCTGATCACCTACGCGGTGTGGCCCTCCCGCGAGGACCGCTGACCGCCCGCGCCCCGGGCCGCGTCCCCGGCGCGGCACCGGCCGCCCGGCCGGTGCGGCGGACCCGTCCGGGGGCCGGGTTCGTCGGGGGGCGGATGCGTCCGGCCTGGGGATATGGGTTCGCGTTCCCGCCCGTCCATGGGACAGACTGCTCACCTTGTGGGATACCTGCACATCTTCGACATGGACGGGACGCTGCTGAGCGGCTCCACCGCCAACCTCGAGGTCGCCCGGCAACTGGGCACGCTGCCCGAGCTGCACGCCCTGGAGGCGCGCTTCGCCGCCGGGACCCTGGACACCCGGGGGTTCTCCGCCGAGATCCACCGCCTGTGGCGCGACCTGACGCCCGCCGCGGTCGCCGCCGCCTACGCCGCCGGGCCTTGGCTGGAGGGCATCGCCGGCGTCTGCGCCGACATCCGCTCGCGCGGCGAGCACTCCGCGGTCATCACCATGTCGCCCGACTTCTTCGCCCGCCACCTGCTCGACCTGGGCTTCGACGACGTCGTCGCCTCCCGCTTCCCGCCGCCGCCGTTCACCGCGCCGCTGGACCCGGCGGGCGTCCTGACCCCGGGGGACAAGGTCCGCATCGCCGAGGAACTGCGCGTCCGCCACGGGCTCACGGCCGCGCAGTGCGTCGCCTACGGCGACTCGATGTCGGACGCGCCCCTGTTCCGGCATCTGGGGAACACGGTCGCGGTCAACGCCGACCACCATCTGGCCGACCTCGCCGCCCTCGACTACCGCGGCACCGACCTGGCCGGGGCCTACGCGCTGGCCCGGTCCCTGCTCACCGCGGCCCGCGCCGCCCCCTGACAGGGACGGTGCGGCTGAGCGCCTCCCGCCGCCGGTCCTCAGCGACCGTCGCCGCCCCTGGCAGAGATGATCAGGGCAAGCGCCTCCCACTGGCTGCCGCGCTCCACCAGCCGCCCACCTCGACAGAGATGATCGGGGCGAGCGCCGCCCGCCGGCCGTCTCGCCTGGCGGGCGCATCCAGCAGGTCCCGCGCCCGTTCCCGGCGTCCGGACGTCCCGGCAAGGCGACCCGGCGTCCTGAGGATCGGGGCACGGCCGAGGGCGTGTCCAGCATGCAGGAGCAGCGCCTCCGGAACCGGCGCCAGCTGACCCACCCACCCCCGGCCGGGCCCTCGGACGCTCCACCCGGCCGACCCGCGGCGCACCGCCCACCGCAACCAGAGCAGGCGGTCGGGCGGCGCCCACGGCCGAGCCGATCGGAGCACCGCGCGGGCCCGGCGCGGCGCGGTGGCGGCTTCCCACAGGAGCCGCGGGGCGGCCGCCACACGGTGACGACGACCTTCCCGGCGCTGTGGACGGGCAGGGGGTCAGGGGCGGTCGACCGGGCCGAGGAGGGGGTGGACGCGCATCGCCGCCTCCAGCTCGCCGGGGAGTTCGTCGCGGTAGCGGCCGAGGGTCGACAGGTCGGAGTGGCCGAGGACGCGGCGGACGGCGTCCATGTCGGTCGCGGCGGCCAGCAGGTGCGTGGCGGTGGTGTGGCGCAGGCCGTGCGGGGTGACGCCGCGCCGCCGTCCGGGTTCCACGCGGGCCCGGACCCGGTCGATGACGGCCTGCACGTCGCCGCGGGCCAGCCGCCGCCCGCGCCACGACAGCAGGAGCGCCTTGGGCTCGCGGCCCCGGTCCAGCAGCGGGCGCCCGTCGCGCAGGTAGGCGTCCAGCAGGTCGGTGACGGGGCGGGGGAGGGGCACGTCGCGGGTCCGGCCGCCCTTGCCGAAGATCCGCCAGTAGCGGGTGCCGGCGTTGACGAAGAAGTCCTCGGCGTTGGCCCGGGTCAGCTCCGACACCCGGGGCCCGACCGCGGCCAGCAGCAGCACGATCAGGCCGTCGCGCAGCTCGGTGCGCTGGTCGGAGCGCTTGCCCGCCGCGGGCGGCGCGGCGTGCTCGTCCTGCGCGAGCCGCCGCGCGGCGCCCAGCAGGCCCTCGGCCTGCTCGGTGGTCAGCGCGCGGCGCTCGGCGCGCAGCCCGCCCCGCTGCTTGGGCTTGAGCGTCACCGCCTGCATCGGGCTCAGCTGCACCCAGCCCGCCACCAGCGCGTACTGGAAGAACGCCGACACCGAACGCCGGAACCGCGCCTGCGACGCCGCGCTCTGCACGGGACCGCCCTGCGGCGAGGTGGTCTGGGACGGGTCGTTGCGCGGGGGGACACCGTCGCGCGCCGCGCGGCGGCCGTCGGGTTTGCGGGCGAACCTCAGCAGCACCTCGTCGACGTCCCCGCCGGTCAGGTCGTCCAGGATCCGGTCGGGGCCGGCCAGCGCCGCGAACGTCACCGCGTCCCGCGCGTACACCTCGGCGGTGCTGGGCGCCAGCGCGCCGGTCGAGGTCTTGGCCCGCACCATCTCGGTGTAGCGGTCGACGGTCTGGGCAACGGTCAGGCGTTGAACATCGGTGGGTCGCACCCCGCGGACGCTACCGCCCGCCACCGACACAACGACCGGCGCGGCGATCGGCGCGGTCACGCGCGGCGATCGGCGCGATCGCGTCGTCGGCGGCACCCCATAAGATCGGGATCGTGACGGACTGGGAGCTTTTCGACCAGGTCGCCGAGGTCGTGCGGGGGTCGGTCCCGCCGGGGCTCGGCCGCCCGCAGCTGCAGGTGCGCCACCACGGCCTGAAGGCGTGGTTCGGCGGCGGCGAGCCGCAGCGCGAGCACTACGAGGCCCAGATCATCCCCGCCGAGCTGGCGCCCGGTGCCCGCGACCGCGCGCTGGAGATCGGCTTCCACGCCGAGCACCGTGCCGAGCCCGACAACGAGGCCGCGCTGGCGCGGCTGCTGGCCGCCGAGGCCGCCTGGCGGCCCGGGCTCGGCGGCGACGCCGTCACCGGCGCGTTCCTGGGCCGCGGCGGCTGGCGCCGCGTCTCGGAGACCTGGAACGACCCCGTCCTGGACGGCGCCGACGTCCCCTTCGAGATCGGGGTCCGCCTGGTGGACTACATGCGCGCCCTGGAACCCCACCGCCGCTGACCCCCCACCGC
>NZ_SMKU01000561.1 GCF_004349215.1 Actinomadura rubrisoli | reverse complement strand
GGCCCCCGCTCCGCGGGCCTCCGCGCCCCAGGCCCCCGCGCCGCAGTCCCCGGACCCGCGGCCGACGCATGCCCCGCCGACCCAGAAGCCCGCGCCGCACCGCTCCGAGGCGCCCGCCTCGCATCCGCCCGCGCACGGCGGGGCGGACGGGCCGTCGAGCGAGATGGACGGCGGCGCGGAGTCCGGCGGCGCGTCCCTGCCCGGGCAGAACGCCGCCTACGAGCACGCCTCCTCGTTCGACCTCGAATGGCCGCAGGGCCTCGCGGCGGCGTCGCTGCTCGCCGCCGGGCTGCTCAGCGTGCTGGGCCGCCGCCGTCGCCTCCAGATGTGGAACCGCGCGTTCGGGCACATGATCGTCCGGCCGGACGGCGCGGCGGCCGAGACCGAGCGGGCGCTGCGGTTCGGCGCCGACGACGAGGCGGCCCGGCTGCTCGACCTCGGGCTGCGGCACCTGTCGAAGTCCATGGCCGCCGGGGGCCGGGCCCTGCCCACCGTGTACGGGGTGCACCTCGGCCGCGGCAGCCTCGACCTGTGGATCGCGCCCGCCGACCGGACCCCGCCCGCGCCCTGGCAGGCGTTCGACGACGGCCAGGTGTGGCGGCTGCGGGCGGACGCGCTGACCGGCATCGAGGCGTCCGAGCTCGGCGACGTCCTCGCCCCCTACCCCGGCCTGGTCTCCATCGGCACCAACGACAACGGCCGGATCCTGGTCGACCTGGAGGCCGCGCACGGCCTGATCGCCCTGCGCGGCCCCGAGGACACCCGCCGTGCGGCGCTCGCCGCGATAGCGATGGAGCTGGCCACCAACCGCTGGTCCGACCACATGCGGATCACGCTGGTCGGGTTCGGGATGGAGTTCGGCGAGGGCCTCGCGGAGATCGCGCCCGACCGGATCCGGGCCGTCCCGACGCTCGCGGACGCGCTGCCGGAGCTGGAAGGGCGCGGCGAGGAGGTCCGGCAGGCGCTCGCCGCCTCGGGCGTCGACTCCGTCCTCACCGGACGGTGCCGCGGCGTGTTCGGCGAGGCGTGGATGCCGCACTACCTGATCATGGCGGACGCCCCGTCCGAGCGGGAGGCCGACCGGCTGGTCGCACTCGCCCGCACCGGCACCCGGATGGCGGCGGGCTACATCGTCGCGGGTGAGGTGCAGGGCGCCACCTGGACGTGGGACGTCGACGCCGGCGGTCGCCTCCAGGCCGGGGTCCTCGGCTTCCAGGTCGACGCGCAGCTCGTCCCGGACGAGCACTACCACGGCGTGTTCGAGCTGTTCAGGACGGCGGGCCGGCTCGACTCCCTGCCGCTGCCCGAGCCCGCCGCAGGCCCCGAGCCGCCGTCCGCGGGCCAGTCGTCGGCCGACATCCGGCTGCTCGGCCCGATCGAGGTCGAGGCGCCCGGCCCGATGGACGAAAGCCGCCGCGCCCTGTGCACCGAGGTGCTGGTCTACCTGGCGGCGCATCCGAACGGCGTCCACCCGACCGTCCTGAGCGGCGCGATCTGGCCGCGCGGGGTGAGCACGGGCGTTCGCGACGCGTGTGTGGCCCGCGTCTCGGACTGGCTCGGCCGGGACGCCCGGGGCCGCCCCAACCTCTACTACGACGACCGCGGCCGGATCCGGCTCGGCTCGGAGGTGCGGGTCGACCTGGCGGTGTTCCGCTGGCTGGTGTGGCGGTCGGCGGCCGAGCCCGCGTCCGAGACCGCCTACATGTCGTACGCGCTGGACCTCGTGCGCGGCCCGCTGCTGGCCGACCGCCCGCGCGGCCGGTACGCCTGGCTCGCCTCGCACGACCTGGAGTACGAGGCGTCGGCGCGGGTCGTCGACGTCGCGCACCGGCTCGTGGTGCTCCGCCTGGACGAGGGCGACCCCCGCGGTGCGGTCGGCGCCGCGCGCGCCGGGCTGCGCCTCGCCCCCGAGGACGAGGGCCTGTGGCGCGACCTGCTCCGCGCCACCCACGCCACCGGCGACCTCGCCCAGGTCCGGATCGTCGTGGACGAGCTCCGCGGCCGCGTCGGCCACGACCCGCTCCTCGACCAGCTCCAACCGGAAACCGAAGCCCTGGTAGAAGAACTCCTCCCCGAATGGCACCGTGTAGGCACGAGGTAACCATTCGTCTCGCGTTGCGCGGTGGGCGGGGGTCAGCGGTAGAGGCCGGTGCCGCCTAGGGAGTAGCGGCCTGGTTGGGGGTGGACGGTCAGGCCGGCGGGGCGGCCGCCTACCCGTACCTGGCGCATGACGCGTCCGCTGCGGGTGGACACGGCGTACACCATTCCGGTGGGGTCGGCCAGCCACAGGGCCGTCCCGTCGGACGACACGCCGCCCGGCACCGGGGAGCCGCCGCGGGGCAGCGGCCAGCGGGCCGTGACGCGGCGGGCGTCGAACGCGACCGCGGACAGGGTGCCGGCGCCGAGGACGAACAGCCTGCGCGCGTCCCGGCTGATGGCGAGGCCCCGCGCGCCGGGCGCGGTGCGGACGAACCCGGGCCGGGCGAACCGGCGCGCGTCCACGTGCCACACGCCGCCCCTGGCCGCGTCGGCCACGAAGAACGCGGTGCCGTCGGGCGACAGCCGCAGGTCCTCGGGGTGCGCTCCGTCCGGCAGCCGGATCGTCCCGGCGACGCGACGGGCCGCGACGTCCACGCGGACGAGACGTCCGGCGGCGGTGCAGCTCACCACCAGGGACGATCCGTCGAGGGTGAAGTCGGCGTGCCCGGCCGCGCAGGGCAGCGGGACCGACGCGCGGGTCAGCATCGTGCGCGGGTCGCGGATCTCGACGCGGCGCGCCCGGCCGGACAGGACGAGGGCGTCCCGCCCGTCCGGCGTGAAGTAGAGCCTGGCCGGATCGGCGACCCGCAGCGGGCGGCCGAGCCTGCCGCTGCGCGGCCCCACCGGCACCAGCGTGCCGTGCTCGGCGTCGGCGGCCCACAGCCGCCGCAGGTCCCAGGACGGGACGACGCGCGAGGCGGCCCGGCCGGCGCCGATGCGGCGGACGACCCGGAGCGTGCGCGGGTCGAGGACGTCGACGACCCGGCCGTTCGCGACGTACAGCCGGGCGGGCATGCCGCGCGCCGAGGGGGCGATCATGCCGGGCCCGGTGGCCGCGTACACCGGCCCGCCGGCGGGGCCCGGTCCCGGGGCGTCCGGATCCCGGGAGCCCTCGGGCGCGCCGTCCGTCGCGGGCGGGCCGGGCCGGAAGTAGGGCGCGGGCCCGCCGAGCCCGACCACCGGCGCGTTGGGCGGTCCCTTTCCGGGACGGTAGAACGGGACGGGCGACTCGCACCCGGCCATTACGCCCCCCGTCAGGGCGAGGGACGCGGCGAGCGGGACCGCCGAGGTCCGTGATCGTCGTCCGTGAGGTGCCATGAACGGTCTCCCCCCATCACGGCGGGGACTGTACCGAGAGACGACTCCGCGTGTCCGCTCCATTGCGAAACGTGGTCGCAATGGCCGGGCGGGCGAGGGGGC
>NZ_SMKU01000560.1 GCF_004349215.1 Actinomadura rubrisoli | reverse complement strand
GGTGGGGACGGAATTAGCCTGTGGGGCATTGGCGGGGGTTGTCGCAGATCTTCAGTGCGGCGGACTGCTGGAAGAGTGCGTGGATCTGTCCCGGGTCGCGGATCTGGTACGCGGCGCCGCCTGTGGCCTTGGCGATCCGTTGCAGTGCGCCCAGGTCGACGTCCGGTCCGAAGGCGATGCCGACGACCTGCACTGGACGTTCGGCGTCGTACTCGGCCTTCAACTGCGCCAGGAGGGCCTGCTCGGAGAGCCCGCCGGTGAAGTCGTTACGGCCGTCCGTCAGCACCAGGGCCACGTTGATCATGTCGGCCCGGTAGCCGGCCTTGACACGTCTGTACGCGGCGATCACCGAGTCGTACAGGCCCGTGTCGCCGTCGGGCTTGGCCCGCATCTTCCCGAGCGCCTGCTGCATGACCGCGCGGTGGGTGAGCGTTCCCTCGATGCCGCCGAGCCGTCCTAGCGGCACGAGTTCCTTGTAGGGGCGTGGACCGTCCATGCCCGTCGAGAAGGCCCAGAGGCCCGCGTCCGCGGAGTCCGGCAGGAGCGACATGCCCTTCTCGACCTCACCTGCGGTCACGGCCATCCGCGTCCGCCTGGTGCCGGGGACCTTCTCCAGCATCGAACCGGAGACATCGACCACCGTCAGCATGCGGGTGCCGAGCCGCATGCGCCGCCACATCTCCAATGTCTCGATGACCGCGCCCGGTTTCGGGGGTGTCCCACCGGTCGCCGTCGCGATCCCGGTCACCGCCGACACGGCCGGAGCCGTGCCCCCGCCCGCCGGGCGGAGGCCCGCTTTGGCCAGCTCCCCCGCACCGGAACCAAGGGCCTTCATAAATTGCCGCGCCACCTCGGCCTTGCCGCCAGCGGCGACGATCAGCGGGAAGTCCAGGTTCATGGTGCCGTCCGCCGGAAGCGCGGCCTCCACGGGAGCGCCACCCGCGACCGCATGACGCCAGACGGCCTGCTCCGAAACCGCTAGAACCGGCGTGCTTCCACCGCCGAAGCGGACAAGACCGTCGAACGCGGACGCCTGGTCCGCCGCCATGCCGCCCTCGCTCTGCGCGGACTGCAGGATGCCCGTGAACGCGGCCAGCGCCTTCTGGCCCGTCCCGGCGGCCTGCCGTGCCATGAGCAGCGCGATCATTCCGGCGGAGTTCTGCTCGGGACCGAGGAATCTGAGGGACGGCCCCTGCCCAGGCGCCATGCTTCGCCATGACAGGCCGCTCGCGGTGTGCCCCTTGGACCGCGCGAACACCACCGGAGAGGTCGCCACAGAGCCCATCGGTCTGGGCAGTGCGGTCTCGGTCCGTTCAGCGGTCCGTCCCGCCACCTCTAGCCAGAGTGAAGAGTCGAGGATGTAGGCGTCCGCGCGCGCTTGGGCAGCCGACCGGTCCCCGCCTAGAGCCAGTGCCATTGCGGAGGACGGCATCGTGTTCGTGGTCACCTCGGCACACCGTCCGCCGACCTCGTGTTCCTCACCGTTGTACCGTCCGGCCAAGGCTGTGACCGCCGGAGCAACCGCCGGGTCGGCTGCGATGCTCAACGTCAACCGTCCGTCGCACGCCCCTCCACCGATCTGCCCCACCGCGACCAGGACCGCCGCCACCAGCAGGGCTGCGATGCCAGCGACCAGTACCGGCGGGACCCTCCGTCGTCCCAGAACCAGTCCCCGCCGTCCCTTCCTGGGAGGCGTTGGAGAGAACACTTGCGGTGGCAGTGTCGTCCGCACGAGGGGCACCGCCACGCTGGAAGCGCGCGGCACGGCGGGATAGCCTCCGCCGCGCGGCACCGTAGCCGGTGGCGGCGATGTCGGCGCGCTGTAGGGGCCGCTCGCCGGGCCCACCACCCCGTCCGGGCGAGCGGCCGACGGCAGGCCCGTCCCGACCGTCCCCCACCGCGTGCCCGGAGAGGACGTCGCACCAGGCGACACAACCGCGCCCGGCGTGGTGGGAGACAGGCCCGCGCCAGGCGACGCAACCGAAGGTGAGGACGGTACGGCTGGCGCAGGCGTAGACCAGGCGCTGCGAACTGTTCCAGCGGCCGCCTCTCCTGCAGCCCCCGTTCCCGGCCCTGGCGCGGTCGACGAGGAGTCCGGCGGCTCAACCTTTTGCGCGTGACCCTCGGGCGGCGCAGTAGACGCCATCCACTCGCCGCTGGCGGGCGAAGGCAAGGTATTGCGATGCGCCGCTGTGGCAGATGGCGTGCTTGAGGACGAGGACGTTGCGGCTGGTGCAGGCACGTCCGGGGCCGGACCGGACGTAGGCGCAACTGCTGCTTCAGAACCAGCCGTAGTAGGCGCAGGTCGAGAGGATTCGGCGGTCAAGGTATTGGACGTTGCCGTCGGCTCGACTGCCTGTCCCAAAGCCGAGTCTTCGGCAGATGCGTCAGGTGACGCTACAACCACGCCCGATACAGGCGAAGACTGGGTGGCGCCAGGCGGCGCTGCTCCAGGCGACATGCTTGAGGACGAGCGGGTAGCGGGTGGCGAAGGCACGTCCGGACCCGGCTCAGCCGCAGACTCCGGCTCGGGTGTTGCGAAGTCGGCCGAGATAGGTGTGAGTCGAGAGGTAGTCGGCGCCTCCAACGACTCGGCTGCCTCCGCCGAGTCTCCGCCAAATGACGCAGGCGGCGCCGCGCCCACGCCTGACGCGGACGTCGGCGAAGCGGTGCCAAGTGACTCCGACGCTGCTGAAGACGCGGCCGGCCCAGACGTATCCGCAACCAGGCCACTCGCAAGGCCGGCAGCCACCGAGCCAGCAGCGGCATGCGCCGGGTTAGGAGGCGCCGACGCCGAGGGCGCTGGCGATGCCGAAAGCTCGGCGCCTGATGCAGACGTCGGTGACGTGATGTCAGGCGACTCCGACGCTGCTGAAGACGAAAGCGCTACGGCCGGCTCGGACGCTTCCGCAACCAGGCCACTCGCAAGGTCAGCAGCCACGGAACCAGCAGCGGCACGCGCCGGGTTAGAAGGCGACGGCGTTGACGATGCCGATGGCTTGGCTGTCCCTGGCGAAGACGAGTCGTCGCCAGGTGAGGTGGGCTGCATCGCTGTTGCGTCCGGCATGGACGGAGGGGCGGCGGCAACCGGCGAAGATCCGGTCTGTGGCATGGAGTCGGGCGGCGCGTCCAGGCGTCCATCGCTCAGAGGCGTGACGGCCGACGAGCCCCTGGTCGGCTCAGACGACGTGGCGGGGGACGCATCTGCTGGTGGGACGGTCGTGGGGCCCTCTGAGGGACGCGCGGCCGCTGGCGATGTGGCAGAAGGTGCGTCCTCCGAGCCAGCGGGAGGCGAGCTGCTCGTCGCGTCCGATGTAGCCGTCGCAGGCACAGATGCAGGCGTAGAGGGCACGGTTGCTGAAGGCGCGCTCGTGGCAGGCGCGGACGCGGCCTCAACGGGTGTGGACGCAGGGGCGGCGGGCCCGGGCGTGGACGTGGGCGCCACGGGCGCGGACGCGCGCACGGGCGCAGGTGTGGAGG
>NZ_SMKU01000055.1 GCF_004349215.1 Actinomadura rubrisoli | reverse complement strand
GTGGGGAGGGCCGGACGGGGGGCCGTTCGTCAGGAGTCGAGCCATCAGGAGTCCTGCTGTTCGCGGATCTGCATGCCGGTCATGCGGACGGTGGTGCCAAGGGTGCGGATCGTCTCGGCGAGCGCCTGGTGCTCGGGCGCGCGGGAGAAGCGCTGGAAGGACTCTTCGTCGGTCCAGTCGCTGACGACGTAGTAGGTGTGCGGATCGCGCCGGTCGCGCGACAGGGACTGCGCGAGGTTCGCCGGCTGCCCGCCGACCACCGCCGCCATCCGCTGCCACGCCCCCTCGAACTCCTCACCGCGGCCCTCGTGGACGCGGATCTCCAGGAACAGCCGGTAGGTCGCGGACGGGGCGTCGTCCGTCCAGCGGTAGAACTCCTCGGCCCGCGCCTCCCGCATGCTCGGCCGCCCGCGGTCGTACGGGGCGAGGAGCCCGGCGAGCTTGTGATCGACCTCGCGGAACAGCGGGTCGTCGCCCGCCGAGTACAGGTTGTCCTCGAAGCCCCGTCCGCCTTCCACCAGGTGCATATAGAGGCCGTGATAGTGCAGCAGGGTGCGGCGCCGGACGCCGATCCGGCTCGGCAGCGGCGTGCGGTCGTGCTCCTGGAACACCCGGGCCACGGCGGTGAGGTCGGCGGGCTCGATCCGTCGGATCATGAGCGCCCGGTGCGTCGGTCGCGATGCCATCGGTCCTCCTTCTGCGAACTGCTGCGAACTGCTGCGAGCGTCGGGGGGCACCCGGTGGTCCGGTCACCAGGTGACGGGGAGTGAGCGCAGGCCGCGTCCCAGCGAATCCCGCTCCCACTCCAGCTCGCCGGCGGGGCACGCCGGCCGCATATCCGGCAGCGCGCCGATCAGCGTCGTGATCGCGATGCCCAGCTCGGCACGGGCGAGCTGCGCGCCGAGGCAGCGGTGCGTGCCGTGCCCGAAGGCGAGGTGGCCGCGCGGCCGGCGCTCGACGTGCAGCTCGTCGGGATGCGGGAACACCGAGCCGTCGCGGTTGGCGGAGTCGACGGCCGCGATGACGGTGTCGCCCGCCTTGATCAGGACGTCGCCGAGCCGGACGTCCTCCAGCGCCACCCTCGGGAAGCCGCCCACCGCGATCAGCGAGGTGTAGCGCAGGAACTCCTCGGCCGCCTCCGGCACCAGCTCGGGCTCGGCGCGCAGGCGCGCGGCGAGGTCAGGGTGGGTCAGCAGCAGGTAGGCGGTGCCGGCGAGCTGGTTGGCCATGCTGTCGTGCCCGCCGACCAGGATGGCCATGACCAGCAGGATCGCCTGGTGCGGGGCGGCGGCCTCGCGGTCCACGGCCGCGACCAGCGCGGAGACCAGGTCGTCGGTGGGCTCCCTGCGCCTGGTCTCGATGAACTGGGCCACGTACCGGCCGAGCCGCCCGCGCGCGTCCGCGACCTCCCCGCCCGTCCCGGCGGTGGACAGCAGCGCGTGCGACCAGGCGATGAACGTGGCGTGGTCGGACTCGGGCACCCCGAGCAGCCGGCAGAGCACGGTCATCGACAGCGGCTGGGCGAAGCCCCCGACGAGGTCGGCGGGCGGGCCCTGCTCGACGAGGCGCGCCACGAGGCGCTCCGCCACCAGGGTGATCTGCGGCTTGAGGTCCTCCACCCGGCGCGCGGTGAAGGTCTTGTTGACCAGCGCGCGCAGCGCGGTGTGCTCCGGCGGGTCCAGCGCGAACAGGGATCCGGCCGGGGGGTTGATGCCCGCGAAGTCGTCGCCCTCGGCGTTGCAGGCGGCGGCCCTGCTGAGCCTCTGGTCGGTGAACACGCGGCGGGCGTCCATGTGGCGGGTCACCAGCCAGGCCCGGTGACCGCTGGGCAGCCTCACCCGGATGATCGGACGTTCGGCCCGCAACCGCGCGTACTCGGGGGCGGGGTCCACGCCCGGCCGGAACGCGAACGGGAAGGCCGGGCACTGCCCGGCGTCCGCCGCGTCGGCTTCGGCGGTGTCGGTGTCGGCGGTGTCGGTGTCGGTACCGGTGTCGGTCATGCCGGGCCTTCCGGTCTGGTGGGGGCGCCGGCCACGGCGGGGGCCGCGGGCGTGGCCGGTCGAGCGGGGCCGGACGGGGCGGCCGCCGGCAGCGCGTCGTCCGCCGCGCGGCGGGGAGCGTCGACACTGGTGGGACGGCATTCGAGGACCGTCCAATGGCCTTCGCCCGGCCGGCCGGGCAGCTCGAAGCCGCACCTGCCGAACAGCCCCCGCCACTCGTCCAGCCGCCGTTCCCTGCCGCCGAACAGCACCAGCATGTCCAGGTCGAGGAACTTGGCGTGGTCCCAGCGGTTCCCCTCCGACACGACCTGCTCGACGACGAACAGCCGGGCGTCCCGGTCGCCGATCGCCCTCCGGACGGAGGCCAGCAGCCGTTCGGCCCGCTCGTCCGGCCAGTTGTGCAGGACGGCCTTCAGGACGTAGGCGTCGCACCCGTCCGGGATCGGATCGGCGAAGAAGTCACCGGCGACCTTCGTCACCCGCCCGGCGACGCCCTGCTCGACAAGCACCTCGTCCGCTCCGGCGACGACGTCCGGCCGCTCGAACAGCACCCCGGACGCGTCCGGGGCGCGCCGCAGGGCCGCCGCCAGGAAGTGGCCCCGGCCACCGCCGATGTCGGCGATCCGGCGGAACCGCTCGGGCCGGACGATGTCCAGATGCCGGTCGGTCTCCCATTGGCCCAGCGCGGTCATGGTGTGGTCGAAGCGGGCACCGGCCTCGGGGTGCTCCTCGAAGTACCGCCAGATGTCGGAGCCGAGCGCGGGCACCGTCGCGGGCTCGCCCGTGCGGATGCTGTGGGTCAGCGCGCTGTACGGCCCGGTGACGTAGGGCTGCGCGCTGTGGAGCACCAGCGGCAGCAGGCTGTAGGGACGGTCGGCGCGCATGCCCTCGGCCAGCGGCGTGCTCGCGAACCGTCCGTCCGGCCGCTCGGCCAAGATGCCGACGGACGCGGCGCACCGCAGCAGCCGGTACAGCGCGTCCGGGTCCGCCTGGGCGGTCTCGGCCAGTTCGGCGGCGGTGCGCGGTTCGTCCGCGACCAGGTCGACGATGCCCAGCTCCGCCAGCGTGGTCACCACCGCCGCCAGCCGAGGCCCGCACGTCAGGTACAGCAGCCGCTGGGCGTGCAGGTCACCGGGGCCATGGTCGGCGCCACCGCGGGCGCGGCGCTCCAGCACCTGCTTGACGTGCGCCATCTGCTCGACCGTGGTGCGGTTGAGCCGGTCCAGCATGGCGGCCTCGGGGATCGGCGAGGTCGGCTTCATCGCGAAGTCCTGGACCCAGCGCATCAGCACGCCGGACGCCTCCTGGTGGTACTCCCAGCGCAGGTTCATGTACTCGAACGGGCCGGTCTCCAGCCGGTGGGCCCGGACGGTGCGGGTGGCGGGATCGGGCACGCGCCGCGACACCCACGACCAGACCTTGCCGTCCGCGTCGGGGTGGGTGGTCAGCCGGAACGTGACGGAGCCGCCGTCGCGGTCGAGGATCTCCGCCGACGCGTACTCGGTGAACAGCTCCGGCCAGCCCGCGACGTCGTTGGTGTGCTCCCACACCAGCTCCATCGGCGCGTTCACCAGGATCTCGTTGTCGGTATGACCGGCCATCGTCACGCCTCCCCCGCCCGCGCCGCGTTCGCGGCCGGCGTCATGTCCGCGCCCGGCTCCGCCATCGCGGCCCGCCTCGGCGGGGCCCCGTTGAGGTATCTGAGCAGGTCCGCCGGGGACACCAGCTCGCCGAGCACGTCGTCGTCGAGGACCAGGCCGAACCGGTCCGCCATCCGCGCGGAGGTCTCCAGCAGCGCGATGGAGTCGTAGCCGAGGTCGGTGAACGGCTGGTCGCCGATGTCGCCGCCAAGGTCGACGCTCTCGTCCTCACCGGCGCATTCGCGCAGCACGGCCACCAGGTCGGCCAGCGTGATGCGGTCTTCTCTCAGCATCTCGGCTCCTTCGATCGGTGTTCGGGAGGGCGCGGGCGGGCCAGCACGAGAGCGCTGTTGAAGCCGCCCTCGCCGCGCGCCAGCACCAGCGCGTGGTCGATCCGGGCGCGCCGCGGGCGCCCGGTGACCAGGTCGATCCGGTAAGCGGGGTCGGGTCTGACGTCGGCGGTGGGCGGGATCAGGCCGTCCCGCATGGCCAGCAGGCAGGTCGCCACGTCGACCGCCGCGCCGCCTGCGGACAGCCGTCCGGTCATCGCCTTGGGGGCGGTCACCGGCACCCCGTACGGGCCGAAGAGGTCGGCGATGGCGGCCGCCTCGACGCGGTCGAGCTCCGGGGTGCCGGCCGCGTCGGCGAACACCACGTCGATCCGCCCGGGCTCGATGCCGGCGTCGTCCAGGGCGAGGGCGGCGGCCTCGCGGAGCGTGGGCGGACGGTCCGAGCCGGGCGCCGGGTCCAGCGTCGCCGCGTACCCGGCCACGCGCCCGTAGTGCCGTTCCGCGTCCCGGGCCAGGGCCTCGTCCTCGCGTTCGAGCATCAGCAGCGCGCCGCCCTCGCCGATCACGTGGCCGGACGCCCCGGCGGCGAACGGCCGGTAGGCGGTGCCGGGGTCGTCGTCGCGGGAGATGCGCGGGTCGACGAGCTGCGAGGTGACCCCCCACGAGCACAGCGCGGCGTCGAACCCGCCGGTCAGCACCCCGCTCGCGCCCTTGCGCAGGACGCGGCGCGCCTGCCCGATCGCGTCCAGCGCGCCCGCCTGCCCGCTGACCAGGACGCCGCTCGGGCCGCGCAGGCCGTTGCGGATGGAGATCTGGCCGGTGTTGACCGCGTAGAACCAGGCGAACGACTGGTACGCGCTGACCTTCTCCGGGCCGGTCGACCAGAGCTTGCGCAGCTCGTTCTCGCCGAACGCGAAGCCGCCCGCCGAGTTGGCCGTGACGACGCCGTAGCGCAGGGACTCCTCGTAGCCCAGGGGCTCCCCGGCGGACGGGGCGAGACCGGAGTCGGCGAGCGCCCAGTCCGCCGTGACCAGGGCCAGCCGGGTGAGGTGGTCGGTCTGCGGCAGGAGCCGTCCGGGCAGGTGGTCGCGTGCCTCGAAGCCCGGGACCTGCCCGGCGATCCGCACCGGGTATCCGCTCGCGTCGAACCTGGTGATCCGCCCTATGGCGACGCGCCCGGCGAGCGTGGCGGACCAGTGCGCCCCGGTGCCGAGGCCGCTCGGGGACGCCACGGCGACCCCGGTGACGACCGCGTGGTCGCCCATCACCCCCACCTGCCGGGGGCACTGAGGACCATGGCGCTCTGGAAGCCGCCGAAGCCGCTGCCGACCGACAGCACCGTCTCGACGCGCTGCTCCCGCGCGCACACAGGGACGTAGTCGAGATCGCACTCCGGGTCGGGATGGTGCAGGTTCGCGGTCGGCGGCACCAGGTCGTGGTCGATCGCCAACGCGCTCGCGGCCACCTCGATGGCCCCGATCGCGCCCAGCGAGTGGCCCACGACGGACTTGATGGAGCTGACCGGCAGCCGGTAGGCGTGCTCGCCGAGGCCCCGCTTGATCGCGGCCGTCTCGTGCCTGTCGTTCTGCCGGGTGCCGGACCCGTGCGCGTTGACGTAGTCGACGCCGTCGGCCGGGATCCGCGCCTCGTCGAGCGCGGCCTCGATGGCGGCCGCCATCTCCGCCCCGTCCGGCCGCAACCCGGTCATGTGGAAGGCGTTGCACCGGGACGCGAACCCGCGGATCTCCGCGTAGACGTGGACGCCCCGGGCGCGGGCCGCGTCCAGATCCTCCAGGACCAGCATCGCGGCGCCCTCGCCGAGCACGAAGCCCGCCCGGGTCGCGTCGAACGGGCGGCAGGCGTGCTCGGGGTCGTCGTTGTCGGGCGACGTCGCCTTGATCGCGTCGAAGCACGCCACCGTGATGGGCGAGATCGGGGCGTCGGCCGCGCCCGCCAGCATCACGTCGGCGCCGCCATCGCGGATGATCTCCGTCCCGTGGGCGACGGCGTCGAGCCCGGACGTGCAGCCGGTCGACACCAGGCAGGCGGGCCCCTCCGCGCCGGCGTCCCAGGCGACCTCCCGGGCCAGGGACGCCGGGACGAGGTAGTCGGGCAGGTGCGGGGACGCGTACGCGGGGTCCACGACCGCGAGCCGCCCGCTGTCGCTGACGACGGCGTACTCCCGTTCGAGCGACACCGTGCAGCCCACGGCGCTGCCCACCGTCACGCCGGTGCGGACCGGATCGAGGTCGCTCAGGAGCAGCCCTCCGTCGGCCAGCGCCTCCCGGGCCGCCACGACGGCGAACTGGGCGGCACGGTCCATCCGGCGCCGCTGCCGGGACGTCAGCCCGTGCCGGTCCGGGTCGAAGTCGACCTCCGCCGCCACCCGCGAGCGGAACCGCGCCGGGTCGAACGAGGTGATCGTGCGGAACGTGGGCTTGCCTCCGGTGACGGTCTCCCAGAACCCGCGGGTGCCCGGGGCGCCCGGCGTCACGGCCCCGATCCCGGTGATGGCGACCCGCCTCGTCACGGCGCGTCCCCGACGCTCGGCGGGGTCAGCTCCGACCCCGGCGGCTCTTCCGTCTCGACGTGCCCGAGCTCCGGCCGCGGCGCGAGCGGGCCCAGGAACAGCACGGCGGTCGCGGGACGGTCGCCCCGGTTCTCGTACCGGTGCCGGGCCCCCCGGCGGACCAGCAGGGACTCCCGGGTGCTCAGCACCACTTCGCCGCCGTCCACCCGCGCGACGATCTCCCCCGCGGCGATGTAGACGTGCTCGTCGGTGTACGGATGGTAGTGCTCGGTGACGTGCTCGCCCGATTCGAGGTCGAGCACGGCCATGAAGCCCGCGGTCGTCATGGCCGACCCCGGCGACAGGAGCACCCGCGTGGCGCCCCCCAGCCGGCGGTTCGGCTCCACGTCGGAGGCGGCCACCTTGGTGGGCGGAAACAGGATTCGTGAACGGTTCACAGCGATATCTCCCCGATGCCGTGCCCCGACGGGACGGTCTGTGCCATTCGCCGGAAACGACGCTAGGGAGGGCCGCCGAAGGATCACCGACGCGGCGCCGACCGCCCACCGACGACCCGCCGACGGCGCCCGGCGACGCGCGTCGGCACGCGAGCAGGAGCGGCGGGAGCGCACAGGAACGGGGAAGCCCGTGTCCGGATGCGGACACGGGCGAGCCGGGAGAAGGCGGGTTCAGTGCTCCTGGGGCGCCCTAGCCGACGTACTGGGAGGCGTGAATGCCGACCAGATCGTAGAGCCGGTAGCGGGACTCCCCGCAGGCGCCGGATTCGACGGGCTCGACGAGATTGGCCTCGACCAGGCGGTCCAGGGCCAGCACGCCCTCGCCGCCGGCCAGCGCCAGCGCGGTGCCCTCCACGAACTCGGTGCCGCGCAGCGCACCGAGGCGCCGCAGGAGCGCCCGCGCCGCGGGGTCCAGCGCGGCGTAGCTCGCGTCCAGGACGGAGCGCATCTGGAGGTTCTGGGTGGCCAGCTGGTCCAGCCGGCGGCTCTCGTCCCGCAGCGACGCGGCGACGCGGGCGAGGGCCTCCGACGGCCGCAGCGCCAGCCGGGACCCCATGATCCGCAGCGCGAGGGGCAGGTGCCCGCACAGCAGCGCGATCTCCTCGGCGGCGGACCGCTCCTTGCGGACGCGCCCCGCGCCGGCGAGCCGTTCGAGGAACGCGAGCGCCTCGCACGGCGTGAGCGGTGCGGGCCTGACGCGTTCGACGCCGGGCAGGTCGACCAGGCGCTGGCGGCTCGTCAGCAGGATCCCGCAGCCGCGCGTGCCCGGCAGGACGGCCCGGGCCTGGCGCACGTCCGCGACGTCGTCCACGACCAGCAGGACCTGCCGGTCGGCGAGGCGCTCGCGCAGCATCGCGGCCCGGCCGTCGAGGTCGCCGCGCGTGGTGCTCCGCTCGCCGAGGCCGCTCAGCAGGTCGCCGAGCGCGTCGACGGGGTCGCGGGGCCGCTCGGTCGAGCCGTCCAGCTGGATGTAGAGCTGCCCGTCGGGGAACCTGTCGCGCAGCGCGTGCGCGGCCTTCACCGCGAGGGCGGTCTTGCCGACGCCGGGGCAGCCCACCACGGCGACGATCGGGACGGTGGCGGGGCGCCCGCGGGCGGCGAAGTGGGCGACGATCTGCCGCAGCTCGGCCGTGCGGCCGACGAAGTCGCCGATCTCGGGCGGCAGCTGGCAGGGCGAGCCCAGCCTGACGTCCCATCGGGCGGGGAGGGCGCGGATCTCGCGGCGCACCCGCGCGCGCGGAACCTCCAGGGAGCGCCGCAGGATCGCCTCGTGAAGGTCGCGCAGCTCCTGCCCCGGGTCGAGCCCGATCTCCTCGCGCAGGACGGTGGAGCACGCGCGGTAGCACTCCAGCGCCTCCTGCTGCCGTCCCTGCCGGTACAGGGCCGTCATCAGCAGCGCCCAGAGCCGCTCCCGGAAGGGCTCGGCGGTGGCCAGCTCCCGCAACTCGCCGATCATGTCCTTGCCGTCGCCCAGCTCCAGCTCCAGCTCGAACCGCCGCTCGGCCGTCTGCAGCCGCTGCTCGACCAGCCGGGGCACGTCGCTGCGCTGCAGCAGGTCGGACGGGACGTTGCTGAGCGGACGGCCCTGCCACAGCGCGAGCGCCTCCTTGAGCAGGGCGATCTCGCGGTACCCGTCGCGCTCCTGCCGCGCCCGGCCGGCGAGGCCCGCGAACCGCGCGATGTCGAGGTCGTCGTCGGCGACCTCGATGACGTAGCCGTTCGGGTCGGTGCGGATCAGCGCCCCCGCGGCCCCCGCGGCGCCCAGCGTGCGCCGCAGCCGCCCGAGATGCACCTGCGCGGTGCCTCGCGCGTCGCTCGGCGGATGCGCCCAGAGCCGGTCGATCAGCTCGTCGATGGTGACGAGGCGGTTGGCGCGCAGCAGCAGCGACGCGAGCAGGATGCGCTGCTTCGTCGAGCTGATCGGGACACGCCTGTCCCCGACGGACGCCTCAAGCGCCCCCAGCGTGCGATAGCTCATCGATGGTTGCGTGCCCAAGCCAATGACTCCCTCGATGCCCTGGCGGGAAGGCGCGACCGGATCGCGCCGGCGGTGTCGTCACCCGGTGGTCACCACGGGCGATCTCGCGCGGGAGGGGCGGTGAGGGCGTGCTCGCGCATGGTGGGGGAGCCTTTCGGGGGTCTCCGGGCGGTCTTCGGGACATGGACCGTCCCCTCCCCTTTCTTCCCCACTCTATGTAATCGAATAGTCACACGAGGTAGATCGTCAGGAGATCAAGGGACGCGGGCGACGGCGCACAGCATCGAGACGTCCTCGATCGACGGCCGGTCGGCCTCGGGGACGTCGGGCCGCCACTCGACCACCGAGGTGATCCCCGGGGGAAGCAGCTCCAGGCCGCCGAAGAACCGGGCGAACTCGTCCGAGCCGCGGAGCCGGAACGGCACGCCGCTCCGCTTGTTGGCCTCCTCGCTCACCGCGTACTGCTCGGGCGTGAGATGGTCGCTGGTCGCGTGGGTCATCACGACGTGGCTGCCCGACGGGAGCGCGGAGACCAGCCGCGCGAAGATGCCGTACGGGTCGTCCTCGTCCACGATGAAGTGCATGGTCGCGACCAGCATCAGCGCCACCGGCCTGGTCATGTCGAGGGTGCGCCGCAGGTCCGGGTCGGCGAGGATCCTGTCGGGATCGCGCAGGTCGGCCTCGATGTAGGCGGTCCGGCCCTCGGGCGCGCTGGTCAGCAGGGCGCGGGCGTGGACGAGCACCACCTGGTCGTTGTCGACGTAGACGATCCGCGACGTCGGCTCGATCGCCTGCGCCACCTCGTGGACGTTGCCCGCCGAGGGGAGCCCGGTGCCGATGTCGAGGAACTGGCCGATCCCCGCCTCGCCCGCCAGATAGCCCACCACGCGCTTGAGGAACGCACGATTCTCGCGGGCGGCCAGACCCACGGTCGGAAACGCCGACGCGACCATCTCCGCCGACTCGCGGTCGACGGCGAAATTGTCCTTGCCGCCGAGCCAATAGTTGTACCGGCGGGAGGGATGCGCCTTCGTCGGGTCGATTCCGGGCGGAACCCGCTCACTCTCCACGGCGGCCTCGCTTCGTCGTCCGCCACGGGACCCGCGACGGAAGTGAAGATCGCAACACCCCATTGTGCATGGGCTTCACCCCAGTATGCACATCGGGCCGGGGCTGCGCCGCCCCGGGGCGGGGCAAGGCGCCGCACCCGATCCCCGGTCTCCGGCCTTTCTTGTGAAATGGTTGGCGAGCGCACGAGCGGGAGACCAGGATCGGTCCGAAGGAACGCGGCGACCCGGAAGGCATGCGGTGGAACTCTTCTACAGCCCCTTTGACTTTTCCATTCAGGACGACCCTTACCCGGTGTATGCGCGGCTGCGCGATAAGTCACCGGTCTACCGGAACGAGACCGACGATTTCTGGGCCCTGTCCCGGCACGCCGACGTGATGGCCGCGCTCAAGGACGCGACCCGCTTCTCCAGCGTCAACGGCCTGCGGATCGAGCCCGCCTTCTGGGGGCCGGACGCGGAGAGGTTCTTCTCGTTCGTCGCGATGGACCCGCCGAAGCACACCCGGATGCGCGGGCTGGTGGCGCGGGCCTTCACGCAGCGGCGCGTCCAGGAACTGGAGCCGCGGATCCGCGAGATCGCCCGCGGCTGCCTCCGGCCGCATCTGGAGGGCGGGACGTTCGACCTGATGACCGACTTCGCCGCCCGCTTCCCCACGGACGTGATCTCCGAGCTGGTCGGCGTCCCCGAGGCCGACCGCGACCTGGTCCGCGACCTGGGGATGGCCATCATGTACCGGGACGAGGCGGGCGGCGACCTGCCCCCGGAGGCGCTCCAGGCCATCGGCGCGCTGGTCGGCTACTACACCGAGCTGACCGTCGAGCGGAGCAAGGAGCGGCGGGGCGATCTGCTGTCCGGGCTGCTGGACGCGGCCGAGGGCGAGGACCGGCTCACCCCCGAGGAGATCGTCGGGGTGCTGATCCTGCTGGTCGGCGCGGGCATCGAGACGACGATGCTGCTGCTCGGCAACGCCTGGCACGCCGCGTGGCGGCACCCGGAGCAGCGGGCCAGGGCGTTCGCCGGGCGCGTGGAGGACTGGGTGGAGGAGACGCTGCGCTACGACCCGCCGACGCAGGCGCTCGCCCGCACCGCGACCGAGGAGATCGAGCTGCACGGCGTGAAGATCCCGGCGGACGCGCGCGTCCTGCTGCTCACCGGCTCGGCCAACCGCGACCCGGACGTCTTCCCCGACCCCGACCGCTTCGACCTCGACCGCGACACCGGCTCGTCGCTCGCCTTCGGCAACGGCCGCCACCACTGCCTCGGCGCGAACCTCGGCCGGCTGGAGGCCCGCATCGCGCTCCAGGAACTCGTCGGCGCGGTCGCCGACTACGAGATCGACATCAAGGCGGCGAAGCGCGTGCACTCCTCCAACGACCGCGGCTTCGCGTCCCTGCCCACCCGAATCACCGCCCGCGCCTAGCCAGGGCCGCCGGCGCCTAAACGCATGCCGGTGCGCCTGCAACGGCGCCCGGGCGGCAGGCCCGGGCGCCGTGGCCGACGTCACGCGTACGGGTCCTCCCGGGCGAGGACGCGGCCCGCGAACGCCTTGAGGGCGTCCAGGGCGCGCAGGTAGGGCATCGGGCCGTAGGAGACGCGGGCGGCGCCGGCGGCTGCAAGGTCCGCGAGGGACGAGCCAGGGAGGTTGTTCGCGTTGACGGGCCCGGGCAGCCCCTCGGCCAGGGACCGGACGGCGTCCAGCGGGGCCGTGATCGGGTAGACGCAGTCGGCTCCGGCCTCCAGGTACAGGCGGCCGCGGGCCATCGCGTCCGCGACCGGGTCCGCGACCTTGGCCAGGAACGAGTCGGCGCGGGCGTTGATCACCAGGGCGTCGCCCGCGGCGGCGCGGACGGCGGCGATGTACTCCGCCTGGACCCCGGGCTCGGCGAGCTCGCCCGCGTAGGTGTCCTCCAGGTTGCAGCCCGCCGCGCCGATGGCCAGGAGCCGCTCGACCAGCTCTTCGGGCCGCAGCCCGTATCCGGCCTCGGCGTCCACGGTGACGGGGACGCTCGCGGCGCGGATGACGCGGCCCGCGGCGGCGAACATCTCCTCGGCGGGCGCGCCCTCGTGGTCGGGATAGCCGAGCATGGCGGAGACGGCCGCGCTGGCGGTCGCCAGGGCGGGGAAGCCCGCCTCCTGGACGATCTTGGCGCTGCCGGCGTCCCAGACGTTCGGCAGGAGCAGCGGGTCGCCGGGACGGTGCAGGTCGCGAAGGCGGGCGGCATGGTCGGTCATGGTGGTCTCCTTGTCGTCGCGAGAATGAGACCGAACGGCACCGACATTCGTGACACCCCGGCCGCCGGAACGTGACGGCCCCCGTGCTCTCTCAGCCGCCGTGCTCCCTCAACCGCCGTGCCACATCAACCGCCGTGCCGCATCAACCGCCGTGCTCCCTCAGCCGCGGATGAGGACCCGGTGGATCCGGACGGGCTTGGCCGGCTCGCCGTCCTCGGGCCCGTTCTCGCCCGGGATGATGCCGCCCTTCACGATACGGTCGAGCACCGGCAGACCCCGCGTGACCTTGCCGAGGACGGTGTAGGCGGGCGGGATGTTCGCGCGGGAGTGCACCAGGAAGAACTGGCTGCCGTTGGTGTCGGGGCCCCAGTTGCCCATGGCGACCGTCCCGCGCGGGTAGGTCTCCTTGCCGGTGAGCTCGTCGTCGAACTTGTAGCCGGGGCCGCCCTTCTCCGCGGCGTAGATGTCGCCGCACTGAAGCACGCCGAGCCTCGCCGAGTTGGTCAGGCGCCAGCACCGCGTCCGGTCGTAGAAGCGCTGCCGGGACAGGCTCGCGAAGTTGTGGACGGCGCACGGCGCGTTCCTGCGGTCCATCCGGATCCGGACGTCGCCGAAGTTGGTCCGCATGAGGATCTCGACCGTCCCGTGGCTCCTGGCCTTGGAGCGCGGCGGGTGCACGCGCTTGGCGGGCGGGTTGTCGGGCGTCGGGGTGAAGACGCACCTGACCGTCCGTCCATGGGACGCGGCCGCCCCGATGCCCGTGGCGGTCTCGGCGGCTCCGGCCGCCCCGGGCGGCGCCAGGACGGCGGCGGCGGAGGCGGCGGCCAGGACGGGGACGGACCAACGCAGTCTCATGGCCCCAACGTAGTGATCGCCGGGGGCCCCGGGTACTGGCAAATCCCGACGAAGCCACCGGGTGCGGACCCCGGCGGCCTGGGTTAGCGTCGAGGTGATCAACCAGGACGCGACGAGGGAGTACGCATGCTGCCGTGGTCCGCCGAGCTCGCCGGACGCCTCGAAGAGCACATCGTCAGCAGCGAGCTGCTGCGCGACAACCCGTTGAAGGACCCGCACGAGCGCCCCCTGCTGGTGTACGTTCCGCCGGGATACGACGACGAACCCGGCCGCCGCTACCCCACCGTGTACGTGATCACCGGGTTCACCGGGCACGTCGGGATCTGGCGGAACCGGGTGCCTTACCGGCAGCCGTTCCCGGAGACCGCCGACGCGGTGTTCGCCTCGGGCGAGGCCCCGCCCGCGATCGTCGTGTTCGTGGACGCGTGGACGGCGCACGGCGGAAGCCAGTACGTCGACTCGCCGGGGACGGGCCGCTACCACTCCTACATCTGCGACGAGATCGTCCCGTGGGTGGACGGGCACTACCGGACGCTCGACGCGCCCGAGCACCGGGCGATCAGCGGCAAGTCCAGCGGCGGCTACGGCGCGATGATCACGCCGATGCTGCGCCCCGACCTGTTCGGCGCGCTGGCGACGCACGCGGGCGACGCGCTGTTCGAGTACTGCTATCTGCCCGAGTTCCCGAAGTGCGTCCGGCACCTGCGGGCGTACGGCGGCGACATCTGGCGCTGGTGGGAGGACTTCAACGGCCGCGCGTCGTTCACCAAGCCCGAGGACATGGACCTGCTCAACGTCCTCGGCATGGCCGTCTGCTACTCCGCGCGGCCGGACGGGAAGCCCGAGCTGCCCTTCGACACGGTCACCGGAGTGCTGCGCGAGGACGTGTGGGAGCGGTGGCTGGCGTGGGACCCGGTGCGGATGGTGCCCGAGTACGCCGAGGCGATGCGGTCGCAGCGCGCGATCTGGATCGACGGCGGGACGCGCGACGAGTGGTTCCTGGACGTGGGCGCGCAGGCTTTCCGGCAGGCGCTCCTGGACGCGGGCGTTAATGAAAACGCTATTCATTTCGAGCTGTTCGACGCGGCGCACGGTGGTATTGATTATCGTTATCCGCTCGCGCTCGGATGGCTCTGCCGGAACATCGCGCCCTGATCCGAGCACCGTCCGACAACGATCGGGCCGTACCGAAGGTTCCAGGTCGGACGGGTCGGGCCGGGTCGTCGGCCCGCCCGTCCGCGCAGCCCAGGAGGCCTTTTCCCGAACTTCCATCAACAGGTTCGTAAATATTGAAAATCCAGTACCAAATGGATTCATTGACACTATTCACACGCCAGGGTGCACTTCGGGACAGCTCATCCGGATGAGTCGTCTGTCCCCAGTCCTCGCCCGGCGGACAAGGGTGTCGCGGAGCGGTCCACACAGGGCCTCCATGTGCCCGATCCTGCCCGGCCCGTGGAAGGAGCACCCCTGTGAGACACCAGACCGCGTTCGGGGCGGCGGCGCTGGCCGTCGGCCTCGCCGTGGCGATGTCGGCCCCCGCCACAGGTGCGTCCGCACGCACCGCACCCGCGGCCCCGGCCAAGCCGGACCCCCGCACCGTGGCCGCCGCGTCGGCTGATCGGCTCGTCGCGGCCAAGCCCGCGGCATTCAAGAAGGCCCCCAAGGACAAGATCATCCGCACGAACGTCACCTCGGGACTGCGCGGCCTGCAGCACGTGGAGTACGGGCGCACCTACGACGGGCTCCCGGTGTTCGGCGGCGACTTCGTCGTCACCACCAACGCCACCGGCGGGGTGCTCAGCACCTCGGTCGACCAGACCAAGGCCCTCGACGTCGGCACCAAGGCCACCGTGACGGCCGCGCAGGCCGCCAAGACCGCGCGCGCTAAGGTGGCCAAGGTCGACACCGCCTCCACCCCCCGCCTGATGGTGCTGGCGGAGGGCTCCGGGAAGCTGGTGTACGAGACCGTCGTCAGCGGCCGCCAGAAAAAGGGCGAGACCAAGCTGCACGTGATGGTGGACGCCAAGACCGGCAAGGTCGTCAAGTCCTGGGACGAGGTCCACGACGCGGCCGACGACCAGAGCTTCTACCACGGGACCGTGGACACCAGCACCGCCGCGACCTCGATGACGGACCCGGCGCGGCCCGGTCACCAGTGCGGCGGCCAGGGCGGCTCCGCCTACACCGGAACCGACAGCGCGTGGGGCAACGGCAGCGGCACCAACCTGGAGACCGCCTGCGTCGACGTCCTCTACGCGGTCCAAAAAGAATGGGACATGCTGAAGGAGTGGCTGGGGCGCAACGGCACCAACGGCAACGGCCGCGGGTTCCCCGCCCGCGTCGGCCTCAGTGACGTCAACGCCTTCTGGAACGGCAGCTACACCAACTTCGGCCACAACCAGGCCAACAACAAGCAGGCCACGCCGACCGACGTGGTCGCGCACGAGAACGGCCACGCGATCTTCACCACCACGCCCGGCGGCGACTCCGGCGGGAACGAGAAGGGCGGGCTGAACGAGTCGACCGGCGACATCTTCGGCGCGCTGACCGAGCACTACATCAACGAGCCCGCCAACCTCGACCCGCCGGACTACCTGGTCGGCGAGGAGGTCGACCTCGTCGGCAACGGCCCGATCCGCAACATGTACAACCCGGGCGCGCTGGGCGACCCGAACTGCTACTCGTCCTCGATCCCCAACACCGAGGTGCACAAGGCGGCCGGACCGCAGAACCACTGGTTCTACCTGCTGGCCGAGGGCTCGAACCCGGGCGGCGGCAAGCCGACCAGCCCGACCTGCAACAGCTCCACGGTGACCGGCATCGGCATCCAGAAGGCCGGCCAGATCTTCATGGGCGGCCTCAACCGCAAGGTCACCACCTGGACCCACGCGCGGGCGCGCACCGAGACCGTCAACGCCGCCCTCCAACTGTTCCCGAACTCCGCCACCGAGTGCAACGCGGTGAAGGCGGCCTGGAGCGCGGTCAGCGTCCCGGCACAGAGCGGCGAGCCCGCCTGCGCCGTCCAGGGTCCCGACTTCTCGGTCGCGCTCAACCCCGGATCCGGCAGCGCCAAGGCCGGTGAGAGCACGACGGCCACGCTGAGCACGCAGCTCACCGGCGGCGCCGCGCAGCAGATCTCGCTGTCGGCGACCAGCACCCCGGCCGGCCCGACCGCGTCGTTCTCGCCCAGCACGATCAACTCGGGCCAGTCCTCCACGCTGACGGTCAACGTCCCGGCCGGGACGCCCGACGGCACCTACAAGATCAACATCGTGGCCGACGGCGCGTCCGTCGACCGCACCGCCACCTACACCCTGTCCGTCGGGACGACCGTCCCGCCCGGGGACGTCTTCAACGACGACTTCGAGAGCGACAAGGGCTGGCAGGTCAACGCCGGCGGCACCGACACCGCGACGGCCGGCCAGTGGCAGCGCGGCGCCCCGGAGCCCACCAGCTACTCGGGCACCAACCTGCAGCTCGCCGCGGCGGGCGGCAGCAACGACCTGGTCACGGGCAACGGCGCCGGCACCGACGCCGGCACCTATGACGTCGACGGCGGCACCACCAGCGTCCAGTCGCCGGCGATCAACCTGCCCACCGGAACCCTGTCGCTGAACTTCTCCTGGTACCTCGCCCACCTCAACAACAGCGGCACCGACGACTCGCTGCGAGTCCGCGTCGTCGGCACCAACGGGTCCAGCACCCTGCTGAACCAGTCCGGCTCGGCCATCAACAAGGCCGGCTCCTGGCAGACCGCGACCTCCGACCTGTCCTCCTACGCGGGGCAGTCGATCCGGATCGTGGTCGAGGCCACCGACGGCGGCACCGGAAGCCTCGTCGAGGGCGGCATCGACAACGTCAAAATCACCAAGGCCTGACCGCCCCCTGACCGCGGCCCGTGACGGAGGACCCGCTCTCCCCGTCACGGGCCGCGCTCCAAGCAGGCGAACCTCTGGAGGAAGCATGAGATCGCGCATCACCGCGGCCGTGGGGGCGGCCGCCCTCGCCGTATCCGCCTTCGTGCCCGGCGCCACCGCGTCCGCGGCGCCCTCGGCCCCCGCACCGCCCGCGACCGCCGTCGCGGCCCCCAACATCCCGCTCGCGAACGTCAAGGCGCACCTGGCGCAGCTGCAGTCGATCGCCAGCAGCAACGGCGGCAACCGCGCGCACGGCCGTCCCGGGTTCCGGGCCTCGATCGACTATGTGAAGGGCAAGCTGGACGCGGCCGGGTATCAGACCAGCGTCCAGTCGTTCTCCTACAACGGCGCCACGGGCTACAACCTGATCGCCGACTGGCCGGGCGGCGACACCAATAACACTCTGATGACCGGCGCGCACCTGGACAGCGTGAACGCCGGTCCCGGCATCAACGACAACGGCTCGGGCTCGGCCGGGAACCTGGAGATCGCGCTGGCGATCGCCCGGGAGAGCTACAAGCCCAAGCGGCATCTGCGGTTCGGCTGGTGGGGCGCCGAGGAGCTCGGGCTGATCGGCTCGTCCCACTATGTGGACACCCTGGCGGCCGCCGAGCGATCGAAGATCAAGAGCTACCTCAACTTCGACATGATCGGCTCCCCCAACCCCGGCTACTTCGCCTATGACGGCGACGGCTCCAGCGGCAGCGGCGGCCCCGCCGGCTCGGCGGAGATCGAGCGGGTGCTGCGGGCCTACTTCACCTCCATCAACGTCCCCGTCGAGGACACCGCCTTCGACGGCCGCTCGGACTACGGTCCCTTCATCGAGTACGGCATCGCCGCCGGCGGGCTGTTCACCGGTGCCGAGGGCCGCAAGACCGCCGCGCAGGCGCAGAAGTGGGGCGGCCAGGCCAACGTCGCCTACGACCGCTGCTACCACGCGTCCTGCGACACCTCGTCCAACATCAACGACACCGCCCTCGACCGCAACGACCAGGCCATCGCCAACGCGATCTGGACCCTGGGCGGCAGCGGAGACCCGGACCCGGAGCCGGGAGAGACCATCTACAGCGACGACCTCGAAACCGACAAGAGCTGGGCGGTCAACCCGGACGGCACCGACACCGCCACCGCGGGCAAGTTCGAGCGCGGCGCCTCGCAGGCGACCAGCTACAGCGGGACGAGCCTGCAACTCGCCGCCGCAGGCGGGAGCAACGCCCTCGTGACCGGCGCCTCCGCCGGGACCGACGCGGGGACGAACGACCTCGACGGCGGGAAGACCAGCGCCCAGTCCGCCCCGATCGCGCTCCCCGCGGACGCCAAGACCCTGTCGTTCGCGTGGAACTTCGCCCACTTGAACAACAGCGGCACCGACGACTACTTCCGGGTGCGCGTCGTCGGGCCGAACGGCTCCACCACCGTGCTCGACCAGGGCGGCTCGGCGGCCAACCGCTCGGGCGCCTGGCAGACGCAGACCGCCAACATCTCCGCTTACGCGGGGCAATCAATCCGCATCCTCGTGGAGGCGGCCGACGGGGGCACCGGAAGCCTTGTAGAGGCTGGCCTGGACAACGTCAAGATCACTAAATAGAGCGGTGTTCGCGCTGCTCAACGGCCGTTTTCAGCGGCTTTCAGCCCTCAACCGACAAACATTGAAATTCCAGTACCAAATGGATTCGTTGACACCGGCCGGTTGTCACGGTGCACTTCTGGACAGTTCTTCCGGTTGAGTCCAGCAACGTCCATCATGACGCCTGGTGCGGGGCACCGGCCCCGCGCCAGGCGCCCCGTGCCCCGCTACGGACACTCGCGGATGCGGCCGCCCCCCGCCCGGCCGCATCCGCGACAGCCCCTCATCGCGGGTTTCCTCCTCAGTCAACGCCGGGTGGCCCCGGCACCCGCGGTCCCCTCCCACAAGGACCTCCGCGGGCGGCGAGGCCCCGGCCCGTGTAAGGAGTCCCCCTGTGAGACACCAGACCGCGCTCGGGGCGGCGGCCATTACCGCCGGCCTCGCCGTGGCGATGTCCGCCGCACCCGCCGCCGGCGCGAGCGCACGCGCCGTCCCGGCGTCCCCCATCCCGTCGCCCCAGGCCGCGGCCGCCTCCGCCGACCACCTCGTGTCGTCCGGCCAGGCCCCGATCCACGCCTCCCCCAAGGACAAGATCGTCCGCCGCGGGGTCGTGGCAGGCGCCGGCGGTCTCCAGTTCGTCTCCTACGAGCGCACCTACGCGGGGCTGCCCGTCCAGGGCGGTGACTTCGTCGTCGCGACCGACGCGGCCGGAAAGGTTCTGAGCACGTCCGTCGCCCAGACCGCCGAGCTCTCGGTCGCGACCACGCCGAAGCTGACCGCGGCCAGGGCCGCGGCGATCTCCCGGAAGCGGCTCGCCAAGGTCACGAGCACCTCGACACCGAAGCTGACCGTCGTCGCGGAGGGCTCCGGCCGGCTGGTCTACGAGACCGTCGTCCACGGCAAGCGCCGTCCTCCCCGCTCGTACGGCTTCGCCCCGCCGGACGGCTCGTACGGCTTCGCTCCGCCGGACGGTTCCTACGGTTTCGCTCCGCCGGACGGTTCCTACGGATTCGCCCCGCCGGACGGTTCCTACGGCCTGGCCGGCCCGCCCGGCCCCAAGGGCTCCTACGGGTTCGCCGCACCGCCCGGCCCGAAGGGCTCTTACGGGATCGCCGGCAAGCACGGCCCGAAGGGCTCCTATGGGATCGCCGGCAAGCACGGCCCCAAGGGCTCGTACGGCATGGCCGCCGCGGCCCCGGTACGGCCCGCCAGCCTGCACGTCCTCGTCGACGCCGTCACCGGCAAGGTGGTGAACACCTGGGACGAGGTGGTCGACGCAGCCGACGACCAGAGCTTCTACCACGGCGGCAAGAACAAGCCGACCAGCATCGCCACCACCGGCTCCGGCGGGTCCTTCACCATGCGCGACCTCGGACGGCCCGGCATCAGCTGCGCCGACCAGAGCGGCACCATCTACACCGGTACCGACGACGCCTGGGGCAACGCGGTCGGCACCGACCTCGAAACCGCCTGCGTCGACGCCATGAAGGCCGCGCAGAGCGAGTCCGACATGGTCAAGGCATGGCTCGGGCGCAACGGCCTCAACGGCAACGGCGGCGGCTGGCCCATGCGCGCCGGGCTCAACCAGGCCAACGCGTACTGGAACGGGAGCTACGCCAACTTCGGCCGCAACCAGTCCAGCACGCGCCAGGCCACGCCCACCGACGTCGTGGCGCACGAGCTCGGCCACGCCATCTTCCAGAACACGCCGGGCGGCTCCGGCGGCGGCAACGAGAAGGGCGGCCTGAACGAGTCGACCGGCGACATCTTCGGCGCCCTCACCGAGTGGTACATCAACGAGCCGAGGGTCGCCGAGCAGATCTCCGGCAACACCGCCCTCCTCAACTACGACCCGCCGGACTACGACGTGGGCGAGGAGGTCGACCTCGTCGGCCAGGGCCCCATCCGCGTCATGTCCAACCCGTCCAAGGTCAACGGGAACCCCAACTGCTACAGCTCCGCCGTGCCCATCATGGAGGTGCACGCGGCGGCGGGCGTCCAGAACCACTGGTTCTACCTGCTCGCCGAGGGTTCCCACGCCAATGACCCGAAGAACGGGCGGCCCAACAGCCCGACCTGCAACAAATCCACCGTCACGGGTGTCGGCGTGCAGAAGGCCGGCCTGATCTTCATGTCGACCCTCAACATGAAGACCAGCACCTGGACCCACGGGACCGTCCGCAAGACGTCCCTCCAGGCCGTGCTCAACCTGGTGAAGGCCGGCAAGGCGACCTGCACCGACTTCACCCGCACCCGGGACGCGTGGAACGCGGTCAGCGTCCCGGCGGCCGGCGGTGAGCCCACCACCTGCACGGGCTGATCGCTGGTGGCCGTACGGGACGATCTCGGCCCGTCCCGTACGGCCCTCCGCGACTGGACGGGGACCCGCCCCCCGCCGGCCCCCGGCGCCACTGTCCTCGGCGTCGGGGGCCTCACACGTCCGTTGCCGGGGCCCTCACACGTCCGTTGCCGGGGGCCTCACACGTCCCTTGCCGGGGGCCTCGCATGCCCGTTGTCGGGGCCTCACGGGTGCGTTGTCGGTGGCAGGGGTGACAATGGGGGCATGTGCCGCAGTATCAAAACGCTCCGCCCGCCCTTCGCCGAGGACGTGACCGACCAGGACGTCCGGGCGGCCGCGCTCCAGTACGTCCGGAAGATCTCCGGTTTCCGTGCCCCCGCCGCCCACAACGCCGCAGCCTTCGACCAGGCCGTGGAGGAGATCGCCCGCACCACGGCGACGCTCCTGGACACCCTGGAGGTCAAGGGGCGCCGCGCCGGGTAGCCCGGCGGTTCACTCGGCGGCGACCAACTCGGCTATCTGGACGGCGTTGAGGGCCGCGCCCTTGCGGAGGTTGTCGCCCGAGCAGAAGAGGGCCAGTCCGTTGTCGGCGGTCTCGTCGCGGCGGATGCGGCCCACGTAGGTGGCGTCCCGGCCGGCGGCCTGGAGCGGCGTCGGGACGTCGGACAGGACGACGCCGGGGGCGCCCGACAGCAGCTCGCTGGCGCGCTCGGGGCCGATCGGGCGCTCGAAGCGGGCGTTGATCTGCAGGGAGTGCCCGGTGAACACCGGGACGCGAACGCAGGTGCCCGAGACCTTGAGCCCGGGGATCTCCAGGATCTTGCGGCTCTCGTTGCGGAGCTTCTGCTCCTCGTCGGTCTCGGCGAGGCCGTCCTCGACGATCGAGCCGGCCATCGGCAGGACGTTGAACGCGATGGGCCGCACGTACACCCGGGGCTCGGGGAACTCCACGGCCGCGCCGTCGTGGGTGAGCCGGTCGGCGCCCGCGACGACCTTGCCGGCCTGCTCGTGCAGCTCCGCCACGCCCGCGAGGCCGCTGCCGGAGACGGCCTGGTAGGTGGCGACGACGAGGGCGGTCAGGCCGGCGTCGGCGTGCAGCGGGCGCAGGACGGGCATCGCGGCCATCGTCGTGCAGTTGGGGTTGGCGATGATCCCCTTGGGCCGGTCGGCGACGGCGTGCGGGTTGACCTCGGAGACGACGAGCGGGACGCCCGGATCCATCCGCCAGGCCGAGGAGTTGTCGATCACGACGGCGCCGGCGGCGGCGACCCTGGGCGCGAGCTCCTTCGAGGAGGTCTTGCCGGCGGAGAACAGGACGATGTCGAGGCCGCTGTAGTCGGCGGACGCGGCGTCCTCGACGGTGATCTCGGTGCCGTTCCACGGCAGCCTCCGCCCGGCCGAGCGCGCGGAGGCGAACAGCCGCAGCTCGTCGAGCGGGAACCCGCGTTCGGCCAGGATGCTGCGCATCACGCTCCCGACCTGGCCGGTGGCCCCGACGATCCCGATTCTCATGCCGCTCCTCCGGTTCAGCGCGTGACCTGGGCCAACGAGTCTGCCCAGGGCCATGCGGAACGTCCAGTCATTAACCCTTCACAAAGCCTTTCCTACCGACCTTAAGCACTGCTCAACCAAGCTCGGTACCGATCAGCCCGCCCATCGGTACCGATCATCCCGCCCAGCCGAGGGTGGTGCGGGCCTTCTCGTGGGCCTGGGCGTGGTCGGTGAGGACGCGGGCCAGGACCTCGTCGATCGCGGCGAGGCGCTCCTCGATGGTGGCGAGCTCCCGCTCGGCGCGTTCTAGGCCGGAGTCCTTGGTCAGGGAGAGGGCGCCGCCGTTCAGCGCGGCGGCCAGGTCGCGGTCGGCCCGGCGGTAGGCGCGCAGGGGGCCGAGGATCTGCTCGTGCCGGTCGCGCAGCCGGTCGAAGCCCTGGGCGGCCTCGGCCAGCTCCGCGCGGGACGCCTCGATGCGCTCCTCGGCGCCGTCGAGCCGCTCGCGCAGGTCCGACAGCTCGGCGTGCGCGGCGGCTGCGTCCTCGATCGCCTGCCGGACCTGCGGGTCCAGGACGGCGAGCTGCTCGCGGGTGAGCCGGAGCAGCTCCCCCGCGGCCTGCCCGGCGGCGCGCTCGGCGTCCTCGGCCGGGGCGGTCAGGGCGGCGGCCTGCGCGGTGAGGGCCTCCTCCTGGGCGCGCAGGTCCTCGACCTCGTCGGCGAGGCGGCGCAGGCGGCGCAGCTCGGCGACGCGGCCGCGCAGCCGGTCGTGCTCGGCGGCCACCTCGGCGAGCTCCCGCTCGGCACGGCCGAGATCGTCCAGCGCGGCCCGGTCGGTGGCGAGGCGGTCGCGCGCGGCGGCCAGCTCGGCGTGCCGCTCCCGCAGGTGGTCCTGGACGGGACGGCCCGGCGAGGCCGCCTCCACGAGGGCCGGGACGGCGCGCTCGACGGCGGCGAGCCGGTCGAGGGCGTCGTCCAGCGCCACCACGGCCTGGAACGCGGCCACATCGTCGGCGAGGCCCGCGGCGAGGGCCTCGGCCGACCAGTCCGCCGCGCCGCGCAGCACGGTCAGCGCGGCGACCGGGCCGTCCTCGGCGAGGGCGGCGGCGATCAGGGCCTTCAGGTCGGTGGTCATCGGGGCGGCTCCGTCGGGGGTTCGGCGAGGGGGCACAGGCGCGGCTCCCCGCCGGCCGTCGGGGCGAGGACGAGGACGCCGGGACCGGTGTGGGACGGGCGCAGCCCCACCCGGTACGAGCCGGGCGGCAGGTCCGGCGGCCGGACTGGGACGTCCAGGCCGTCCACCCGGACGCCGAAGGGGGCGGGTCCCTCCGCCGGGACCTCCACCAGCACCGGGTAGCCGTCCTGGGACGCGTAGTCGGTGGACGGGTCGAGCGGCACGTCCCGGACCTCCAGCAGCCCGTGCCGGACGCGGTGCAGGGGCAGCGTCACGGCGGGACGGTCCGGGGGCGCCACCTCGATCTCCCCGGCCGCGATCCGCAGCGCGCCCCGGACCGCGGCGGCCGGGCCCAGCACCATCGGCGGCTCCGGCGGCGCGAGCTCGTCGGTCAGCATCCGGCCGACCAGGGGGAACACCCCGAACTTCCCGGCGACCGCCACCGCGGCCGGGGACCCGGAGCCGTCCAGGACGCGGCTCACGACGTCCTTGAGGGCGGCGGCGGTGGCGCCGAACGCGTCGATGAGCGTCCCGGCGGTGATGTCGGTGTCGCCGACCCGGTAGACGGGCGCCTCCCGGTAGCGCGGGTGGGTCCAGGCGCGCGGCAGGACGACGGCGGCGCGGCGCCCGTGCCGGGCCCGGGCACCGGCGAACAGGGCCTCGAACCCGTCCACGGGGGCCGCCGCCGCCACGGCCGCGTCGAACGCGAGCCCGGCGCCCTGGTCGCGCTCGGCGACCGCGACGGACGCCACCCGCAGGGACCGGCCGCCGGCGGCGCAGAGCGCGGCGCCGACCGTCCGGGCCCCGAGGTCGCAGACCAGCACCGGGCCGCCGGGTCGCGGGCGCCCGGCGACGGCCTCGGCGGCGACGCACCCGGCCTGCCCGAGCCAGGTGACCCGCGGCCAGCCGAGCTCCTCCAGGACGGTCCGGCGGAGCCGCTCGTAGGCGCGGACGCCCTCGGCGGTCCCGTCCTGCCACGCCTCGGGGACGGTCACCGTCATCCCGGCGATCGCGCCGGGCGCCCGCGCCCGGCCCGCCTCCAGCAGCTTCGACAGGAAGACCGCGAGGTCGCCGTCCGGCGTCGGCCGCGCCTCGACCACGGGCGGGACGCCGGGGCCGCCCAGCGCCAGCCGCGTGGTCGCCGACCCGGCGTCCAGCGCGACGGACAGCAGGCCGCTCATCCGTCCGGCCTGTTGCGCCGCAGCCGCCGCAGGCCGCCGCGGCCTATCTTGGCCACCCGTTCAAGGGACGACTTGATCTCGTCGAGCCGGGTGCGGACCTGCTCGCTCGGCTCCCACCCAGGCTGCCCGGGGACCTCCATGCCCGCGGCCTCGATCAGCGCCACCTGGCGGACGACCTCCTGGGAGGCGAAGTCGGCGAGGACGGCGCGGAACTCGGCCGCGACGTCCACGCCCAGCGTGCCCCCGATGACGGCCTCGGTCAGATGGCGGACGTACCGGTCGGCCTGATCGCGGTCGTAGCGGTACGCGACGGCGTACTCGACCTCCTTCATCAGGGTGTATGCCTCCTCCGCCGTGAGCGGCCGTCCCGCGTCGGCGACGGCCATCAGCGCGGTGGCCGCGCTCCCCCAGGGGCGCATGGCGACGTCCAGGTAGAACTTGGCGACCTCGTCGAACCCGGCGTCCGGGGCGAGCGGTCCGTGCGCGCCCGGGGCGGGCTGCGTCAGGAGCGGCGCCGGCGCGGCGGCCCCCTCGGCGGGGGCCGCTCCGTTGGGGCCGGGGGGTGTCATCCCGGACGCGGGCATCAGTTCCGCGGGCCGGTGGGCCGCCTCGTTCTCCCGCAGCCGCTTGCGGAGCTCGCCGAACGCGGGCCGCGCCACCAGGTCGGGGTCGGGCGGTTCGGCGTCCAGCACCCAGATCAGCGGCGTCCAGTCCTGCTCGCCCTGGGACAGCAGCCCCCTGGCCAGGTTGATCACCGCGTCGGCGCGATCGGGGTCGCCCGCCCACGGGCGCGAGCGCAGCGCGTCGGCCAGCCCGTGCACCATCGTCCCGGCCATGCTCGGGACGGGGCAGTTCAGCCAGGCCCAGAGGAAGCCTTTCTCGTACATGGCGAAGTCGGCGGCGCCGGACGCGTTCGCGAGGAAGCGCGGGGGCGCCCCGAGCATGAGCAGCAGGGCGTCGGTCGCACCCTGCCCGCCGCGCTCGTCGGTCTCCAGGTCGCCGAGCACTCCCCGGGCGAAGGTGCGGGAGGCCGTGCTGGAGGCGCGGCCGCCCAGCCAGGAGAGCAGGCCGGGCAGGACGAGATTCAGGCGCCCGAGCCGCCCCGTGACCCGGATCAGCGCCGACGCCCATTCCGGCTGCCCGTCGGCGAAGCCGCCCAGCACCGCGGCGCGCACCTCCTTGCCGGCGAGCACGTCCCGGAACGGCGGCAGCATGTCGCGGAGCCGCCCGCTGAGCCAGCCGACCCAGGCCGCGATCCGCTCCGGCCCGCGGTGCTCGGAGGCCAGGAGCACGGCCGCCAGCGCGTGGTTGCGGTCCAACACGGTGAGCAGATGGGAACCGGCCGACGACGGGTCGGACGGGTCCACATGGTCGCGGATCAGCTCCGCCGCCAGCGCGCGCGCCGGCCGCGACGGACTGGCCGTCTCGCCGCGCCGGACCAGCCCGGCGAGGAACGGGTCGGTGAGGCGGCGCTGCGCGGCGAACGCGGCGTACCGCGAGACCCGGCCGTCGGGCTCCTCCCGCCACAGCAGCCGCGCCGCGGCGTCGACCAGCGCTTCGGTCAGCTCGATGCCGCCCGTCGGGGCCGCCTGGTCCCAGCGCCGCTCGACCAGCGGCAGGTCGTCGGGCTCGCCCTCGCGGATCAGGCAGCCGAGCACCCGGCTCTGGTCGGCGGGCGCGATCTCCTGGAGCCGGGGGCCGACCAGCAGCCTGCGTATCTCGTCGGCCAGCCCCGGACTGCCCGCGCGGACGGCCTGGGCGACGGCGCGCGGCCACTCCACGTCCGAGAGCCGCCGCAGCGCGTGCCTCGGGTCCCCGAAGTCGCGCGGCTCGCTGTCGGCGGCGAGGTAGCCGACGAGCCACGCCAGGTCCCGGTTGCGCATGAGCAGCTCGTTCAGCAGCCGCAGGTAGCCGCTGGCGGTCTTCGACAGGGGCGTGGCCTCGGCCGGGCCGCGCCAGCTCACCTCGCGCGCGCCGTCGCGCGCCCGCCGCGTGAACGCCAGGCGGATCTTGCCGGCCGCGCCGGCCGCCCACGTCGCGCCGGTGAAGTCGGCCCGGTACCCGTACGGCAGCAGCGCCGCCACCGCGTCCAGGAACGTGAGCCGGTCCAGCAGGGTCGCCTCGCCGGCGTGGACGACGTCGACCCGGCCGTCCAGCAGCAGCGCCGCCGTCCGCATCACCTTCTGCCGGTCGAACCGGTCGATGTCGCGGGCGAGGTCGGCGGGCGAGTACTCCGGCGTGACGAGCGTGACCCGCTCGCCGGGCGCGCCGTCCATGGGCAGGTCGAGCCGCAGCAGCTCCCGGTAGAGCGCGGTATAGGAGACCGGCGCCGCCTCCACCTCCTGGTACGGGACGCAGATGTACTTGGTGAACGCGACCGGACGGCCCGAGCCGTCGCGGTGCTCGGTCCAGTCCTCGATGGACATGCCGAGGTAGCGGTCGGGCGCCTCGCCCACCCAGCTGATCGTCACCCAGGGCAGCGCGCCCTCGCCCGTCCGGTGCGCGGGCGGGGTGCCGAGCCCGTACCGGCGGATGATCCGGGTGAACCCGGCCTGGGTGAACGGCTCCCGGCTGCTGTTCAGCACCCCGTAGTCGTCGCTGCTGCCGGGACGCTTGCCGAACAGCGCCCAGCCGGCGGTCACCTGGACCATCGCGGCATCTCTCCCGTCACCGTCAACGGGCGCTCCCGTTCGCGTCGCCGGGCAGCCGCCGGCCCAGCCACAGCACCGGCTCCACCACGTTGATCGGCCACACCTTGCCGCGGATCTCCACGCTGCCGTCGGCGCTCTTGCTGATGTTCCAGTAGTCGTTCTCGGTGAAGCGGTCGGCCTCCCCGAGGTAGAACCCGACCGCCGACGTCGCGAAATAGCGCACCCGGTCGGGATGAAAATACTTCTGAATGCTGCTGAGCACCAGGTCGGCGTTGCCGACCTTCGAGTCCTTGCACAGCTCGGCGAAGAAGTGCCCGGCCGAGTCCTCCCGGACGCGGGGCAGCATCTGCGGGGTGTCGTCGTAGGACAGGTACCCGCCGACCCGGGCCCGCCGGTACACCTCCGGCGCGTCGAACTTCGTGACGCACACGGCCAGGTACTGTGGCAACCGCGCGTCCGCCGAGCCCCGGTCGCGGAACACCTGCCGCGACAGCTTCAGCAGCGTCCGCTGGAAGTAGCTGTAGGAGTCGCCCTGCCGCCGCTCGCGCGTCGGGTCGAACAGGTAGACGATCCCGTCGCAGCCGGCGAGGTGCTCGATGATCTGGTCCTCCTCGACCTCGGTGTGCACCTCCTCCGCCTCGTCGCCGAACCCCAGGTTGTCGCCCTCGGACGGCGCGGCCCCGGTCGAGACGGACTTGCTCGCGTGAACCGCTCCGGGCGAGTCCAGCAGGTCGATGTTGAACTCCAGCGGCACGTCCTTGGTCTTCTTGCCGAACCGCTTGCCCGTCGGCAGCTCCGTCGAGCCGCGCAGCGTCCAGCTCAGCGCGTTGGAGAACTTCGTCGCCGCAGGGAACCGGCGATGCTGCGTGAGCATCCCGGTCTGGGTGTCGAGGAAGTCGTTGGACTCCTCGTTCACCCCGTACAGCATCCAGTTGTCGGTGTTGCGCAGCACCGCCACCTGGAGCGCCGCCAGGAAGGTCGTCTTCCCGCTCTCGGGCGCACCCCACAGCCCGATGCGGCGCAGCTCCCGCTGGGGCTGCACGACGTTCGGGTTGTGCGGCCCCTGCGGGCCTTGTGGTGCGTTCGGTGGAGGCGGAGAGAACTGCGAAGGGTCGGTCACCGGGCACCTCGTTCCGGGTCGGCCAAGGGAAGGTTGAGTGTCTGCGGGACCGGCGGGAGGAGCCCCAGGCCCACCCCGAGCCGCCGCCCGTCGGTGTCGTCGAGGTCGTGCAGCGCCGCCGCGCCGAGGGCCGCCCAGACCGGATGGTCCCGGGGGCCGTCCGTGTGCAGGACGGTGGCGCAGGCGACGCCCGCGCGGGTGATGGTGCTGAGCGCCGCCTGCCAGCTCCGCTCGAACTGGCAGGGCAGCACGTCGTCGTCGCCCTGGACGGGCGGGTGCGGCGGGCGGGCGCCCACCGTCAGCAGGACGGTGCGGGACGGCCGCCCGTGCGCTGCGGTCGCGCTCAGGGACGTCCGGGGGATCGGGCCGGTGGACAGCGTGCGGCTTCGGGCCAGCCGGGCGGCGATCTCATGCAGGACGTCCTCCACCGGAGACGCCTCCGGGTACTCGATGGGGCTCGGCCGCAGCCGCGACAGCGCCTCAACGGCCTTCACCGGGGTCCCCAGCCAGTCGCCGAGGACGGTCTGGCGGCGCTCCCTGCCCCGCCCGTAGGCGTGGTCGCGGTAGCCGAGCACCGCCACCCGGACCAGGCCGGAGCCCGGATACGTCACGTCCAGGACGGACACCAGGTCGCGCAGCAGGTCGAGCCGCCGCCGGACCTGCTCGTCCACCCCGCCCAGCTCCACCGCGCAGATCAGGTCGACCGGCTCGGTGAGCACGTCCAGCCGGTCGGGCAGCCCGTCCAGCAGGTCGGGCAGCCGCTCGGTGACCGGCCGCAGCCCGTCCGGCGCGGTGATGCGGACCCGTCCCGGCCCGTCCAGGACGAGCCGCACGTCGGTGCGGCCTCCGGCGGGGAGGGAGGCCGAGCCCGCGGCGAGCAGGGTCCAGCGCTCCGGGGTCGCGGCGATGGCGGCGAGGACGGTCGCGGCGGCGTCGCCCGGCGGGCGCGCCACCGGGACGGCGCGCTCCGTCCCGGCCGGGGTGCCGGCGGGGAACAGCGGGATCAGCCGGGGGCGGACGCGGCGGGTGCGGGGCTCGACGTCGACCGCCAGCAGCCCCACCTCGTGCCGCGCGGGGAGCGCCGCGATCAGCGGACCCAGCAGGTCGCGCGCGCCGAGCCGCCCGGCGGGCACCACCTCGGCGCCCGGATGGCGCTTGCGGAGGATCCGCACGGCCCGGTCGGGGACGGGCCAGCCGATCTCCCGGTTCACCAGCAGGACGTCGTCGCCCGGCTCGTCCAGCCGCTGCGGCAGGCCGTCCCGCAGCGCCCGCCAGAGCATGTCGCGGTCGAGGCCGGCGAGCCCGCCCGCGAGCTGGAACCGCCGCCCGCCGGGGTCGCGGGACAGCATCGGCAGCGCCGTCTCCCACGCGACGATCTCGGACGGGCCGTGCTCGCGCGGGATCGCCAGATCGTCCAGCCGGATCCGGATCACGGCCAGCGCGTCGTCCACGCCCACCTCGGCGATGACCAGGCCGCGGCCGGGCCCCAGCCGGTGCAGCGCGTTCGCGAGGGCCGTCCGCAGCGCCGCGTCCGACATCGGCGGCGCCGCCACCGCCCGCCTCGCCGCCTCCCACTCCTGCGGGCCCGGCGTCCCGCCGCGCACGTGCGCGTCGTCCGACAGTCCGGCGCGGACGACGGCCATCAGGTCGCGCTCGCGGCGGGCGGCGGCGAGGCGCTCGTCGAAGTCGCGCAGCGCGTCCGGGCCCGGCGCGCCGAGCCGCCACTCGCCGTGCAGCAGCCACCGGCATTCGGCGCACCGCACCTCTTCGTGCGCGATCGGGTACCCGCAGACCGGACACCCCGGACGGACCCTGCCCACGCCCTGGGCGGGCGGCGCGCTACCGGCCGGCATCGGGCACGTCCTCGGGCAGGAAGGTGTCGACGTCGGCGTCCGGGTGCTCGGCCGTGCGCGCGGCCAGCCGCACCTCCATCGCGGGCAGCAGCTGCTCCCGGACGGCCCGCGCGTTGCCGAAGTCGCCGGGATGGGCGCGCCGCTCGGCGGCGAGCCACGCCAGGGCGCGGGCGCGGGTCTCCGCCGGGATCCGGTAGCCCTCGGCGGCGGCCATCGACTCCAGGATCTCCACCAGCTCCTGCGGCGCGTAGTCGGGGAACTCCACCTGGACCGAGAACCGCGACCGCAGCCCGGTGTTGGCGGCCAGGAACGACCGCATCTCGGACGGGTACCCGGCGGCGATGACCGTGAGCCGGCCGCGCAGGTTCTCCATCTCCTGCGTGAGCGTGTCCAGCGCCTCCCGGCCGAAGTCGCGGCCGTCGTCGCCGCGGGCCAGCGCGTACGCCTCGTCGAGGAACAGCACCCCGTCCAGCGCCTCCTGGATCTTCTCCCGCGTGCGCGGCGCCGTGTGCCCGATGTACTCGCCGACCAGGTCGGCGCGGCCGGTGTCCACGACGTGCCCCTTCGTCAGCAGGCCGAGGTCGCGGAAGATCCGGCCGACGATCCGCGCCACGCTCGTCTTCCCGGTGCCGGGCGGCCCGAGGAACAGCAGGTGCGGCGCGACGACCTCGCCCCTGCCCCGCCGCTGCTTGAGCGCGACCTGCGCGACCAGCGCGCGGATCGCCTCCTTCACCGGGGCCAGGCCGATCATCCCGTCCAGCTCCCCCAGCAGGACGGGCAGCTCCGGCACCCGCGGCCGCAGATGGACGCGCAACCGCTCGGGCAGGTCGTCGGCCTCCAGCGGGCGGTCGACGGCGGCCCGCGTCCGCACGACCCAGCGGCGCTTCACGTCGTCGGCGAGGTCGCGCATGGCGCCGGCGTTCCCGAACCCGGGGCCGCGCGTGCGGTGCAGCCCCTCCACCACGCGCCGCAGGCCGTCCTCCAGCTCCGCCGTCCAGGTCAGCCCCTGCTCGCGGAGCCGTGCCAGCGCGATGCCGGCGAGGGTCGCCGCGTCATAGTCGGGGAACGCGATCACGTTGGCCTCGGGGAACCGGCGGCGGAGCCCGGGGTTGGCGTCCAGGAAGTCCTTCATCCGGTCCGGGTAGCCCGCCGCGATCACCACGAGCCGTCCCCGGTCGTTCTCCATCCGGGTCAGCAGCGTGCCGATCGCGTCGCCGCCGAACCCCTCGCCCTGGTCGGCGAGCGCGTACGCCTCGTCGATGAACAGCACCCCGTCCAGCGCGCTGTCGATCACCGCCTGGGTCTTCTGCGCGGTCTCCCCCACGTACTGCCCGAGGAGCGTCGCCGCGGTCGCCTCCACCAGGTGCCCGCGGCGCAGCACGCCCAACTCCCGGTACATCTCGCCGACCAGCCGCGCCACCGTCGTCTTGCCGGTCCCCGGGTTGCCGGTGAAGACCAGGTGGTGCGCCGCGGGCTCGGCGGTGCCGCGCCCCTCGGCCCGCATCCGGGCCTCCGCCTCGATCAGCAGCCGCATCCCGGCGAGGTACTCCTTGACCGCCTCCAGCCCCGCCAGCCGGTCGAGGCGCCGCCACACGTCCTCCTGGTCCGCCGCGGACGTCGCCCAGCCGCGCTCGCGCAGCACCGCCGCGTCCAGCGGGACCTCCTCGGCGGCGAGCCGCCGCAGCCGCTGCTCCCAGGCGCGGGCCGGCTCCGCCGTCGCCGCCATCGCCCGGACGGCCCGCTCCAGCCCCGCCCAGTCGCCGATCCGCAGCCGCGGCCGGCCGGTCAGCCGCAGGACGTGCACGAGCCGCTCCAGCTCCGCCTCGTCCGGCTCGGCCACCCGCCCCGGACGGCCCGGCCGGGCGCTCAGCTGCCGCGTCCACTCCTCCAGCGCCGGGAACCCCCGCGCCTCGTGGACGAACTCCCGCACCTCGGCGAGCGAAGCCTTCCGCGAGACGAGCACGCATTTGTTGTGGGCGCTGCCCCGGTAGGCCACCCACTCGGCGAACACCGTCGCCAGCGCCCGCCCGGCCACCGTGTGGCTGAGGACCTCCTCCGCGTGCGGCATCACGACCGCGGTACGGGTGCCGTCCTGCCGCATGAGGTGGTCGAGCGTCATCACGGCGTGCGCGTCGGTCATCCCGCCGGAGGGCGGCGGGCCCGCGGCGGGCGATGGCGTGGCGGCGGGCGGCGATGGTGTGGCAGCGGGCGGCGGGTCACTGGTGGGCGGGCCGCTGGTGGGCGGCGCGGTCACCGGGACGGGATCGAGGACGGCCGTGGAGCCCGAAGCCTGTGTGACCACCCGGTCGCCGAGCGGGCCGCTGAACCCGGACCGCATCCGCCGCCCGCCTCCGCCCGCGCGCCCCTGGGGCACGGCGGCGGCGGCCTCCGGGCGGGTCAGGCGGCGGGACTCCTCGTCCCGGAAGTACACCTTGCGGTGCAGCGAGTAGAAGACGATGCGCTCGTACCCGGCGGCCCGCAGCGCCTCCCAAAGCGCGATCTCGATCCCGTAGGTCCGGTACGAGCCGTCCACGAACGCGTCGTCCGCCCCGGGACCGTGCACGATCAGCACCGGATCGCCCTCCGCGACCGCCCGGTGCAGGGCGGCGAGCCGCTCGGCGGACGCCACGCTCACCGACGCTCGTCCGGTCGCGGACGTGGGGACGCGGCGCCGCGCTTGGCCGTCCTGATCGAGTCGAAGTCGGCGAGGCCCGGATCAGGGCGCGGCGCGTCGGCGACCGGGTCGCCAACGGGCAGGCCGCGCTCACGCAATCCCGAAGCGATCTCCCGCGCGCGCTCTGCGAGCTCTTCTTCCGAGGCGGTGTCGCGGTCGTAGGACAGGATGCGCACGGCGAGCGTCCCGGGGCCGTCGTCGACGTCCTCGTGCGAGACCTCGATGACGATCTCGTTGTCGTTGAGGTGGCGCAGTTTGCTGTAGAACGCGGCGCGCTGGTCGTCGCCCGCGTAGGCGTTCTCCGTCCAGGCGAACCCGGTGGCGTCCTCCACCGCGTCCACGACCTGCTCGGCGACGTTCACCCGCGCCTGCGAGGCCAGCAGCGCGGCGGTCGCGCGGGTCACGGCCTCCTCGAAGCGCCGCTCCAGATCCGGCGCCTCCCGCCGGACGACCTCGCGCAACTCGCCCGTGGTCGGCGCTCCGCCGTCGCGGACCTCGCCCGCACGCGCGTCGAGGTCGGCGCGGACGCGGGCCAGCTCGCCGCCCGACCAGTGGTCCACGTCGAACGTCAGCCCCTTGATCGGCTCGCCGCGCTCGTCGGGCGCCGGGAGCCGGGCGGCGAACCGCACCCGCTCGGCGACGACGGTCAGCGCGTCCAGCGCCGCGACCCGTGCCGCCTGCCACTCCTGGTCGAGCAGCACCAGCTCGGCGCGCAGGTCGGCGAGTTCGAGGAACGTCTCCTGGAGCAGGCTCAGCGACTCGGCCGCCAGCCCGTCGGCGAGGTTGCCCTCGGCCGTCGCGATGCGCCGCTCCAGCCGGTCGAGCCGCCCCGGGGCGAACCGCTCGTGCGGCAGCTCGGCGCGGATGGCGTCGCGCATCAGCCGCGCGTCGGCGAGGGTCCGCTCCGCCACGGACGCGGCGCGGTCGCGGTCGGCGCGCAGCCCGTCCAGCTCACGGCCGAGCGCCTGGAGCTCCTCGCGCCGCTCGGCCCGCTCGCGCTCGACGGCCTCGCGGATCCGCTCGTCCTGCCCGGCGCGCATCTCGTCGACCGCCGACGCGAGCCGGCCGCGCAGCCGCTCGGACTGGTCGCGCAGGCGCTTGGCGGTGCGCAGCTCCGACCGCCGCGCCTCGTCGCTGAGCCCGGTGAGGACCTGCTCGACGCGCCGCTGCCGGCCCTCCACCTCGCCGAACGCCCGGTCGAGCTCCTCGCGCTGCTGCCGCCGGACGCCCTCCAACAGAGCGGGCACGTCGCGCCGGACCGCGCGGAGCCGGGCCGCCGCCGCGTTGGCCTCCTGCCACGCCCCCGCGTCCACCGTGATCCGCTTCGCACCGCTCACCGCGCGCTCCTCTCCGTGTCGGCACGGCCATCCGTCTCAGCGCGGGCACCGGACGCACCGGCGCCACCCGATTGGACGCCGGGAACGGCCCGCGCGTTCGCCCCTTCACCAACCGTGACCGGCGGCGGGTACGCGGCGGCGAGGGCACGGCTCGGGACGCCCACGAACAGCGCCGCTCCGTCCCGGACGCGGATCTCGATCTTGCGCGGGCCCCCGGCGAGCGCGTCCCCGGCGTCCCGCAGGCGGCCCGTCAGATGGTGGACGCGCTGGTTGGAGCTGCCGCGCAGCCCGCGATCGTCGTCGCGCGCCGCGACGTACAGCCCGTCGATCAGGACGTCGACCTCGGCCAGCAGCGCGCCCACGCCGTCCCCGGGCGGACGGTCGCGCAGCCTTTCGAGGCGGTACCCGGTGAAGCAGACCACCGTCAGCCCGGAACGGTCCCGCCGGGCCAGCCGCGCCACCTCCGCGAGCCCGGCGGCCTGCTCCATCGGCTCGCCGCCGGAGAACGTCAGGCCCGTGACCCCGGGATCGGCGAGCAGCTCGGCGGCCAGATCGGCGGGCGCCACCCGCCGGGCCGGACGGTCGGGGATCCACTCGGGCGCGAGACACCCCGGGCAGCGGAACGGGCAGCCCTGGACCCACACGACCGACCGCCTGCCGGGTCCGAGGGCGCGGGTACCCACGCATGTTTCAGCCACGTTGAGCATTCGAACCATTCGGGGGGACGTCGGGGGTAGGCGATCGGGCGAGACCTGCCAGTGGCCGGATTGTACGGGAGTGCCCCACACCGGTTAATGCCATGTGACACAAACTCCCGGCGCGAACTCGGGTACTTTCGACCCAACTGACCGGATCCGGACAGGTTCGTTGGAGTACGCACAGCGTGACACGGAGTTGTCTACGTTCGCACGCTATCCTGCCTCTCTCGGCCCCCGCAGCGTCACCGAGTTTCCTCATCACCCCGCTCGTCCCGAATGAACAGGAATGGCCACCAGACATGGTCCCTGCCCATGAGGATCCTCCCCGCATGCCGTCACGGCCGTCGCGGGTCACCGCACTCCTCCCGCCGAGAGTCGCGCTCGACGAGGCGGCGCTCACCCGCCACGAACCCCTTCTCCGCGCGCTGCACGCGCGAGCCGACGGCGTCGCCTGCGGCCCGCTGCTGCTGCGCCGCCTGACGCCGTCGCGCGCCCCGTCCGCGCCGCCCGCTCCCCGGCTCCGCTGGCACGTCCCGGCGGTCCCGTTCCTGCGCCTGCCCGCGCTGCGCGCCCGCGTCGGCGAGGGCCCCCGCCGAAAGCAGCGCCCATGACGAGCCTCATCGGCCGAACGGCCGGATTCCGTCCGCTGATCTGGCTGTCGGGCGCGCGGCCGGAAATCCTCGCGCAATGCCCGAGCGAGCGCGGCAAATACCAGGGCATCGGCGCGGCGGTGCTGATCACCGCCGTGATGGCCGCCATTTCCATGGCATTCGCCCTGTCCATGGCGGTCAAGGCGCCGCTGGTGTTCGCGCTGGTCTTCGCCCTTCTCTGGGGCATCGGCATCATGATGCTGGACCGCTGGCTCGTCACCACGATCCAGCGCCAGGACCGCAAGCGCCACGCCTTCTACCTCGCCGCGCCCCGCCTGCTCTTCGCCCTTCTGATCGGCGTGGTCATCTCCACGCCGCTCGTCCTGCAGATCTTCAAGCCGGAGATCGACGTGCAGCTGGAGCGGATGAAGTCGGCCGCCGCCAACGCCAACGCCGGCGACGCCCAGTCCGGCAAGCTCGGGCAACGGATCGCCGTGCTGGACACCGAGGCCAAGCGGCTCGAACGCGTCATCAGCAGCAACGGCGACACCGGCACCGACCTGAACGCCGACCCCACCATCGCCGGCCTCCGCAAGGACGAGGGCGCCGCGCTCAAGCGCGTGTCCGACGCCCGCGAGCGCCTCGTCTGCGAGCTCGGCGGCCGGCGCGGCCAGTGCAGGCCGGGCGACGGCCCGATCGCCCGCCAGCGCAAGCAGCAGCTCGACGACGCCGAGGCCGAGCTGAAGCGCGTCCGCGACCAGATCGCGGCGCGCCAGAGCGTCCTTCAGCGCGACAGCGCCACGTTCCGCCAGAGGAACGTCGACACCGCGCGCCAACGTCTGCCCCAAGTCCGCAGGGACCTCGCCGCCGCGCAGGAAGAGCGCGCGCGCCTGGACAAAGGCTTCGCGTCCCGGAACGCCGAGTCCGACGGGCTGCTCCTCAGGCTCAAGGCGTTGAACGAGCTCACCAGCGGCGATGGCACCCTCTTCTGGACGCACCTCCTGCTGATCCTGCTCTTCACCTCGATCGAATGCCTGCCGATCTTCGTGAAGCTGCTGCTCACCCTCGTCCCGAAGAAGAGCCTCTACGAGGAGATCCTGGAGATCGAGGAGAACCGCCGGCGGCGCGTCGCAGAGGAGCGCGCCCGCCGCGAGCAGAACGCCCAGATCCTCGAAGCCGAGGACATCATCACCCAGGCCCGCCTCCTCCGCGAGGCGCGCGACGCCGCCATCCCCCGGATGGTCGAGCAGACCGTCCGCGCGGAGATGGAGATCGCCCAGGCCGTCCTGGACGAATGGCGCGGCCGGGAGCTGCGCAACGTCCCGTCCAACATCGACGCCTACCTGTCCGCGGACGCCTACCCCCGCGTCGACCCCCACCCGAGCGGCTCCGGGGCGTCCTCCCACTCCTCGCCCGCACAGCGGCCGTCCCACGCGGCGGCGGCCACGCCGCGCCCCGCC
>NZ_SMKU01000559.1 GCF_004349215.1 Actinomadura rubrisoli | reverse complement strand
CCGCCTCCCGCCAACCCGCCAACCCAAACCAATGGTCCGCGTATGACCTCCACCGACCTCCGCTTGATCGCCCCGGCCTTGGCCACGTGGCTGACGGCGGCTGTCACCATCGGGCTTCCTCCACCCCTCACCTACGCGCTGGCAGCCACCGCAGCCGCAGCAGGCCTCTACCTCCTCTCAACCCACCAACGCCCGAGACCCAGCAAGCGACAAGCACTACCCACAAACACTCGCTCGCCGCGCGCGAAGCGGACCACCGCGAGGCAGCCGGCCCTACACCGGCCAGCAACGAACCAGCGCGAGGTCCCATACCGCGACAGGCATCCTCGCAACGCACAACCCGAGCCCACCATCGGCACCGAAACCCACACGGCGAGGGCTGTGAGCGGCGGGGCGCGGGGCCGTCCGGCGGGACGGCACAGGCCGAGTGCCACGGACGCGGGGCGTTCCGCGGATGCGGAGGCTTGGCGCTTGCCGGGAGATGCGGGCGTCGCGAGTGCGGGGGCACGCCAGGCGCGCCGAGATCGGCCTGGACGGCGGCTGATCGGCTTGGCCCTTGTATGCGCCGCAGCGTCCGCAACCGGGGTCGGGTTGCGCGCGACGGCCGTCGGTACGGGGCCGGTGCGGGAGCTGGCTCGCGCGGGTCGCTCCTCGCCGGCTGAGGCGGTCGTGACCGGTGATCCGCAGGCCATACCAGGCCATGGACGACAGATGATCATTATTCGGGCCCGCATCGAGGCGCTCCCGAGGTCCGAGGTCCGTGTCCCCGTGTTGCTGATCGCGGGCGATCCCCAGTGGCTCCATCTTGTGCCGAGCCAGCGCGTGCGGCTGAACGGCGGCTTCCGGACGCCCCGGCGGGCCGAACTGCTCGCCGCCGTCGTGATCGTCCGGGGCCCGCCCACGGTGCTGGGGCCGCCGTCCGCGATCCAGCGAGCGGCCGAGCGCGTCCGGGAGAGACTGCGGGCGGCGGTGGGGCGCCTTCCGCCTGACCAGCGAGGAGTCCTGCCGGGCATGGTCGTCGGTGACACCTCCCGCCTGGATCCGGCGCTCGCCGAGGACTTCCGGACCGCCGGGCTCACCCACCTCCTGGTGGTCTCGGGTGCGAACCTGGCGATCGTCATCGGAGCGGTTCTCGGCCTGTGCCGCATCGCCGGGCTTGGACGACGCCGCGCCCCGCCGCTCGCGGTCCTCGCCGTGTTCGGATTCATCGTGATCGCCCGTCCTGACCCGAGTGTGCTGCGGGCGGCCGTCATGGGGCTCATCGGCCTGCTCGCGCTGCTCACCGGACGGCAGCGCCAGGGCCTCCCCGCGCTGGGAGCGGCCGTCCTGCTCCTCGTCCTGATCGATCCCGTCCTGGCGCGCTCGTACGGGTTCGTGCTCTCGGTGCTGGCCACCGCCGGGCTGCTCGTCCTCGCTCCGCCCTGGCGGGAACGGCTCGCCCGCCGCGTGCCCGGTCCGCTGGCGGACGCCCTCGCCGTGGCGGCCGCCGCCGAGGTCGCGGTGGCTCCGGTACTCGTGATGCTCTCGGGCGAGGTAGGCGTCATCTCCGTGTTCGCGAACCTGCTCGCCGCCCCCGCGGTCGCCCCGGCGACGCTCCTCGGCGCGCTGGCGGCCGTCACCGCCCTCATCTCGTTGCCGCTCGCACAAGCCCTGGTGTGGCCGGCCGGGCTCGCCGTCGGCTGGATCACCTGGGTGGCCCGCACCGCCGCGAGCCTCCCCTACGCCACGATCCCCTGGGCCAGTGGCGGGCTCGGCGCCGTGACCCTTCTCGTGGCGGCCGGGATCGCCGCCCTGATCCTGCGCAACCGTCGCCTGCGCGCGATCGCGGTCGCCGCCATGGCCGGAGTGCTGGTCGCCGTCATCGCCCTGCGCGTCCTGGCCCCCGGCTGGCCCCCTCCCGGATGGCAGATGGTCGTCTGCGACGTAGGCCAGGGCGACGCCCTCGCCCTGGCCGCCGGTCCACGCCAGGCCGTCGTCGTGGACGCGGGCCCCGATCCCGCGCCGGTCGACGAGTGCCTGAAACGCCTGAACATCGAGGACGTCCCGCTTCTCGTCCTCACCCATCCGCATGCCGACCACATCGATGGGACACCCGGCGTCCGGCATGGCCGCACCGTCCACGAGGTCCTGACCACCCCGCGCACCTCCGGACGCGAGGCGCGCCTCACGCCCGGCCTCACCACGCGCCCGGCCCTCCCCGGCCAGCGGTGGACCATCGGTGACCTTACGCTCTCCGTCCTCGGCCCACCGGCCCCCGGTCCTGCCCTTTCACCGGCCGACGACGGCACCACGATCAACAACGCGAGCATCGTCCTGGTGGCGCGCCGTCCCGGATTCAGCGCCCTCCTCGCGGGCGACGTCGAGACGGAGGCACAACGCGTCTTGGAGGGGAACGTCCCTCACGTGCAGGTCCTCAAGGTGCCGCACCACGGCTCCCGCAGCCAGGACGTCCGATTCATAGCCGCCGCCCACGCCTCGGTCTCCCTCATCTCCGTCGGCAAGGGGAACGACTACGGCCACCCCTCCCCGTTCACCCTCGACCTCCTGAAGCGCCTCCACACACAAGTGCACCGCACCGACCAGGAAGGAGACATCGCCATAGCCCGCACCGCAACAGGCATAGCCGTCATCCCCCACCATTAAGCCTAAGTCGCCCCACTACGCGCACCTCACGGTCTCCCCCTCCGCCTCCGATTCTGTCCCGATTCCGCCTCTGGTTTTGTCCGCCTCCGCCTCCGCCTCCGCCTTTGCTTCCGATTCTGTCCCAGCATGGACTCGATCGAGCCGGAGTTGAATGCGGTCGAGGCCATTCTTGGTGGTTAACGATGCCATGTCCCGGGCTGGCATGAATGGCGGTGACGCTGGCAATGTTCGTTGTCGCGAATCGACGGTTCAGGGCGCCAGGTCATTGGTGCTTGAGGCGTCTATGTTCCAATTTCTGGGTAGATCGCTGTCGCAGAAGACGCACACGAAGTCGTCCTCGCGGACGATGTTGTGTTCCTGGCAGGCGGGGCAGCGGCGGAATATCACCTCGTGTGTGAAACCGGGAGGGTGGCCGAGTCCGACTTGCTCTAGTGCTTCGGCTACGGCCGGCCATGAGTTGGTGTCCGGGCAGTAGCCGGTTGACTGGTTGCTGACCTCTGTGACGAACCAGCGGCCTTCCTCGTGGACGAAGGTCATTTCGCCCGCGCTCAGGACTGGCGCGCCACCGGCGCAAGCCACGTGCTCGCTGCGGCGAGGCGCCAACCGCAGGATGCCTTCTGTGTCGATGACGAACGTGAATGGCTCAGTCAGCTCCTGCTCTGAGGCCCAGTTGTGGAAGTCGGTCGGCGTACGGATACTCCGGCCTGCGTTGGCCGGCCGGACCATGGCTTTGAGGTCGGCGGGTCCCACATATCGGTAGGTCCGTCCCTGTGGGCTCATGTCAGGCTTGTGGTTTTGTGGCGGTTGATCAGGGTTCGTACTGGGGCGGTCAGGGGGTGGGCGAGGGC
>NZ_SMKU01000558.1 GCF_004349215.1 Actinomadura rubrisoli | reverse complement strand
GACAAGAACAACGCCACCGCGTCGGTCTTGAACTCCTCCGGATAGTGCTTCAGCGCCATCAAAGACACCTCCTTCCCTGGATCCATGATCCAGGCCTCGAGATGTCCACACTTCAGGGGGAAGGCCCTCATTCCCTTGGTCTGCAATAGGCCGGAGATCACCTTGGTTTGGTAAGTCCGCTGACGTCTTACCTGCCAGTACCGATCACGCAACCGTTCCTGCCGCGCCTTGAGCCCACCGCCCGCGGATTTGGCGAGCTGGGCGTAGTTCTGCCACATCTGGGAGACGGCTCTCTGCTCGGCGAGGAGTTGAGCTTCGCGTTCGGGTGGCTGACCACAGGTCCGGCACCACAGACGAACATGATCGGCCGTGATGGTGCGCTGAGCCTTCTCGATCTTGGTGACGGTGGTGGCGTCCGCCCACCCCACCCGCTGCGCGAACTCGCGACCGGTGAGGCGCGCAGACGTGCGCATCTCGCGGAGCTGCTCACCAAGACGCTGGCGGGCGGCCTGCGCGCTGGATGAGGAGGAGGGCGGCATGGGCTCGTATGTTCCTCTAAACCGTGATTCGGGTGTGCCGGGTTGGCAGACGTTGGCTCCGACATCTTCGCCGCTCAGGACTGCTGCCAACCTCTGCCAATTCCGTAGCCCACGAAGTCCTGTCCGAGTCAGTGTCATGCGTCACCAATTCTCGTCCGCCCCTCAGAGAGCGGTAGGAAGACCCGGTTGCGAGGCGGGAGCCACTGATGACCACAGCAGCGCAAGACGTTCAGAAGGTCGTGATGGCTCACGAGTTCCTGTCGACGCCGGCGGCGGTGGGTGTCACGCGCAGCGCCGCGGTCCGGGCGCTGATCGAGTGGGGTCTCACCGAAGCGCAGACCGAGGACTTCGTCCTGGTCGTTTCGGAGTTGGTCACCAACGCGGTCAACGGACGCAGGCACCACATGTTCAAGGTGCGGATCTGCGAAGAGGTCATCGGCACGCTGACCGTCGAGGTCTGGGACTCAGTCCCGGAACCGCCGAAGCGGCAGCCGCTGAATCTGCACGCGGAAAATGGCCGGGGCCTGCTCATCGTGGAGAAGTTGGCGGCTCACTACGGCTGGCGGCCAGCCGACGAGGGCAAGTGGGTGTTCGCGGTCCTGGAGGTGCCGCCCCTATGACTGAAGTGAGCGCTCGTCGTAGGCGGCCAGAGACTGGTCCCCGTCACGGCCGCGTTGGAGGTCGCGCATGACGCCTACGAGAAGGCGATGGTCCAGCATGGCCTGCTCCCCAGCGCCATCAAGATCATCCGCGCAGCGGCCGAGCAGAACATCGAGCAGTTGGACCAGGAGGAGTAGCCCCCAAGACGCCTCCGGGCGGCGATGGGCACCGTGTGCCCCGTACCCCGCCGTCGCCCGGAGGTCACCACGGTGGCCCTTAGACCAATGGTCGCCGCCGTTCCCGTGCTGTCGTTCTCACCCCATCACTCCACGGAGCGCTCAGATGACGATGCTTGGAACCCCGTCCGTTCCCGCCCGCCCGCAGGGCGAGCAGACCGGCCCGATCCGCTTCACCGGCGGCCACCACTTCGTCCTGTCCCCCGACGCCGACTGGGCCGCCCTCCTCGCCCAGGCGACGGCGCCGATGTCGGTGATCCTCCAGGTCACCAAGCGATGCGACTTCGACTGCAACTTCTGCTCCGAGACGATGCAGATGCGCGACCCGTCGCTGGCCGACCTGGAGGCCGCCGCGGCCAACCTCGCCGGCGTCCAGCGGGTGTTCCTGTCCGGTGGCGAACCGCTGCTGCGCCGTGACCTGCTCGACGTCTTCGACGACTTCATCATCGGCCTGCCGACCAACGCCACCCGCGGCGTGAACGTGGCGCCCAAGCTCGCCGGGAAGATCGCTTTCGCCAACATCGGCTTCGACGGGCCGCGCGAGATCTTCCAGCGCGTGCGGGGCGACTACGACAAGGTCATGGGAGGTGTGAATGCCTTCCGCGAGGCGGGCATCCCGATCTCCTTCTCTGCGGTCGCGCTGCGGTCGGTGCTGCACGGCCTGCCCTACCTGCTGCAGATCGCCGACGTCCTGGACGTCGGCAAGCTCAAGCTGATCCTGCCGTTGCGCAAGGGCAACGCCCTCGACCTGCCCGAAAGCGAGTTCATCACCGTCGATGAAGCCGCCGAGCACTTCGCCCGGCTGATCGAGCTGCGCACCACCCACGCATGGACGCCCGCGGTGCGGATGACGCCGTGGACCGCCGAGACCGAAGGCCACATGCTCGTCATCGAACCCAACGGGGTCGTCCGCGCGTGGCCCGTCTACGACCAGCCGGACCTGTGGCTGCCGCTCGGCAACGTCTTCACCGAGCCGATCACCGAGATCTGGAAGCGGTACCCCTACCAGGAGAACCACGTCCGCAAGTACCTCGGCGCCAGCATCATGACCTGCGCGCGGACCGACCGATGACCGCGCCTGCACCCGTGCCGCGCGGCGGGTGGACGAACATGTCCTGGCCCGAGGACCCCTACGGGGCCGGGCAGACCCGCCGCACCAAACCGCGCCTGCTGATCTCCACCTCGACCTACACCACCCGCAACGATCACGGCCAGGCCGTCCCGGTCTCCTACGCCGCGGTGTACCTGCGCCTGCACCGCACCCAGCCCCGCGACGCCACCGGCGGCCTGGTCTTCGGGTTCCGTGCGCTGGCCGCGCTCACCCCGCAGGAGACCGCCGAGCTGGTGCGCCTGGCGGACCTGGACCTGCTGCGCGCCCGGCGCCTCGCCCACATCCTCGTCGGCTACGGGCTCCTGGCCGACCTGAACGTGCTCCGGCAGGCGTGAACCGCAGTACGCCCGCCAGCACCGTGCGGAGACAATGAGTTCGGGCGCGGCCTGCACGCCCTGGTCCCGGAATGGACCCGCCGCGGCGACCGGCCGCGCGGCGAGACCATCTTCTTCGACACCGCCTACGACCTGCCCGGCGACAACGTCGGCGACGAGGCCAGCGACGCCGCCGACCGCGCCGACCACCTCCAGCATCAGGCCAAGGCTGCGGAGTTGACGCTGCGGTGCCCCTCGCGGGCGACGCAGCCGCAGTCCGCTGTGGACAAGATCGCCCGCCCGAACGGCCGCCAACGCGCGGCGCGGGAATGGCTCGCGGTGTGCGCGACCGAGCGCGCCCTATTATCCGCGCTGATCGCCGCGCGGCACCTGGGCCTGTACCACTGGTCGGGGAACCTCGATGTCGCAACCGAGCTTGAGGCCAGCGTGCAAGACTGCTTCCCCACTCAAAAGTTCCACCCGACGGCGTCCCTATGACCGCTGAACCGGTGCTTCCCTGGGCGTCCCGCTCGTCCCGTCGGGAGTCCGAGTGATCATCCACCGCACGCCCGACCCCGTCCCACGAGAGGGTCACCTGCTGGCCGCCTCGCTGGACGTGGAGTGGACCAAGAACTACACGATCCGCAACGGCAACGTCCCGTTCTGCTGGTCGATCACCTGGCTGCACCTCCCCCGCACGCCCGGCCCGCCCCC
>NZ_SMKU01000557.1 GCF_004349215.1 Actinomadura rubrisoli | reverse complement strand
GACGGTGCTGAGGCGGGGCGGGGGAGTACGACGGTTAGTGAGCGGGCTGTGGCGCGGATTGTGGCTCGGGCGGCGGATGAGGTCGAGGAGTCTGGCGGGCTTGCTCGTACCGTTCTTGGCGTGCATGCGGGACGGAAGGCGGCGCGCACCGATGTCCGCGTGGACGGGGAGATCGTTACTGCGCGGGTGGCGATGTCGGTGGCTTACCCGCGGCCCGTACGCCAGGTCGCGCGGCGCGTCCGCGAGAGCGTGCGGGATCGGGTGCAGGAGTTGACCGGGCTCACGGTCCGCCAGGTGGACATCGATGTCGCCGAGCTGGAACGTCCGAAGGGGAGGACGGTGTCGTGACCGCACACGCCGGGCGGCTGCCGCACGTCCGGAGGGCGTCGGCCGCCGCCGACCGCGCGGCCAAGCACGCGTTCCGGTCGCGCCGGGTGTGGCCCGGGCTGATCGCCGCGCTGCTGGTCACCGCCGCGGGGGTGCTCACCGCGATGGAGGTGATCACGGAGCGGGCCGGGCGGCCGGCGCACATCGTCCCCTATGAGCGGGTCAGGGACTGGGCCGAGGACACGGCGTGGGAGGACTGGCCCGCCCTCGCCGCCGCCGGCGGCCTGACGCTGCTCGGGCTGCTCTTCCTGCTGGCCGGGCTGCTGCCGGGCAAGTCCCGCGTCGTCCCGCTGCACGGCGAGGACCCGAACTTGATGGTGGGCGTGACCAGGCGCGGGCTCAAGGCCGCCGTCGCCGCGGCCGCCGGGGACGCGCCCGGCGTGTCGAGCGTGCGGCGCGTCCGGCTGCGGCGGCGCCGTGTCAAGGTCGTCGCGAGGACGCCCGTCCGCGACGCCGAGGGCCTGGACTCCCAGGTCGAGGACGCCGTGCGCGCGAGCCTCGACCGGCTCCAGCCGCTGCCCGCCCGGTCGGTCTCGGTACGGGTCAAGCACCGGGAGACGTGATGGACCGCCGTCCCGCCCACCTCAACCGCACGGGCCTGATCCTGCTCGGTCTCGTCCTTGCCGTGCCGGGGGCCGCCGCTCTCGCGCGCGGGCTCGGCCTCTTCGGGGACGGACGGGCGTCCGGTGCGGTCCTCAGCGGCCAGGTGCACCGCTACGTCGACGACCACGGCTGGTTCTGGCCCGCCGTAGCCGCGATCGCCGTGGTGCTGGCGCTGCTAGGGCTGGCCTGGCTTCTCGCGCAGGGACGGTCTTCCAAGCTCCAGAGACTCACGTTGGAACCCGACCCCGCGTCGGGCATGACGCAGCTGTCGGGGAAGGCCGTCACCAACGCGCTCGAATCGGAGATCGAGGAGTACCCGGGCGTGCAGAGCGCGCGCGCACGGCTGCTCGGCTCGTCCAAGCGGCCCAAGCTGCGGCTGAGCGTGACGTACAGCCGTCGGGCCGACTTGGCCGACCTCCGGCACCGGATCGGGGACGAGGCGCTCCAGCGGCTGTGCACGGCCCTGGAGCGGGAGTCGGTTCCCACGGTCGTCCGGCTCCGGTTGGTCCAGACGGACCGTCCGACCACCATCTGACCTTGGCTGCACCTTTGGGCGCCGTTGGGGGCATGTATCCGCGTGTGGGGCTAATGTCCAAAGTGAACGTGACGTCGAGAGCGTGAGGAGGCAGGCTTGGTCGAACATCGCCTTCGGGTGGCTCCGCCAAGGGGCTCTTCGACGCATGCAGGGAACTGACAGATCACGGCAGGGCCCCTTCCGTTGAGTGGCCCGATGACCCGGGGGTCGCGGTGTGAGATCGCGGCCCCCGGGTCCGTCTTGTGAGGGTTGTTCTTTCCAACTAACTGCTGCTACGGTCGTCCGGTTAGTTGGAAAAACCAACCCACTGGAGTGTCGTGAGCCCCCCAGAGCCACCGCGGCTGGGCGCCGTGTTCGCCGTCGTCGCGGCGGGCGTGGCGATGTCCAACCTGGACGTCTTCATCGTCAACGTCGCCCTGCCCGAGATCGGCGATCACTTCGCCCCGGCCTCGCTGTCGTCCCTGTCCTGGGTCCTGAACGCCTACGCGGTCATCTTCGCGGCCCTGCTCGTCCCCGCCGGCGGCTACGCCGACCGCACCGGCCCGAAGCGCGCCTACCTCGTCGGCACCACCGTCTTCACCCTCGCCTCCATCCTGTGCGCCCTCGCGCCGGACGTCTGGACCCTGGTCGCCGCCCGCGCCGTCCAAGCGTCCGGGGCGGCCCTGCTCGTCCCGTCCTCGCTCGGCCTCCTCCTGGCCACCGCCCCACCCGAGCGCCGCGTCCCCGCCGTCCGCGCCTGGACGGCCATCAGCGGGCTCGCCGCCGCCCTGGGCCCCGTCGCCGGCGGCCTCCTCACCGAACTGGACTGGCGCTGGGTGTTCCTGGTCAATGTCCCGGTCGGCCTAGCCGTCCTCATCGCCGCCCCCCGTCTCATCCCCGCGACGGGTGGGGCGGTGACGGGACGCGGTGACCGTCCTGAGACGGCCGGGCCGGACGTACTCGGGGCCGTGGTGCTCACGGTGGCGATCGCGTCCCTCGCCCTGGGGCTGGTCAAGAGCGATGACTGGGGGTGGGCATCGGGCGGGGTCGTCGGGACGCTGGTCGCTGCGCTCGTCCTGCTCGCCTGGTTCGTCCTAAGGTCGGCGCGGCATCCGCAGCCGGTCCTGCCGCTGCCGCTGCTGCGCGTGCCGGGGTTCAGTTCCGCCACGCTCGCCAACGTTCTGTTCGCTGTCGCGTTCGCCGCGATGCTGCTGTCGGCCGTCCTGTGGTGTCAGCAGGCGTGGCACTGGTCCGCGCTGCGCACCGGGCTTGCCATCGCGCCCGGCCCCCTGGTCGTCCCCGCGCTGGCCATTGGAGTGGGCCCGATCGCCCGGCGGGTGGGCGCGGGCCTGGTCGCGGCGTCCGGTTGCGTGGTGTTCGCGGCCGGTATCGCCTGGTGGGCCTGGCAGATGGACCCGGACACCGGGTACGCGGCGGGGATGCTCCCCGGAATGCTTCTGACCGGCATCGGCGTGGGGCTGACACTGCCCACCCTGGTAGGCGCGGCCGTATCCGCGCTGCCGCCGCAGAGCTTCTCGACAGGCTCCGGCGTCGTCACCATGGCACGCCAGGTCGGCACCGTCCTCGGGATCTCCATGCTGGTCGCGGCCCTGGGATCGTCCGATGACGGTGGACGCGACGCCGGCGCGATGCTCGGCGCATTCGACGACGGGTGGCTTCTCACGCTACTGGCCACGGCTGCCGCTGCGGCCGCCTGCCTACTGATCCGTCGACCACGTCCAGCGGACGAGTCGTGACAACCCCGGGTCTTCTCGGCGGCCCCTCGTCGCTCTCGGCCACCCGTTCTCTCTCGGCGGTCACGGCCTCTGATGCCGTGATCGGGTCCCTGAAGGAAGGCAGGAGTCGTGTCTGCGTCGCCGGGCCGCGTTCCGTTGCCGGGGTTGTGGGGTCGCCTGGAGGTTTGTTGCGGACGGTAGGGGCGAGGCCGTTGAGTTCTCGGTCCACAGGGACGGGCGGGTAGCTCGATGTGGGTTCTTCTATGGGCTCGTATGCGCCTGTCTCTTATAC
>NZ_SMKU01000556.1 GCF_004349215.1 Actinomadura rubrisoli | reverse complement strand
GCGGCGAACGCGGCTTCGCGCTGCTGACCGAACGCTGGACCGCACTCAAACACACCACTCTCAGCCCCAGCAGAATCGGTGACCTCGTACGCGCCGCCCACGTCCTCACACTCTTCGAACACCGCCGAATCCGCTGAAAGTCACTGGCAAAACCTCATTGAGGCCCAGACAACCACGCTCAGGCTCTTCCAACCGACTCTGGTTCCCGGCCTGCTCCAGACACCCGAGTACATCCATGCCGTCCTGGCGCTGCACGAGTTGAGCAGGGACGTCATAGCGCGCACTGCCGCCGAGCGGCTGGGCAGGCAGAAAGCGCTGTACGGCTCGGGGAAGTCGTTTCACTTCCTGATCACTGAGGGCGCTCTACGGTGGCGCTTCTGCTCAGGCCCCATCGTCGTTACCCAGCTTGACCGCTTGATGTCCCTGTCACGGCTCCCGAGCGTCCGGCTGGAAGTCCTACCTCTGTCCGTCGAGGTGGACCGGTTCGCAACGTCGGCATTCTGCATGTTTGATCAGCGGTTGGTGACCATTGAACTGTTCCATGCCGAGGTCACCACTCGTGATCCCCGAGACGTAGCCCTCTACTTGGAGACGTTCAACCGGTTGTCACAGTCAGCGCTTTCAGGCCAATCCATGAGGAATCTCCTCGGGGAGATCAGAGACGAGTTCTTGCCTCAACAGGAAAGTCCCTAGCCCCATACCAAGGTAGCTCCCTACCGTTGTGCGCATGAGCCTCGACAAGCCCCACACCCGGGCCACGGCTGATACCCCTGCTCCGATGGGCGAGCGTCGCGTATTCCTGTCCGTCCTGGAGACCACGGCCATGGGCAAGCGCGAGAAGCCGCAACCCCCCAACCCCAAGCCATCGCCACCGCCCAACCCCGACATGCCACCGGACGGTGGCGGGAAGCGTGAGAAGTGAGCGACCCGGTGGACGAGCGGCTAGAAGCGCTCATCACCTCCATGGAGGCCAAGGATTACCTGCCTGACCCGGCCTCCCAGTGGGCGAACATCGTCCGGAGCGTGCCCCGGCACCTGTTCGTGCCAGATCGCGGTTGGGTGTTCATCAAGGGCGGCTCACACAGCATCGACCGGGCTGCCCGTCCGGACGAGTGGTGGAACGCCGTCTACTCGGACGCCCCGATCGTCACGCAGGCCGACGACGGAACCACCGATCACACCACCGGCGAGGGGCAGGCGTCGTCGTCGCTGTCTGCCCTGTCGGGGGTGCTCTACAACCTGCGGCACCTGGACTTGGACGACGACCACCGGGTGTTGGAGATCGGTACCGGGACCGGCTACACCGCTGCCCTGACCGTACACCGCGCGGGCGATGGCGGACACGTGACCACCGTAGAGATCGACCCGGAACTGGCCAAGCAAGCAGAGGTGAACCTACGGGCCGCCCTCGGGACAGAGGACATGCCCGAGCTGGTTACCGAGGACGGCGCGCAGGGATATCCCGATAGCGCGCCTTATGACCGGGTCCATGTCACCTGTTCTGTGCAGGAGATCCCATACCCGTGGGTCGAGCAGACTCGGCCAGGCGGGACCATCGTCTGTCCGTTCGGGAGCTGGCTGGGCTGGGGTGTGCTGGCTCAGGTCGAAGTATTGCCGGACGGAACCGGCATCGGTCGGTTCCCTGGTACGAGCGGCTACATGTACATGCGCTCTCAGCGGCCCGTCACTGATCACCCTGCCGAGTGGTCCACCGAGGACGGCGAGTCCACCAGGATCAACCCGCGCACCATTGCCTACGCACCTGCGGCGGCCGACCTGGTGATGTCCGTACTCGCCCCTGGTGTGACGGCACGGCGTCCGGACGACGCCCTGTGGCTGTTCGATGGCAACGACCCCGAGTGCTGGACCATCGCGACATTCGCGGAGCACGAGAACGTGTTCGAGGTGCAGCAGCACGGAGAGCGGCGGCTATGGGACGAAGTGACCGCCGCCTACTTCACGTGGGTGTCCTGGGGCCGACCTGACCTCAGCCGGTTCGGCCTGACCGTGACTCCCGATGGGCAACAGGTCTGGATCGACCAGCCTGAGAACGTGATCACGTGATCACGTGAGCCGAGAGCCCGGTTCGTCGACTCGTCGCGAGTCGGCGGAGAGGGTGGGGCTGCGCTTGGGCGGTACGATCGCTCGCTCGTCGCCGCTAGGCCCGAACTGTACGGTGATGGAAAGGCCGCCTTTGGGGGGTGCGCTGGTGGTGAGGGTGGCGTGGTGGGCTTGGGTGACGGCATTGACGATGGCCAGACCCAGACCGTGGCCGTGACGATCGGGCGCCAGTCTCTGGAAGGGGTGAAAGAGGCGCTGGATCTGGCTGTCGGGGATGACCGGCCCGCTGTTGGTGACCGTGAGGGTCACCTGCGTGCCGGCGGTCTGAGTGGTGATCTCCACATGCCCGTCTGGGCGATTGTGGCGGATGGCGTTGTCGATGAGGTTGGCGATGAGGCTTTCGATCAGTCTCGGGTCCCCGGCCGTCACCGCGGGATTCAGGCGTTCGACGAGGTCGATGCCTCTCTCCGTCGCTTGGTCGCGGCGGGAGGCGAGTACTCCTTCGACGACTTGGGCGAGGTCGAGGGTCTCCCAGCGGGAGATTCCGCGCTCGCTGGTGGCGAGGACGAGCAGTGCCCGGACGAGCCGTTCCTGGTGTTCGCCGAGGGCGAGGGCCTCCTGGCAAACCGAGCGCAGCGTGCCGGTGTCGGCGCCCGGGTCGGCGAGGGCGACTTCGAGGAGGGTGCGCAGCCCGGCGAGGGGGGTTCGCAACTCGTGGGAGGCGTTGGCGACGAAGTGGCGTTGGGCGTCGAAGGAGGCTTGAAGCCGGGCGAACAGGTCGTCGAGGGTGTGGCCGAGCTCGGTCAGCTCGTCCGTGGGCTCGCCGAGGTCCAGGCGCCGGTGGAGGTTTCCGGCGGAGATGTCCTTGGCGGTGGCGGTGATCGCGCGCAGCGGGTGCAGGAACCGGCCGGCGACGAACCAGCCGATGGCGAGGGCGACGGGGATCAGCACGGCCAGGGCGACGGCGGATCCCGTGAGGAGCTGGGCCAGGCTGATCCCGCGCCCGGCCCCCGTGGTCACCCCCGATGAGGGGCGGCCCTTGGGTGCGGCCGCATCGACGCTGGCGAGCGGGACGAGGACGAGGACGAGCACGAAGACCCCGGCGGCGTAGACGCCCGCCGCGTAGGCGAGCGCGAGCCGCGTCTGCAACGACCTTCCGGCAAGCCGCTGGAAGGTCATGCCGATCCGATGCGGTAGCCGCCTTCGCGGATGGTCTCGATCACGGGTGGGTCGCCGAGCTTGGCCCGCAATCGGTGCATGGTGTGCTTGACGGCGCTGCTGAAGGGGTCGGCGGCCTCGTCCCAGACGCGTTCGAGGAGTTCCTCGGCGGAGACGACCAGGCCGGGCGCGGCGAGCAGGCATTCGAGCAGGGCGAACTCCTTGGGGCTCAGCTCAAGGCGCCGGCCGGCCCGGGACGCGACGCGGCGGGCCGGATCGAGGGTGATGTCCCCGCATGCCAGGGTGGGCGGTAGC
>NZ_SMKU01000555.1 GCF_004349215.1 Actinomadura rubrisoli | reverse complement strand
GCGCTGGAGCGTCCGGTGGTGCGGCGGCGGCTGGACCAGCTGTCGGGTGTGGTGCTGGTGGGGCTGGGGGTGCGGCTGGCGGCCGAGGCCCGCTGACCCCCGCCGCCCCACCGGCCGGTGCCGGACGGGACGTGGGACGGGGCGCGGGGCGGGCGCGGTACGCCGGTGACGGCGACCCCGGGCGGCGACCGTGGGTGGTGACCGTGGGTGGCCGCGGCACCCCGCATTCATGATCGCCGAATGGGGCGGGGAACCGTAGCCTGGGGCGATGACCGCACTGGATGACCTCGCCGACCGCTACATGGACGAGTTCGCCGCCCTGGACCCCTGCCAGGCGGCGATGATGGGGATCGCCGGGCAGGACTCGCGTCTGACCGACTACGGTCCCGACGGGGTGGCGGCCCGCGCCGACCTCGCCCGCGCGACGCTCGCCCGGCTCGACGCCACGCCCGCCGCCTCCGGCCCGGACCGGGTGACCGCGGCGGTGATGCGCGAGCGGCTGGAGACCGAGCTGGCCTTGCACGAGGCCCACGTCCTGGACGGCTCCCTGGAGACCATCGATGGGCCCGTCCAGCGCGTCCGGACCTCGATCGAGCTGCTGGACCAGGGCAAGGACACCGACTGGGACGCGGTCGGCTCGCGGCTGGCGGCCCTGCCGGGCACCTTGGAGGGGCTGCGGACCAGCCTGGACCTGGCGCGCCGGGACGGGCGTGTCGCGGCGCGCCGCCAGGTCGCCCGCAACGCGCGCGAGTGCCTGGACACCCCGGCCTATCTGGCCGATCTGGCGGGCCGCTGCCCCGCGGGCCCGGGGGAGGCGCCGCGGGTGCGGCTGGACGCGGCGGTGCAGGCGGCGTCACAAGCGCTGGTGGAGTTCGCGGCGTTCCTGACCGGGGAGCTGGGGCCGGGCGCCCCGGACCGGGATCCGCTGGGCGCCGACCGGTACCTGCTGGGCGTCCGCGATTTTCTGGGGACGACGCTGGACCTGGAGGACACCTACGCGTGGGGGTGGGAGGAACTGGCGCGGATCCGCGCCGAGATGGACCAGGCGGGGGAGCAGATCCTGCCGGGTGAGCCGCCGGAGGCGGTCCGCGCGGCGCTGGACGCCGACCCGGCGTACCGGATCACCGGCGCGGAGGCGTTCCGGGCGTGGATCCAGGAGCTGGCCGACCAGGCCATCGACGACCTGGACGGGGTGCACTTCGACATCCCGGGGCCGCTGCGGCGCATCGACTGCCGGATCCCGCCGACCGAGTCGGGGATCTACTATCTGGCGCCGGCGGAGGACCTGTCGCGTCCGGGGACGGTGTGGTGGACGGTCGGCGACCCCGGCGCCGACATCGTGACGTGGAGCGTGCCGGGCATCATGTTCCACGAGGGGGTGCCGGGGCATCACCTGCAGCTGGGCCTGACCGTGCTGAACACGGGCCTGAACCGGTACCAGCGGCTGGCGGGGGAGCTGTACCCGGGGTACTGCGAGGGGTGGGGCCTGTACGCCGAGCGGCTGATGGACGAGCTGGGCTACTACCGGGACCCGGCGTACAAGCTGGGGATGCTGGCGGGCGGGCAGCAGTTCCGCGCCGCGCGGGTCGTCCTGGACATCGGGCTGCACCTGGAGCTTCAGATCCCGGCCGGGACGGGGTTCCACGAGGGGGAGCGGTGGACGCCGGAGCTGGGTTTTGAGTTCCTGCGCGCGCACACCGGCCCGGAGCCGGACGCGATGGTGGCGTTCGAGATCGACCGGTATCTGGGGCGTCCCGCGCAGGCGATCGCCTACAAGCTGGGGGAGAAGGTGTGGCTGGAGGCGCGGGAGGCGGCGCGGCGCCGGGAGGGCGCGGCGTTCGACCTCAAGGCGTTCCACCACCGGGCGCTGGATCTGGGGCCGATGGGCCTGGACCTGCTGCGCGCGGAGCTGGCCCGCCCCTGACACCCCCGCCCCGGGCGGGGTGGCCGCCCTCCGCCCGCTCGGCGGGCCGCGCGCGGGGCGGGCAGCCGGTAACAGAGCGTCCCCGGCCGCCGTTCCGCTCTTGCGGCCGCCCTCCGCCGGCCCGGTCGGCGGCCCGGTCGGCGGTGCGGTCGCCCGTGCGGTCGCGGGGCCGGTTCGGGTGGCCGAGGGCGGAGGTGTGCGGCGGGGCGTGCGCGGGGGAGTGGCGCAGATCGTCGCGCAGGCGTTCGATGTCGCGGTCGCGGACGGCGCCGCTCCCGGCGAGCGGCGCACGGGGGTGGGGGCGGCGGCGGTGCGCGCGCTCCAGCCCGTACAGCACCAGCGCCAGCAGGACCGCCGGCACCGCCACGGCCACGACGGCGCTCACGCCCGCCCCCGCGGGGCGCCGAGGTTGACGGCGACGGCCTTGAAGAAGGTGTAGTGGAAGGTTCCGCCGTCGCCGGCGGCGCGGCGCAGGTCGGCGATCCCGCGGTCGAACGCGGCGCGGCCGGTGAGCCCGGCGGCGACCGCGGCGTCGCCGACCGCCTCGACCATCGCGATGAACGTGCCGCGGGTGAACCCCTCCACGAGCGCGGGCCGGGTCTGGTCGGTGTACACCGTGCGGGGGCGGACCTGGACCTGGTGGTATCCGGCGGCGGCCAGCAGCGGCTGGAGGCGGCGGCCGATGAGGGCGTCGCCGCCCGCGGCGGCCTGGAGACCGACCAGGTGGCCGATGGCGGCGCGGGCGGCTGCGCTGCCCGGGTGCGGCAGCGCCGTGCCGTGGTCGCCCTCGATCACGGTGATCGTCCCGCCGGGCTTGAGGACCCGCCGCAGCGCGGTGAGCGCGGCCCGCGGGTCGCGCAGGTGTTCCAGGACGAAGCACACGAACAGGTGGTCGAACTCGGCGTCGCCGAACGGCGGGTCGAACAGGTCGGCGTGCCGCCACCGGACCCGCGCGGCGGGCAGGCGGGCGGTGACGCGGGCGCGGGCCCGCTCCAGCGACGCCGGGGACACATCGATCGCGACGATGTCGGCGCCGGGGCTGCCGGCGGCCAGGTGCACGGTCTGCGCGCCGACGCCGCATCCGGCTTCCAGGACGCGGCTTCCGGCGGGATAGGCGGTGCCGTCGTGCAGCAGCGCGGCGAGGGTGTCGGCCTGCTCGCCGAGCCGCCGCGTCTCGTCGTCGGAGTAGCCGTGGACGTAGCCGTCCCGCCGGCCGGGGCGCGCTGTTTCCATGGGTTTCACCGTGCCGCCACAATGGTCTGATGGACAGGGCCAAACAGCGTGGAGCCGACGGGTCCGTAACGGGCCCGGGGAGCGACCCCGCACCCGGCCCCGCAGGGTCGGCCGGGTCGGCGGGGTCGGATTTCCTGCAGCTGGACGTCCGGGAGGCGCCGCCGGGCGGGCTGTCGGACTGGCTGGCGGGACGGCTGCGGGAGGCGATCGGCGACGGCCGCCTCCCGGTGGGCAGCCGCCTGCCCGCCAGCCGCGTCCTGGCCGCCGAGCTGCGGGTGTCGCGGGGCGTGGTCACCGAGTCCTACCAGCGCCTCGCCGACGAGGGGCACCTCGCCGGCCGCGGCCGCGGCGGCACCGTCGTGGTCGCCGCCCCCCTCACCCGGCCC
>NZ_SMKU01000554.1 GCF_004349215.1 Actinomadura rubrisoli | reverse complement strand
GCTGATCCACCCCCACCCGACCCAGTCCGAGGCTGCTGGGCGGGCTGTGCGGGCTGCTGGGCGGACGCCTCGGACCGTTCGGGCGCCGGGGCCTCCTCCCGCGCGGCCTGCGGCTCCTCGGCGGGGGCGGCGCCGCCGGACGGCGCGCCGCCCTCGTCCCCGATGATGGCGAGCTCGGCGCCGACCTCGACGGTCTCGTCCTCGGCGACGGTGATGCTGGTCAGGATGCCCGAGGCGGGCGAAGGGATCTCGGTGTCGACCTTGTCGGTCGACACTTCGAGAAGCGGCTCGTCGGTCTCGACGCGCTCACCCTCCTTCTTCAACCAGCGGGTGACGGTGCCCTCGGTGACGCTCTCGCCGAGCTGGGGCATAGTGACGGAGACCGGCATGGCTCTCAGCGACTCCTTCGAAATGACTGTGCGGCGTTTCAGCCGTGCACGTGCAGTGGCTTGCCGGCGAGGGCGAGCATCGCCTCGCCGACCGCCTCGGACTGGGTCGGGTGGGGGTGGATCAGCTGGGCGACCTCGCCGGGCAGGGCCTCCCAGTTGTAGATCAGCTGTCCCTCCGCGACGAGCTCGCCGACGCGCGCGCCGACCATGTGGACGCCGAGGACGGGACCGTCCACGGCCGAGATCACCTTGACCTCGCCCTGCGTCCCCAGGATCTTGCTCTTGGGGTTGCCGGCCAGGTCGTAGGTGAACTCCTTGACCTCGTGCCCGCGCTCCCTGGCCACGGCGGTGGTGATGCCCACCGAGGCGACCTCGGGGTCGGAGTAGGTGATGCGCGGCACGCCGTCGTAGTCGATCGGGGGCGGGGTGAGCCCGCCCAGCCGCTCGGCGACGAGGATGCCCTCGGCGAAGCCGACGTGGGCCAGCTGCGGCGTCGCGATCAGGTCGCCGACCGCCGAGATCGTGGGGACGCTGGTGCGGCAGTAGGCGTCGACCTTGACGAAGCCGCGCTCGGTCTCGACGCCGGCCTCGGCGAGGCCGATGCCGTCGGAGACCGGGCCGCGCCCGACGGCCACCAGCAGCAGCTCGGCGTCGATGGTCTTGCCGCCCTCCAGCGTGACGGCGACGCCGCCCTGGGTGGGCTTGACGCCCTCGAAGCGGGTGCCCAGCTCGTACTTGATGCCGCGCTTGCGGAAGGCGCGCTCCAGCCGCTTGGAGCTGGACTCCTCCTCCAGCGGCAACAGGTGGGGCAGCGCCTCGACGATCGTGACCTCGGCGCCGAACGAGCGCCAGACGCTCGCGAACTCGACGCCGATGACGCCGCCGCCGAGGACGACGACGGAACCGGGGACGTGCTCCAGCCGCAGGGCGTGGTCGCTGGAGATGACGCGCTCGCCGTCGATCTCCAGGCCGGGCAGCGACCTCGGCGCCGAGCCGGTGCCGAGGACGATGTGCGCGCCCTCCAGGGTGCGCGCCTGCCCGTCGCTCGTGGTGACCTCGACGGTGGTCGGGCCGGCGAGCCGGCCGGTGCCGTGCACGACCTCGATGCCCCGGGACTTGATCAGCCCGGTGAGGCCCTTGACGGTCGTCGAGACGATCCGGTCCTTGTAGGCGTTCACTCCGGCGACGTCGATGCCCTCGAACGTGGCCTTCACACCGAACTTGGCGGCCTCGCGGGACTGGTCGGCCACCTCGGCCGCGTGCAGCAGCGCCTTGGTGGGGACGCAGCCCCGGTTGAGGCACGTTCCGCCGAGGGTCTCGTCCCGCTCGATGAGCGCGACCGACTTGCCGAGCTCGGCGGCGCGCAGCGCGCAGGCGTAACCGCCACTGCCGGCACCAAGGACCACGATGTCGAAGGGGCCGCTGTTGGCCACTGGACGCTCCCTTTCCCGGTTCTGGCGGCGCGTGGACCGCGGCGCCTTGGCGGGGGCGGGGCGCACCGGGCATCGGGCCCCCACCGCCACGAAAAAACCTATTAGGTTGTCACCCCGGTAACATCCGGCGGCCCCTACAGAGTCCCGTCGGCGAGGTCCTCGGCGATCTGGACGAGCGTGCGGGTGGCCGCGCCGGTGCCGCCCTTGGGGGTGTACCCGTAGGGCTCGCCCTTATGGAAGGACGGGCCGGCGATGTCGAGGTGGGCCCACTTCACGCCGTCCGGCACGAACTCCTTGAGGAAGACCCCGGCGACCAGCATGCCGCCCCAGCGGTCGCCGCTGATGTTGGCGATGTCGGCGACCGCGGAGTCCAGGCCCTTGCGCAGCTCGGCGGGCAGCGGCATGCCCCAGGACGCCTCCCCGGCGCGGCCGGCCGCCGCGACCACCTTCTCGCGGACGTCGTCGTCGTTGGCCATGATCCCGGTGGTGCGGGTGCCGAGCGCGACGAGCTGCGCGCCGGTCAGCGTGGCGACGTCGATGATGAGGTCCGGGCCGTCCTCGCCCGCGCGGACGAGGGCGTCGGCCAGGACCAGGCGCCCCTCGGCGTCGGTGTTGAGGACCTCGACGGTCTTGCCGCCGTAGATACGCAGCACGTCGGACGGGCGCTGGGCGGTGCCGCTCGGCATGTTCTCGGCGATGGCCAGGTAGCCGACCACGTTGACCTTGGGGCCGAGCTTGGCGATGGCGGCGAGCGCGCCGAGCACGGCCGCGGCGCCGCCCATGTCGGACTTCATCCAGTCCATGGCGTCGGCCGGCTTGAGGGACAGGCCGCCGGAGTCGAACGTGATGCCCTTGCCGATGAGGGCGAGGGTCTTGGACGCCTCGGGGTGGCCGTAGGCGAGCCGGACGAGCCGCGGCGGGTTCACCGAGCCCTGCCCGACGCCCGCGATGCCGCCGTAGCCGCCCTCCACCAGTGCCTTCTCGTCCAGCACCTCGATGGCCAGGCCCGTCTCGCCCGCGATCCGCTCGGCCTCGCCGGCGAGGTCCTCGGGGCTGAGGTGGGACGGCGGGGTGTTGACCAGGTCGCGGACCAGGTGGATGGACTCGGCGAGGATCCGCGAGCGCTCGACGGCCGCCTCCTTGGCGGCCGGGGCGAGCAGGCGGATCTCCTCGACCGGGCTCTTGTGCTCGTCGCCGGTGCGGTAGGAGTCGAAGGTGTAGTTGCCGAGCAGCGCGCCGAGCGCGACGGCCTCGACCTCGTCCGCGGACGGGGCGGGGAGGGCGACGGCGACGCGGGTGCTGCCGGCGAGCGCGCGCAGGGCGGCGCCCGCGGCGCGGCGGAGTTCCTCGGGGCCGGGATCGGCGCCCAGCCCGGCGGCCACGATCACCGGTGCGGTGACCGCGCCGAGCGTGGGGAGCTTGGTGACCTCTCCGGCCTTGCCGGTGGCGCCCAGCGCGCGCAGCGCGTCGGCGAGCCTTCCGTCCAGGGCCTGGTCGAGACCTTCGGAGCCGGCCGCCGGAACGGCACCCGCCTCGGCTGGGGAGACGCCGATCACGATCGCGTCCACGTCGAGGCCGGCCGGTGCTGCGCTGTCAAGGCTGATGCTCGTCACGTAGTCCGATGTTAGTCCTCCCGGTGACCGGTTTCGCCCTTTTGGATCAAGCCTTACCCTCCCGGAACGCGCCAACGGGACCGGCGCCCGGCCGGCCCGGCCCGGGCACCGCCGGACGGGGCGGCCCGGCGGGAAGC
>NZ_SMKU01000553.1 GCF_004349215.1 Actinomadura rubrisoli | reverse complement strand
CAACCGCCCCATTCACACCCCATCCAGAATCCCCAAGCCGCCGCCCCCGTCACGCTAGCCCAGCCTTTCCCAGCACTCATCAGGTGCTACTCGATCCCAACGAGCACGGCCAGCGCGGTCACGCCCCCGGCCGACTTGATCACGGTCGGTGCAGCCAGTACCGGCAGAAGGCACCTTGGCTGCGGAACTGTGCCATCTGACTCCAGTAACCCCCGCGACATGACCGGCGGCAAGGAGACAGCGCCCTTGTGAGGGTGTTGCACTTGAGCGATATGCCGCGCGTCTTACCCACCCCGGCCACATCAGCCAAAGACCACTGCAGCTCTAGCCACGCCCGGATGCCACCTCGATCGGGCGGTCAGGGGCGGAGCGAGCGAACCCGCCCCAACGTCCTGGTCTCTGACCCGCCCCGGACGCCGCGGTGCTCTCCCGAGCACCGCAGCGTTCCCACCGTCAAGCCGCGGCATGGTCTCCAACGGTGATGGTGAAAGTGGTGTGCATCGCCTTGGCGATGCGATCCAGCATCGCGAGCGTGGGTATCCCGCCACCGCCCTCGATGCGCGACAATGCGGGCTGGGTGATACCGGCCCGCTCGGCCACCTCGCCCTGCGTCAGCCCCAGCTCCATAGGGCGCTCACGGACCATGTCGCCCAGACGCAGATCAAGCCCCGCCTGCTCGTACTCGGGATGAGCAGACATCTCCTCGCGCAACCGCTGCTCGCGGTAAGCTCGCCAGTTCGTGTGCTTGACCATCACTCACTCCTCTCGTAAACGTGATCTGCGAGTTGTGTATGGGACGACTCGCAGATCCGCCGCATCTTGACCGCTCGCTCGACGTCATGAGGCTGAGAGTCGTTTCGGACTTTCTGGAACACGGTCAGCAGTACGATCAGGCGGCCGCGCCCCGTCAACGCACACTTATTTTGCCGTTTTAGGTGTCTGCCCGAGGCGGGCGGGCGGAGTGGTCTCGCGCCGTGACAGCGGTTCTTGGAGCCGGGTGGCCGTGCCGGGTTTCGGTGCGCTGGTCAACAGAGGGCACTTGGCTTGGATGTAGCGAACCCTCTGCGGGCCAGGCAGGGGTGAGCCGTCCGGGTTCGGCAGGGCGTTCCCAGGGGTGGTGCAGGTCGACGCCGGTGTGGCGGTGGCGTCCGCACCGGACTACTACCACCACACCGGCGTGGGGTCGGCCCCCGGTGGGCAGGTGGCCGGCAGGGACGACAGACGGGTGGCGTGCACGTGGCAGAACAGTCGCTCTGGCGAGGGGTTGGCGTCCGGCCGTGGCCACGGGGTGACGTGCACCGCCAGCACGATCCGCCCGTCAGGTGCGCGCGGCTGCGGCAGCTCCGCCAGTGTTCGCCGCAGTCGGGCGACGTCGATCCGCGTCGGCTCGCGTTGGCGTGGGCGTGGCCGTTCACTGTCGAGCGCGGAGGATCTCGGTCAGGCTGGCGAAGCTGTCCATGCCGTGGCCGGCGTCGATGCCCCGGGTGGTCAGTGCCTGGATGAGTTCCGGCAGGGCGGTGTCGAGTCCGCGTGCCCGTGCGGCCTCGACGAGGTGGTCCATCAGCGGGGCGTCGAGTTCGAGCCATTCCTGGTCGCCTGGGTAGTGGCGGTCGTCGATCTGGCGGGCATAGTCGCTGATCACTTCGGTGACGGTGGCCGACAGCCAGCGGATCAGCAAAGGCGCCACCGTGGTAGCCGGGACCTGGGCCGTGCCGAGCAGCGCGGCGGTCTGCAGGAAACCGAGCTGGGTGGCCCAGGCGAAGTTGAGCATCGCCACTTCATACAGGGCCGCGGTGCCGGGCGCCGCGCCCAGGTACGTGGCTTCACCCAGGTGGTTGAGTACGGTCCGGTGAGATTCGAAGACTTCGGCTGAGCCGCTGTACACCAGCACCGTTTCCGGGACGCCGACATGCTCGGGATGGCCCATCAACGCGCCGTCAAGGTAGCGACCGCCGCGAGTGTTCATCCAGGCGGCGACCCGCTCGGCCTGCGCGCTCGTTCCGGACGTCACATTGACGACGTCAGCGGTAACGTACGGCTCGGCCTGACCGAGGAGGCGCTGGACGCCGTCGTAATCATCAACGCACATCAAGACCAGCGAGGCACTGGTGAGTGCCGTCTGCAACGACTCGGCTCGCGGTAGGTCCTCGCCCGGAGATGTCCCGGTCGAGGGGCCGGCCTCGTCCCAGACCACCACTTGGATGCCTGCCGCTGCGAGCGCTTGGGCCAGGGCCATGCCCCGCGGGTTCAGTCCGATCACGACTACAGAGTCCATCCGATGGCTCACGAGTTCCTCCTACACACATGGGCTCCGCGCGGTCACGCGGTAGCTGCGCCGCTAAGCTAGAGCTTTACATCGATGTGAGAGTCAACCCGGAGGCGTCCATGCGCATCGGCGAGTTGTCGAGGCGGACCGGTGTCAGCCAGCGGCTGTTGCGCTACTACGAGGAGCAGGGCCTGCTGCGGCCGTTGCGACGGCCGAGCGGATACCGCGAGTACGACGACGCCGACGCTGAACGCGTGCGACGCATCCGCACCTTGCTCGCCGCCGGACTCAACACCACCACCATCGCCGACGTGCTGCCCTGCACCATCGATACCGGCGACGGGCTCGCCGCAGCATGCCCTGACCTACTCAACGATCTGCAGCGTGAGCGCGACCGGATCAGCAGATCGATCACACAGATGCACACGGCCCGGACCATGCTCGACGCCATCATCGACGCCACCCCCACTGACACCGCGGACCACGCCACCACCCGCGGCGGCCGAGACCTGGCACCCCTGACCCATACGCGCTGAATGCGAAGATCGGACCTTAAGGGACACGCTCGTCCGCCGCCGTCCAAGGTTTGTAGCCTCCTTGTCGGGAGCAGGACTTGAGCGGGGTGGACGACGGTGAGCGACGCGGGCGAGGGGCCTGCGCCGCCAGTCCGGGGTTCATGGCTCTGCCCGGCGCCGTCGAAGAATGGGAACCGCATTGTGACGCTCAGCATCTCCAGAGCGTCGCGGTAAAGGCCCGTGCGGCGGGCCATCGCGTGGACGCGGGCCAGTTCGTAATGCGGCGCGGGTTTGTCGGCGTACAGACTCATGTGCAGGGTTTGAAACTGTCTCTGAACTCCGACCGAGCCTGTCAGTGGCCAGAGTGTTTGCTGACGGGCTTATGGGCGCCCGGATTCTGGAGATAATCTGATCGCGTGGACGGTGCTAAGAGGGTTTTCTGGGGCCGGCGCATCGCTGTGATGCTCTGGGGCGCCGGCCTCGTGATGCTGCTGGCAGGGTTCATCTTCGGCGTGTATCCGAACCCGTGGGGTCATGACGGGCACGACAGGCTGACGTGTGGCAGCGCTTTCGGCGCAGACGGATACGGTGACACTCACCGGGGCTGCGCCGAACGCCGGGAACGGATGCAGTTGTACGCCATTACCTTGCTGGTCGCCGGGGCGGGCGCCACGGTCAGCGGCGTCGTGCTGGCCCGTCGCCTGTGACCGGGTTTTGCTGGGGCTAGGTCGCCTGGAGTTGCACCTTAGGCGCGGGTCGACGTGCAGAGGTGTCTATGCGTCGGTAGGGGGGCCGGGGTGGTGG
>NZ_SMKU01000552.1 GCF_004349215.1 Actinomadura rubrisoli | reverse complement strand
GCCCGCCCTCCGCCGCGCGGCCCGCCTTTCGCCTCCCGGGGCCCGGCTCGTCCTGCTGCCGCTGCCGCTCCCGCGCCTGCCCGCGTCAGGCGGGGGCGATCCTGATGGGGACGCCGTTCAGCCACGCCATCCCGGCGAGCCGCTCCAGGTCGGCCGGATCCGGCGAGGCCAGCAGGTTCACGTTCGCGCCGCCGGCGCCGTTCGCCCTGCGCCAGCCTCCGCGATGACCCCAGCCGTGCGGGACGGCGACCGTCCCCCCGGTCATCTCGTCGGTGACCTTCGCCGGGATCCCGATGGACCCGTGCGGCGATGTGATCCGGCAGAGCGCCCCGTCCTCGATCCCGTGCTCGGCGGCGTCCTTGGGGCTGATCCGCGCCGACTGGCCGCGCCCGCCCCGCATGAGCGCCGGAGCGTTGTGCATCCAGGAGTTGTGCGAGCGGATCTCGCGCAGGCCGATCAGCCTCAGCGGGAAGCCCGCAGGCGGCTCCGGTGCCGCGGCGAGGCGCCCGACCTCGGCGACGATCTCCGGCGGGGCCAGGCGCACCCGCCCGTCCTTGTGCAGGATCCGGCGGCGCAGCGTGCCCGTCCTGTGGTGGCCGGCCAGGACGATCCCGTGCGGCGCCGCCCGCAGCCGCCGCAGGCTGAGGCCGCCCCGGCGCAGCCCGTACCAGTCGCCGGACGGCCCGGTGGGGAGCAGGACGTCCACCAGGCGGCGTGGAGAGGGCCGGACGCCGAGCCGGTGCGCGAGCCGCTGCGGCCCGAACGCGCCGATACCGAGCCCCATCCGCTGGGCCAGGCCGTAGGTGATCTCCCACTCTTGGCGGGCCTCGCCGCGCGGCGGGACGACCGCCTCCGTCCACGTCACGAACGGGGTCAGGTGGTTCTGCAGGAAGGGCAGCGGGAAGACCTCGCGCTCCAGGAACGTGGTGGCGGGCAGCACGTAGTCGGCCTTGCGGCCGGTGTCGCCGACGTAGAGGTCGATGCAGACCAGCAGGTCCAGCTCGTCCAGCGCGGCGTCGAGGGCGGCGCTGCCCGGGACGCTGAGCAGCGGGTTGCCCGCCGAGACCAGCAGGGCGCGCAGGCGGCCGGGGCCGGGCGTGGTGATCTCCTCGGCCATCACCCCGGCGGGGAACGTGCCGAGCACGTCGGGGTACCCGCCGACCCGCGAGCGCGTCCTGCCGTAGGTGGCGAGGCCGGACAGCCGCAGGATCTCCTCCACCCGCATGGGCGCGGTACCGAACACGGCCCCGCCCGGCCGGTCGAGGTTGCCGGTGACCAGCGTGACGGCGTCGATGAGGAACGCGGTGAGCGTCCCGTGGCGGCCGAGGCAGGTGCCCGTCCGCCCGTACACGACGGCGCGCTCGGCGGACGCGAGGTCCCGGGCCAGCGCGCGGACGGCCGGCGCTGGGACGCCGCTGCGCGCCTCGCCGTCCTCGGGCGCGAAGCCCGCGGCCAGCTCCCGCAGCCGGTCCGCGCCGGTGGCCTGCCGGGCGCACGCGGCGGCGTCCTCCAGGCCCTCGGCGAAGATCACGTGCAGGAGGGACAGCAGCAGCCAGGCGTCCCCGTCCGGCGCGACCGGCAGATGCTCGTAGGCCCGCGCGGTCTACGACGTTGCCGTGCGACACCAGCGGGTTGGCGCCGAGCATCAGCAGCAGGCCGGTGCGCTTCAGGTCGGGGATCGGCACCAGCACCGGCGACCCGTACAGCAGGGCGCTCGCGGCGAACCGGTTGTTGACGTCCTGCGAGCCCGCCGAGTACAGGTGGGGTGACTTGAGCGCGGCCATGAACCCGTTCAGCGACAGCGGATGGCTGTAGGAGAACGTGGCCGGGTTGCCGAAGTACCAACCGATCGACCCCCCGCCGTGCTCCTTCCGGAGCGCGTTCAGCCGCCGGGCGATGCCGGTGAGCGCCTCGTCCCAGCTCACGCGCTCGAACTCGCCGTCGGGACGGCGCCGCAGCGGGTGCAGGACGCGGTCCGGATCGTTCTGGACCTCCGTCATCGCGATGCCCTTTGGACAGGCGAACCCGTTGGACAGCGGATGCGCCCTGTCGGGACGGATCCGCAGCAGCCCGCCGTCCTCGACGGTGGCCTCCAGCCCGCAGAGCGGCTCGCGGATCCGGCAGTAAGTGGACACTTTCCGAGTTCCCTGCCCCACCGCCCGGCCGGCCCACCAGCGCCCTTCGTGCCCGCACCACCCGGGCCGGGCGCGTTCCCGTCCGGCACGGTGATGCGCGCATGATCGTTTCCGGGCGCGCGGAACCCTAGCGTCGTTCCCGTTCACCACGGGAGACGAGGAATTCCATGCACATCCTGATCAAGACGACCCTGACCGCCGCCGCCACCGCGCTCGTCACCGGCGGCCTGGCCGTCCCGGCCATGGCCGGCACCGAGGCGAAGGCCGCCTCATGCGCGTCCGACCGGGTCTGTTTCTGGACGAAGACCAACTACCAGGGGGACATGTTCTCCGTCCCGTCCAACGGCCAGTGCAAGAACATCCCCGCACGCTGGGACAACACCGCCTCGTCGCTCATCGTCGGCAGCAGGGCGATCATCTCCTCCATGCGGACCAAGAAGGACTGCAAGGGCGACCCGTCGCCGAGCTACACCCACGGCGCCCGCGTCCCCGACCTCGGGAACTTCAACAACAAGATGAGCTCGGTCACCGCCTGACGCGCCGGCGCCGGGGGCGGCTCCCGCCCCCGGCGTCAGCCGATCACGTGGCGGTCGTAGCCGAGGCGGGCCAGTTCCTCGAACGCCGCCCACGGCGCCGCCGGGACGGGCATGGGCACCTGGAAGCCGCGCTCGGCGTACACCACCATCCGCTGGAGGTCCCCGACCATCAGCTCGATGAACTGCCGCTCGTCGCCGCCGTCCAGGTAGGAGTCGTAGCCCAGCTCCGGGGCGGCGGCCAGCCAGCCGACGCCCGGCCACTGGCGCCGGGCCGTCGCCAGCGCGCGGCGCGTCATGTACGGCTTGGCCACCAGGATCCCCCGCCGCACGCCGATGCCCCGGCCGTCCAGGAGCCGCCGGGTCGCGGTGATGTTCTCGCCGGTGTTGGACGCGGTCTCCTCCAGCAGCAGCGCCTCGTCCGGCACCCCGTGCGCCCGGACGACACGGGCGAAGGCCCGCGCCTCCGTTTCGTCCCACCCGGTGGTTATTTTGCCGTTGCCGCCCGAGACGACCAGGAGCGGCGCCCAGCCCTCGTGCCAGAGCCGCGCGGCATGCGCCGCCACCCGCGTGTCGTGGCACCCCAGCGCGAGGATCACGTCAGCCTTGGAGAGGGGGTCGGCCAGCACGAGGTGGTCCCAGACGATCCGGGCCAGCTCGCGCGCCCGCTCGTCCACCGCAGGTCCCGCACGCCGTCCACCGTGAGACTCCATGGACCGATTGTCTCCGGTGATCCGCATGTCGGGCTCCCATCCGGCAGATCGGCCAGGTAGCGTTCAACTGTTTCGCTACTTACGCAAGAATCATGTGGAACTCGACCGCGAAAGGACGGGGTGGTGTGATCACAGTCCTGGTCCTCGTATCACTGGTCGCCCTGTTCGGCCTGTGCCTGCCCAACCTCTTCCGCCCCATGGCGTCCCCCCTACCCGAAG
>NZ_SMKU01000551.1 GCF_004349215.1 Actinomadura rubrisoli | reverse complement strand
GATCTGGACGCCGACTACGCCGACGAACTCCGCGGGGCACGCGAGCGCAGCGGGGCCGACGAGGCCGTGACCACCGGCGAGGGGCGCATCCACGGCCGGCGGGTCGCCGTCATCGCCTGCGAGTTCTCCTTCCTGGCCGGATCGATCGGGACCGCCGCCGCGCGGCGGCTCGTCCTGGCCGTCGAACGCGCGACCGCCGAGCGCCTGCCACTCCTCGCCTCGCCGACGTCCGGCGGCACGCGGATGCAGGAGGGCACCAGCGCCGTCGTGCAGATGATCCCGATCTCCGCGGCGGTCGCCGCGCACCGCGCCGCGGGCCTGCCCTACCTCACCTACCTGCGCAATCCGACGACCGGGGGCGCGTTCGCCTCCTGGGGTTCGCTCGGCCAGGTCACCGCCGCCGAGCCGGGAGCGCTGATCGGCTTCCTCGGGCCGCGGGTGTACGAGGCGCTGCACGGCGAACCGTTCCCGCCCGGCGTCCAGGTCGCCGAGAACCTGCACGCGCGCGGCCTCCTGGACGCGGTCCTCGAACCCGCCGAGCTGCGGGCGGTGGCGTCCCGCGTCCTGGGCATCGTCGCCGCCCGGCGGGAGCAGCCGCCCGAGGCCGCTCCGCTGCCCCTGGAGGAACTGGCCGACACCCCCGCCTGGACCTCGGTCGAGCTGTCCCGCCGCCCCGACCGCCCCGGGGTGCGCGCCCTCCTGCGGTGCGCCGCCGACGCCGTCCCGCTGCACGGCACCGGCGAGGGCGAGAGCGACCCCGGGCTGCTACTGGCGCTGGCCCGCTTCGGCGGGGCACCGTGCGTGGTCCTGGGCCAGGACCGGGAGTGGCAGAGCCGGCACGGCCCGCTCGGCCCGGCCGCGCTGCGGGTCGCCCGCCGCGGCATGCGCCTCGCCGCCGAACTCGGCCTGCCCCTGCTCAGCGTCATCGACACGGCCGGGGCCACCCTGAGCAAGGAGGCCGAGGAAGGCGGCCTCGCGGGGGCGATCGCCCGCTGCCTCGCCGAAATGGTCGTCCTGCCCGTCCCCACCCTCTGCCTGATCCTCGGCCAGGGCGCAGGCGGCGGCGCGCTCGCCCTGGTGCCCGCCGACCGGGTGCTGTGCGCCCAGCACGGATGGCTGTCGCCGCTGCCGCCCGAGGGCGCCTCGGCCATCCGCTACCGCACCACCGACCGCGCCGCCGAACTCGCCCGGACGCAGGGCATACGCTCACTCGACCTGCTGCGCGACGGCGTCGTCGACCGTGTCGTCGCCGAGCGCCCCGACGCCGCCGACGAACCCGCGGACTTCCTCGCCCGCCTCGGGTGCGCGCTGGAGTACGAGCTGGTCAGCCTGCTGCGCCGTCCCGACGAGCAGCGCCGGGCCGCGCGCCTGGGACGCTACGCCACCCCCGGCGTCCGACCCGGGTCCCGGCGCTGAGCCCGCGCACCCGGCGGACCGTCCCCCATCACGACAGGAGAGCCCACAGCATGCCAACCCCCGAGCCCGGATGCGTGCTCGTCGCCCTCGGCGGCAACGCCATGACCGGCCCCGACGGCAGCGCCACCCCGGACGCGCAGCGCGCCGCGATCGAGGTGGCCATGGAACGCGTCGCGGACCTCGTGGCCGCCGGAGCCCGCGTCGTCCTCACCCACGGCAACGGCCCCCAGGTCGGCAACCTGCTGGTGAAGAACGAGATGACCGCGGGCGTCGTCCCGCCCGTCCCGCTCGACTGGTGCGGGGCGCAGACCCAGGGAACGCTGGGGTTCACGATCGTCTCCGCGCTGGAGGCCGCCCTGCGGCGGCGGGGCCGGGAGGTGCCGGTGGCCGCGGTGGTCACCCGGACCCTCGTCGATCCGGACGACCCCGCGTTCGAACGGCCCACGAAACCCGTCGGCCGCTACCTGCCGCGCGCCGAGGCGGAGCGCTTCATCGCGCTCGGCCAGTCCTGGGAGGACCGGGGCGCACGTGGCTGGCGGCGGGTCGTCCCCTCGCCCGAACCGATCGCCGTCCTGGACGCCGACGCCGTCCGCGCCCTGCTGGCGGCGGGGTTCGTCACGGTGGCCGCCGGGGGCGGAGGGATCCCGGTGGCACAGGCCGCCAGCGGTGTCCGCGGCGTGGAAGCGGTCCTGGACAAGGACCTGACCGCCGCGCTGCTGGCGAGGGAGGTGGGTGCCGACGTCCTGGTCATCGCGACCGATGTGCCCTTCGCGATGGTCGGCTTCGGCACCGCCCGGCAGCGTCCGATCGAGCGTGCCACACCGGCTGAGCTGCGGGCCCACGCCGCCGAGGGGCAGTTCGCGGGAGGCAGTATGGGGCCCAAGGCCGAGGCGGCGGCCCGCTTCGTCGAGAACGGCGGCCGGCGCGCCGTGATCACCTCGCTCGACCGCATCGCCGCCGCCGTGGAGGACGGCGACGGAACCGTGATCGAGCGCCGGACCCCATGAGGTTCGACCGGCGCGACAACCGAAACAACCAACGAGAGAACGAGGTGGGACGAAATGCCGAGGCCGATTGAGGTCCACAAGGTGGCCATCGAGAGCGTGACGGACGCGTCGGGGCTGGCCAAGCTCATCGACGACGGTGTGTTCGGCGCCGACGACGTCCTTGCCGTCATCGGCAAGACCGAGGGCAACGGCGGCGTCAACGACTACACCCGCATCCTCGCCGACCGGGCCTTCCGCGAGGTGCTGACGGCCAAGGGCACCCGCTCGCAGGCGGCGGTGAAGGAGGTACCGCTGGTCTGGTCCGGCGGCACGGACGGGGTCATCTCGCCGCACGCGACCGTGTTCGCGCACGCCCCGGAGGGCCGGTACGAGGCCACCGACGAGCCGCGGCTGGCGGCGGGCGTCGCGATGAGCGAGCCCATCCGTCCAGAGGACATCGGCCGCCCGGCGATGGTGGAGAACGTCGCCGAGGGGGTGCGCGCGGCGATGAAGGCCGCGGGCATCGGCGACCCGGCGGATGTGCACTACGTGCAGACCAAGACGCCGCTGCTGGTGCTGGAGACCATCAACGACGCCAAGGCCCGCGGCTTCGACGTGTGGACCGAGGACACCCTCAAGTCCATGGACGTCTCCAATTCCACGACCGCGCTCGGCATCGCGGTCGCGCTCGGCGAGATCTCCATGCCGACTGCCGAACAGATCCACCGGGACCTGTCCCTGTACTCCTCGGTCGCCTCGTGCTCGTCCGGCGTCGAGCTCGACCGGGCCCAGATCGTGGTGGTCGGCAACGCGCGTGGCGTCGGCGGGCGCTTCCGGATCGGGCACAGCGTCATGAAGGACGCCCTGGACGCGGACGGGATCTGGGCGGCGATCCGCTCGGCGGGCCTGAGCCTGCCCGAGCGGCCGCACACCGACGACCTGGCCGGCCGCCTGGTGAACGTCTTCCTCAAGTGCGAGGCCGACCCCACCGGGCGCGTCCGCGGACGGCGCACCGTCATGCTCGATGACTCCGACGTGCACTGGCACCGGCAGATCAAGGCGACCGTAGGCGGGGTCACCGCCGCGGTCACCGGCGACCCCGCCGTCTTCGTGTCGGTCGCCGCAGTGCACCAAGGCCCATCGGGCGGAGGCCCGGTCGCCGCAGTCGTCGTCGCGGACTGACTCGGGCCAAGGGCCGGGCGCCCCACCCAACACCGCGCCCGGCC
>NZ_SMKU01000550.1 GCF_004349215.1 Actinomadura rubrisoli | reverse complement strand
GGGCGCCGCCACCCTCAAGAGCTGGTGCATCCTGCGGAAGGCTCGCTGCTCACCAAGCCGCCTGACCGCGATCGTCCAGGCGATCCTCGCCCTGCACCATCACGCCAACTGAGGTTGGAAAGACCTCATTCCCTTGAGGAACGCATGATTGGCTGTCTTCTGGTTCGTGAGTGGCATGGGGGCTTCCTTGCTTGTCGGTGGCGGCGTTTTGGATTCTGCTCGGCGCCGCTGACAAAATGGTGCAGCTCGCCCTCGGCGAGCAGGGCGATCAGGCTGTGAGTGTGTATTCGTCCTGGTGGCGGGCCTGGTGAAAGGCGGTGTTGCTCGCGGTCGATGTGGAAGGTCCAGTACGCGTCCAGGTCGCCGTTGCTGATGACGGCTCGCAGCTTCAGGATCGCTTCGGCTCCGGTCAGGCCCCACCTCGCGCCGGTGATCTCCAGCCTGTCGCCCACCAGGTGCCTGGCGGTGCCCTCGACCGCTCCGGCGGCGATCGGCCAGCCTTGTTCCAGAGCGTGGTCGTAGTGCAGGAACTCGCGGTGGCCGGACAGATAGCGGGCGGCGGCCTTCAGGCCGCCGCGCCGGTCGGTGGGGGCGGTGACGGCTTGGGTGTTCATGTCGGTAATGACCTGATCGGTGTTGCCGGCCAGCAGGCCCAGCGCCCAGGCGGCGACGCGGTGTTCGGCGCCCGGGTCGTCGGTGGTGTGCAGGCAGCGCGCGGCGCGCCGGCAATATTCCAGCACGTGGATCAGATCGCAGACGATGTGGATCGGAACGCCGCGGCGGGCGGCCTCGGCCTGGAGCAGGTGGATCTGGTGCGGGTCACCGTCGACCAGCACCACCCAGGTCCGGGCATGGCCGGGGTCACGGGCTTGGGCCTGGTCGAACGCGGTGCCGATCACCACGCTCGCGGGCTCGATCACCGATCCGTAGATCCATTTGCCGGTCGCGGTCGGCCCGGCTCGCACTCTCCGCTGACCGGTGCGTTCACCGAGACTGATCACATCGTGGGGTCGGCGCGGTGCGGGGACGGCGTCATGAACCACCACCAGGGTGGCCATCGGTTTGCGATGCGGCTTCTCACCCGAGGCCAGCCGGGTGCGAAACACCGCCCGGTGGACCGCGGCGGCCTTGCGGGTGGCCGACCGCAACGCGCCGGGACGCATCACCACGCCTTTCCCGTCGGGGCTGATGACCAACAGATCATCAGCGGTGCGAGGAGCCGGGATCCGGGCGGCGTAGAAGGTGATTCGGTGAACGAGGGCGCACTCTCACTAACCAGTTGCTCCTTCAAGAACCGCGTCTGGTTCTGTTCTCAGTTCGGGCAACTGTCTTCTGCGCGGGTCTTCGTCAGCTCGCGTGACTGCCGGACGTCGAGGGATTCACGGCCTCCCATCGTCTACGCGCTCGTGGTGATGCTCCCGTGGATCACCGAGAGCTCTGGACGAGGGGCCATCCCCGCGTGCGCGGGGAGCACCAGGCTGCCCCCAGCCAGCCGCTTCGTCGCGGGGACCATCCCCGCGCGGGGATGGTCCCGTCCTGGACGGGGCGCCCAAGACCTGGACGGAAGCCAATCGTCCTTGTCGCGATCATGCTGGCCCACGCGGCACGCGCCGCTTCAGACAGTCCGTCCCCGAGCCGCAGCAACTCTGCCGCATCTTCGAACACACTGGCATCCAAGCCGTCCGCCCCTGTGGCCACAGGGATCGCAGAAACGCTGTGGCTTGGCCTGCTGGCGCTTTACCGATCACCAGCGTCTACCCGGGCATCCTGCGGGCCGCAGAGGTCTCCCTCGGGCGACATGTGGGGGCAGGTCGGCAGGGAGGGGACGTGGGTCACGGCCGAGTTCTGACTGCGGGTGCGCTGTGGTCGCAGGGGTGGCGTTAGGGATAGATCTTGGTTGCCGGATCGTGTCATCTGGTACTGGGGGATCCTGATGACAGCTTGATGACAGACGATCATGATCCTGGTCGGGATGATCTCCGATCAGGGCCTTGAGCTGCGTCTTCGTGGTGGAGCTGAGGGGATTTGAACCCCTGACCCCCTCGATGCGAACGAGGTGCGCTACCGGACTGCGCTACAGCCCCGAGGACTCCGTAAGGTTAGCAAACTTCCGGGGGTGCTCGCGCATCGGTATTCGGTGGTCACTCGCCTACGGCGCGGCGGTCGTCGGCGTACTGGTCGAAGACCTCTTCGGGGGTGGGGAGCTCGATGATCTCGGCGGGCTCGGTGGTCTGGGCGGTCTGGGCGGCGCGGCGGGCTTCTTGGGCCTTGGCGCGGGCCAGGGCCCGGGCCTCGGCTTCGGCGCGGCGGCGGGCGGTGTCCATGCCGACGGCGACGCGGAGGAGGGACAGGTGGCCGGCCAGCAGGACGGTCGGGGGCAGGATGATCCACCAGGGCGCGAGGCCGGAGGTGACGACGGCGACGGCGGTCAGGACGAGGAGGGTGAGGCCGGACGTGCGGCGGCGGCGGCGCGCGATGATGGTGGCGCGGCCGGTGCGGCGGCGGGGTGGTTCCTCCTGGGTCTCGGGTTCTTCGGCGGGCTCCTCGGCTTCGGCGGGTTCCTCGGTGCGCTTGTGGAGGAGGCGGGAGATGCCGGCCTCGGTGTCGCGGCGCAGCCACATGGGGACGAGGACGATCGCCCAGACGGCGACGATGGCGAGGTACAGGACGGCACTGCTCACCGGCCCACCGCCGTTCCCAGGGCACGCTTGACAGGCGGGCCGACTTTCGGCGCGCGAGCGTGCAATGGGAGCAGGGTCACGCCCCGCACGGTACGAGCCGGTGTCAGAGGTTGACGAGCATAAGGGGCGGTGTGTCGCGAGATCGATGTTGTCGTTACTCTCCGTTTGCCGGGCCTTCTCGATCGCAGGATTCTTACGGCGGGAAAGTCAGGCGGGCGTCATGACGATCGTGGAAAGGCCTGCCGCCGTTCGGCGATCCAGCGGGCGCGCAGGCCACCGGGCACGTCCTCGACGGTGAGGGCGTAGCAGATGTGGTCGCGCCACGCGCCGTCGATGTGCAGATGGCGGCGGCGAATTCCCTCTTCCCGGAATCCGAGCTTTTCGACGACGCGGCGGCTGGCGGCGTTCTCCGGACGGATATTCGCCTCCAGGCGATGGAGGCCGACGGTGAAGAAACAGTGGTCGACGGCGAGGGCGACGGCGGTGGGAATGACGCCGCGTCCGGCGACCTGGCGGTCGATCCAGTAGCCGATCTGGGCGGAGCGGGCCGAGCCCCAGACGATGGCGCCGATGGTGAGCTGGCCGGCGAACCGGTCCTCGTGGGTGACGACCCAGGGCAGGGCGAGGCCCTGGCGGGCCTCGCGGCGCATGGTGTGGACCATGCTGACGTACGGGCCGAGGCCGCTGCGGAACAGCGGCGTCTCGGGGTTGGTGGGCTCCCAGGGGCGCAGCCAGTCGGCGTTGCGGACCCGCAGCTCACGCCAGACGGCGGCGTCGCGATGCCGCAGCGGGCGCAGCCCGACCGGCCCCTCGGTCAGGGTGACCGGCCATCCCCGCAAACGTTCCACGGTTCCCATGATTCCCTGGTAGGGCGGGTGGACGCCATCAATTGTCGCTGTAATTTCCACTGTGCAGAACGCCCAGGAGGTGGGCGACCTCGCGGGAGAGGGCCGTACGGGCGGGTTTCAGGTAGTCGCGGGGGTCGGTGAGGGCGGGGTC
>NZ_SMKU01000054.1 GCF_004349215.1 Actinomadura rubrisoli | reverse complement strand
TCCCCCTTCTCCCCTCCCTGTCCCGGTGGACGGAACAGGGGTTGCTTGACGAAACCCAGTACGGTCCAATGGGTTTTATGAAGCAACTCGATGGGTGCGGCGTCGCCCACATTGCCGCGCCCCTCCCCGGCCTGCCCGGGACGCCGACGCTGGAGGACGTGCGATTCAGGCCGTACGGCATCGGCGACCGCGACCGGCTGCGGCGGATGTCGGCGCACCTGTCCAAGGCCAGCCTCTACACGCGCTTCTTCTCCGGCACCCCGCGCATCCCGGAGTACTACCTGCGCTCCATGGACGGGCTCGACCACTGGGACCGGGAGGCCATGGTCGCGTTGCTGGACGGTGAGGCGATCGGCATCGCCGAGTACGTCCGGGACGTCCGGCGGCCGTCGCGGGCGGAGGTCGCCGTGCTGGTCGCCGACCCGTGGAAGCGGTGCGGGCTCGGCGGACGGCTCATGGCCTACCTCGCGCAGCTCGCCGGACGGCGCGGCGTCACCGAGTTCCACGCGGACGTCATCCCGGACAACCATGAGGCCGTCTTCGCCATCCGCAGCGGCTGGCCCGCCGCCCGCGCCCGCACCGCGGACGGCACCGTGCGCTTCCGGCTGCCGCTCCCCATGCCGGGACCGGCGCGGACGCGGCCCCGCATGCCCGCCTGAACTCACGCGCCACCCGGGGTGATGCGGGACGGCGGCGCGACCTACCATGACCCGCATGACCCAGAACCTGCTCGGCGGCCCGTCCCCGACCGAACTCCCGGACAACGCGGAGGCCCGCGAGGCCCTGGAGAACGGCGTCGACCCGTTCGAGGTGGCCGCGCGCCATCCGGACTACCCGGGAGCGTGGGCCGAGCTGGCCGACCGCGCCTTCGCCAAGGGCAGCGTGATCGACTCCTACGCCTTCTCCCGCACCGGCTACCACCGCGGGCTCGACCAGCTGCGCCGGGCCGGCTGGAAGGGGCAGGGCCCGATCCCCTGGGAGCACCCGGCCAACCGCGGCTTCCTGCGCGCCCTGCACGCCCTCGGACGCGCCGCCGCGGCGATCGGCGAGGAGGACGAGGCGGAGCGCTGCAAGACCTTCCTGCGCGACAGCAGCCCCGAGGCGGCCGACGCCCTGGCCGGCTGATCGCGGCCCGTACCCGGATCGGATCGCGGGCGCCTCTCCCGCCGCTCTGATACCTTCGCCACCTCCACGCCTGGTCGGAATCTCCGGCTCGTGAGGTGCGGTTTCTCCACCGTCCGGGTACGGGTACGATTTGATCGCAAGAGGCCCCTTCGCGCTTGCGGCGACCGGGGCCTTCGTCGTGGGAAGGAAATGTGGCATGCCTGCCATCGTTCTTGTCGGGGCCCAATGGGGAGATGAGGGCAAGGGCAAGGCCACAGACCTGCTCGGCGGGGACGTCGACTACGTCGTCCGCTACCAGGGTGGCAACAACGCCGGCCACACGGTGGTCATCGGCGACAAGAGCTACGCGCTGCACCTGCTGCCGTCCGGGGTGCTCTCGCCCGACGTCGTCCCGGTGATCGGCAACGGGGTGGTGATCGACCCGGCGGTGCTGCTGCAGGAGATCGACGGCCTGCGCGACCGCGGCATCGGCTGCGAGCGGCTGCTGATCTCGGCGAACGCGCACCTGATCATGCCCCACCACCGCGCCCTCGACAAGGTCACCGAGCGCTATCTGGGCAAGGCCCGGATCGGCACCACCGGACGGGGCATCGGCCCCGCCTACGCCGACAAGATCAACCGGATGGGCATCCGGGTCCAGGACCTGTTCGACCCGAACATCCTGACGCAGAAGCTCGACCTGTCGCTGCGCGAGAAGAACCAGGTCCTGACGAAGGTCTACAACCGGCGCCGCATCGAGACGGGCCCGATCGTCCAGGAGTACCTGAAGTACGGCGAGCGCCTCAGGCCGTTCGTCGCCGACACGACGCTCGTGCTGAACAAGGCGCTGGACGACGGCAAGGTCGTCCTCCTGGAGGGCGCTCAGGGCACGCTGCTGGACATCGACCACGGCACCTACCCGTTCGTGACGTCGTCCAGCCCGACGGCGGGCGGGGCGTGCGTGGGCTCGGGCGTCGCCCCCACCAAGATCACCCGCGTGATCGGGATCCTCAAGGCGTACACGACGCGCGTCGGGTCCGGTCCGTTCCCCACCGAGCTGCTGGACGAGTGGGGCGAGTTCCTGCGCAAGACCGGCGGCGAGTACGGCGTGACCACCGGCCGCGACCGCCGCTGCGGCTGGTTCGACGCCGTGATCGCCCGGTACGCCACCCGCGTCAACGGCGTCACCGACTACTTCCTCACCAAGCTGGACGTGCTGTCCGGCCTGGAGCGCGTCCCGGTCTGCGTCGCCTACGAGATCGACGGCGAGCGGGTGGACGAGATCCCGACCACGCAGACCGAGTTCCACCACGCCAAGCCCGTCCTGGAATACCTGGACGGCTGGCAGGAGGACATCACCGGCGCCAAGACCTTCGAGGACCTGCCCAAGAACGCGCAGGCGTACGTGCGGTCGCTGGAGGAGATGGCGGGGTCGCGGATCTCGGCGATCGGCGTCGGGCCGGGCCGCGACCAGACGCTGTCCCTGCGCTCCCTCGTCTGACCGGCGCCCCGCGCACCTGACGGCCGCCCGCTGACGCGCACCCGGCTCGTCTGACGGGCGCCGGGGCACGGTTCGCGCCCTTCTCACCGCGCGTCCACCAGACGTTCGGTGACGCGCTGTAGCGTGCTTGCCGTGCTTTTCAGCGGAGTCGAAGTCCACGGCCACCGCGGGGCGCGCGGGCTCCGTCCGGAGAACACGCTCCCCGGCTTCGCGCACGCGCTCGAACTGGGCGTGGACGCGATCGAGCTGGACGTGGGCCTGACCTCGGACGGCGCGGTCGTCGTCTGCCACGACCAGGTGCTGTCGCCGGTGACGCTGGCCGACACGGTCCCGGCCCGTCCGGGCGACCCGTCGTTCCCCTACGTCGGCAAGGCGATCAGGGAGCTGACGCTCGCGCAGCTCAGGACGGTGGACGCGGGCGTCCGGCGGCCGGGGGACGCGTTCACGGCGACGCAGCGCCCGCTGCCCGGCACCGGGATCCCGACGCTGGCCGAGGCGTGCGGGCTGCTCGGCCCGGCGGGCGTGCGGCTCTCGGTCGAGCTGAAGACCGACCCGGGCTGGCCGGACGCGCTGGTCGCGCTGTTCACCGATGCCGTCGCGGGCGTCCTGGCGTCCGCGGGCCTGGCCGCGCGGAGCCGGCTGCTCGCCTTCGACTGGCGCGTCCTGGCCGAGGCCCGCGAGCGCCACCCGGGGCTCGGCCGGACGGCCCTGGTCGAGCGGAAGACGCTCGTCCCGGGGACGCGGTGGCTCGCGGGCCTGCCGCCGGACGATCCGGTCGGCGCGGCCCTGGCGGCGGGCGCGACCGCCCTGTCACCCGAGCACGTGCTGGCCGTCCCCAGCCTGGTGGACGACGCGCACGCGCTCGCCCTCCCGGTCGCCGTGTGGACGGTGAACGAGCCCGAGGACATGTCGCGGTTCATCAAGTACGGCGTGGACGCGATCGTCACCGACTACCCGGACCGCCTGCGGCGCGTGATGGCCGAGCACGGTCTCCCCCTCCCGCCCGCGGTGACGTAGCGCGGGGGTCACAGCCAGCCGTGGCGGCGGAAACCCCGGTACAGCGCCAGGCAGGCCAGGCCGATGACCCCGATGGTCAGGTGGTAGCCGTAGTGCCAGCCGGCCGACGGGATGAAGTCGAAGTTCATCCCGTACACCCCGGCGATGGCCGTCGGCACCATGAAGATCGCGCCCCAGGCGGAGATCTTGCGCATGTCCTGGTTGTCGGCGACGGTCACCTGGGTCATGTGGGCCTGGAGGATCGGGTTCAGCAGTTCGTCGTAGGACTCGACCTGCTCGCGGACGCGGGTCAGGTGGTCCTCGACGTCGCGGAGGTACTCCCTGATCTCGGCGGGGACGAACCGGCGGCCCGACAGGTTGCGCAGCGGCCCGGCGAGCGGCCCGACGGCGCGCTTGAGCTGGATGACCTCGCGCTTGAGGCGGTAGATCCGGCGCGACTCGTCGGTGCGCTCGGGCGAGAAGACCGCCTCCTCGACCTCGTCGATGTCCTCCTGGACGGCGTCGGCGACGCAGACGTACCCGTCCACGACGCGGTCGGCGACGGCGTGCAGGACGGCCGCGGGCCCCTTGGCCAGCCGGGCCGGGTCCTGCTCCAGCTGCTCGCGGACCGATCCCAGCTCGCCGTGCTCCCCGTGCCGGACGGTGACGACGAAGTCGGGGCCGCAGAAGATCATGATCTCGCCGGTCTCGACGACCTCGGCGCCGTCCGCGCCGCGCGCGACGTACCCGACGGTCTTCATCACGACGAAGTGGACGTCGTCGTAGCGCTCCAGCTTGGGACGCTGGTGGGCGTGGATCGCGTCCTCGACGGCGAGCGGGTGCAGCCCGAAGACCTCCGCCAGCTCCGACAGCTCGGTCGAGGACGGCTCGTGCAGGCCGACCCAGACGAAGCCGGCGCTGTCGCCGTCCGAGGTCAGCCGTCCGTCGCGGATGAGGCGGACGGCGTCGTCGACGGTGCCGGTGGAGGCCCGGTGGCCGTCGATGTAGGCGGCCCAGTCGATGACGGCGGAGTCGCGGGGACGGTCCTCGGCGCCCGCGCCGTGGGGGCGACCGCGGGTCTTGAAGAGAACGCGACCGGGGCGGACTCGTGTCATGGCCATGAGGTGCTCCTAACCCGCCGGCCACGCACCTAGTGCGCGCTCAACCCAGGCTTCAGCGAAGGGAGCGCGCGAGAGCCATGGCCGGACGCCAGATGGAGGCGGACGGATGAACAGTCCTGTCCGGACTGTGAGGGTTCTCCGGCGAACTGCAAGGATCACCAGGACTCATCCCGACCACCTCCTTTGACCCACCTCGGCGACAGAGCGTCAAGCCCGTCGCAGCCTACCAGCCGACATTTAAGACGCCGGGGACAACGCGGAGGTTCACCCGTGACCGTTGTGACGCCCGCCTCACCCGTCCTAACGACGACCCCGGCGCCGCTTATGCCCGGCGCCGGGGGACCGGGCGGAGGCGCGGGCCACTAAGCTCGCGTGACGTGCGAGTACTCGTCCTTGGATCGGGTGGCCGCGAGCACGCGCTCGCCCGCGCCCTGCACCGCGACCCCGTCGTCACCGCCCTCCACTGCGCCCCGGGCAACCCGGGCACGGCCGAGATCGCGGCCAACCATCAGCTCGACCCCACCGATCCCACGGCCGTGATCGAGCTTGCCGCGCGGCTCGGGATCGACCTGGTCGTGGTGGGTCCCGAGGCGGTGCTGATGGCGGGGGTCGGCGATGCCGTGCGCTCGGCGGGCCTCCCCTGCTTCGGGCCCGACCTCGCCGCCGCGCGCATCGAGGGCTCCAAGGCGTTCGCGAAGGAGATCATGGCGGAGGCCGGCGTCCCGACCGCCGAGTCCCGCGTCTGCGAGACCTCCGACCAGGTGGAGGAGGCGCTCGACGCGTTCGGCCCGCCCTACGTGGTGAAGGACGACGGCCTGGCCGCGGGCAAGGGCGTCGTCGTGACGGCCGACCGCGCCGCCGCCGCCGAGCACGCCGCCGCCTGCGACCGCGTCGTCATCGAGGAGTACCTGGACGGGCCGGAGGTGTCCCTGTTCGCGCTGTGCGACGGCGAGCACGCCGTCCCGCTGCTCCTCGCCCAGGACTTCAAGCGCGCCCGCGACGGCGGCGAGGGGCCGAACACCGGCGGCATGGGCGCCTACACGCCGCTGCCCTGGGCCCCGCCCGGCCTGACGGACGAGATCATGACCAGGGTCGTCCAGCCCGCCGTGGACGAGCTGCGCCGCAGGGAGATCCCGTACGTGGGCGTCCTGTACGCGGGCCTGGCCCTGACCTCCGCGGGCGTCCGGGTGATCGAGTTCAACGCCCGGTTCGGCGACCCGGAGGTCCAGGTCATCCTGGACCGCCTGGTCACCCCGCTCGCCGGGCTCCTGCAGTCCTGCGCGATCGGCGGGCTCGACTCGGCGTTCCGGCCCGAGTGGCGGCCGGGAGCGGCCGTCACGGTCGTCGTGGCCGCCGAAGGCTACCCCGCGTCCCCGGTCAAGGGCGACGAGATCACCGGGCTGGACGGCGCGAACGCGGTCGACGGCGCCTACGTCCTGCACGCGGGCACCGCGTACGGCGCGGAGGGCCGGCTGGTCGCGAGCGGCGGCCGCGTCCTCGACGTCGTCGGCACCGGCCCGGACCTGGCCGCCGCCCGCGCCACCGCGTACGAGGCCGTGGCGAAGATCGGGCTGCGGGGATCCCAGCACCGCACCGACATCGCCCTGGACGCCGCCGAGGCGGCTTCTTAGCGCGCAGACCTGGGCGGCGGCGCGCCATCCGGGTACCGGCCGCGACCGCCGGGCCGCGACCTGGAACAATCGTCGGGTGATCGAGCGGTACACACTTCCGGAGATGGGACGCGTCTGGAGCGACGCGCACAAATACGAGCTGTGGTGCCAGGTGGAGGTCCTCGTCGTCGAGGCCCACGCCGAGGCGGGCACCATCCCGCCGGAGGTGGTCGAGCCGGTGCGGAAGGCCCCGCCGCCGACGCCGGAGGCGGTGCACGCGATCGAGGCGGTCACCCAGCACGACGTGATCGCCTTCCTGTCGGCGTGGGCGGACAACACCGAGCCGCGCGAGGCCGCCCGGTACGTCCACTTCGGGATGACGTCGTCCGACCTGCTCGACACCGCGCTCGCGCTCCAGCTCACCGAGGCCACCGACATCCTGCTCGCCAAGGCGGACGCGCTCGTGGCGACGCTGCGCGACCACGCCCTCGCGCACCGGGCGACCCTGCGCGTCGGCCGCACGCACGGCATCCACGGCGAGCCCGACGTGTGGGGGCACCGCGTCGCCGACTTCGCGTTCGCCATGGCCCGCTCCCGCGACCGGCTCCGCCGCGCCCGCGAGGCCGTCGGGGTGATGGCGATCTCCGGCGCCGTCGGGACGTACTCCAACATCGACCCCGCCGTCGAACTGCACGTCGCCCGCAAGCTCGGTCTGCGGAGCGCCGAGGTGTCGACGCAGGTCGTCATGCGCGACGGCATGAGCGAGTGGGTCTCGGCCCTGGCGATCATGGCGACGGTCTGCGAGGCGATCGCGCTGGAGGTCCGGCACGGCCAGCGCACCGAGGTCCGCGAGCTCTGGGAGCCCTTCGGCAAGGGCCAGAAGGGCTCGTCGGCGATGCCGCACAAGAAGAACCCGATCATCTCCGAGCGCCTCGCCGGCATGGCCCGGATCGTCCGCGCGCAGATCGTCCCGGTGCTGGAGGGCATCCCGCTCTGGCACGAGCGCGACATCTCCCACTCCTCCACCGAGCGGATCGCGCTGCCGGACGCCTCGATCGCCCTCGACTACATGCTGAGCCTCACCGACCGGCTGATGTCCGGGCTCGTCGTGGACGAGGACCGGATGAGGGCCAACCTGGAGTCCACCGGCGGCCTGATCTACACCTCGACCGTGCTGCTGGAGCTGGTCGAGGCCGGGATGTCCCGCGACGACGCCGCGTACCCGCTCGTCCAGAAGGCCGCGATGCGGACGTGGGAGACCGGCGTCCCCTTCCGGGAGACGCTGCGCGCGCACGCCGCCGACGCGGGCCTGTCCCTGGACGAGGCGCGCCTGGACGAGGTGTGCCGCCCCGAGCGCTTCGTCGAGCGCCTCGGCCCCGTCTTCGACCGCCTCGCCCAACTCACCTGACGGAGGGACCTTGCCGGCGACCCTGACCGAGCTGAACGTCTACCCCCTCAAGGGCGGCGGCGGCACGCCGCTGACCAGCGCCGAGCTGACCGCCACGGGCCTGCGGCACGACCGCGAGTTCATGCTGGCCACCCCGGAGGGCCGGTTCATGTCGCAGCGGGACCACGCCGGGATGGCGCGGATCCGCCCGTCCTACGACGGCGAGGTCCTCACGGCCCGCGCCCCGGGCGTCCCGCCGCTCGTCCACCGGCCCACCGGTGACGGCGAGGTCCTGGACGTGACCGTGCACCGCGACGACTGCCAGGGCGTCGACCAGGGCGACACCGCCGCCGCGTGGTTCTCGGCCCTGCTGGGCACCGACTGCCGGCTGGTGCGCTTCACCGGCCGCCGGGAAACGTCCCGGGGCGACGGCGAGGTGATGTTCGCCGACGCGTACCCGCTGCTGGTCATCTCCGCCGAGTCGCTCGCCGACCTCAACGGGCGGCTGGACGAGCCGCTCCCGATGAACCGGTTCCGGCCGACCCTCGTCGTCGAAGGGCTCGGCGCCTACGGCGAGGACTCGGTGCGGCTCATGCGCATCGGCGAGACCGTGATCGAGCTGGTCAGGTCGTGCGGCCGCTGCGTCGTCACCACCACCGACCAGGAGACCGGCGAGCGCGGCCGCGAGCCGCTGCGGACCCTCGCGTCCTACCGCACCATCGACCACGGGATCCGGTTCGGCCAGAACGGCGTGCCCCGGACCCCCGGCAAGCTCACCCTCGGCGACCCCGTGGACGTCCTTGAGAGCAAGTGAGGCGCCTCAGCCGATCACTTCGCCCGTCTCGTTGCCGTACCGGTCGCGCATGGCGGTCGGCACGATCTCGATCGTCAGGCCCGGGAGCGCCGGGAGGGCCGAGCTGCCCGCCGTGGGCCGCAGGGCCTCGATGAGGTCGTCCAGCGCGGCGGGCGGGACGCTCACGTCAAGCACGCCGTCGCCCGGCTCGTCCACCGCGAACTCCTCGGCCGGACGGAACGTGAGCAGACTGTCCTCGGTCTGCAGCACCAGCTCGCGCCCGAACGGCAGGCGTCCCCGCAGCGTCTGGGCGATCGCCGGGGCCTGCAACGCGCCGAGCCGCAGCGTCGTCGCCCCGGCGGCGCGCTCCCAATGCGCGGTCGTCACGAACAGCACGCCGCTGTTGGAGCCCTCCCGCGCGATGCCCTCGCGGACGAGGCGCGCCAGCTCCGGATCGGCCAGCAGGGACGGGCGGTCGATGTCGGTGACGAACAGCGGCAGGCGCGGTGCGAGCGCGTCCAGCAAGGAGCGCGCGTTCCACTGCCTGACCGCGTCGTACTCCTCCATCGCGAGCCCGACGACCTGAAGGAACTTCACCTTCCCGTGCGGCGTGGCGATCTCGCCGAGCTCCGGGTCGCCCGTGAACGCCACCGCGCGGATCTCGGAGTCCTCCCGCTCGGCGGCGATCGGGCCGTTGACGTTCATGTGGTGGCCGGCCTCGAACCAGTTGCCCGAGCTGAACACGTACCGGGCCAGGTTCTGCAGCAGGTTCGCGGCCCAGGCCGGCGGCGTCGTCTCGGCCGGGTCGCGGACGAGACGGAACGTGAACTCAAAGCCCCAGCCCGACTCGTCCGGGTCGCTGGAATCCTTGGTGTACAGCTCCGACATGCCGTACGAGACGAAGTGCCAGTGCGGCACCGGCTCGGTCCGGGCGTAGACGCTGATCCCGTCGAGCGGGTCGGGGCCACCGAGCGCCCACTTCACCACCGTGCCCAAGTGGTAGGGCTCGGCGTCCCCGTAGAGGGGGCGCAGCGCGTCGGTGATGGCGTCCCAGCCGGGCGATTCGTCCATGAAGATCACCTTAAGGGCCGGTCGGCTCCGGCACGTCCGGCTTCGATATTTCCCGGGGAGGGCGAACCTTCTCGGGCCTCCGGGTATCTAAACGATCAGACTGCCACCGGCGTGGCGCGGGCCGGACACCTCACCCCCGCCTCGATGGTTTACTGGGGTCGCGTTGGCGCAGGAGGGGGACACCGTTCGGCGCTCGGGCCCTTGTGATCCGCCGTAGTCCCACTTGATCCGGCAGACACCGTTACCCGCATACCCGCATCCAAGAAGGAGCAAGGCGGCATGAGCATGGGCCACGAGGTTCGCTATCGCGTGCGCGGAGGCCGGCAGCTGCACGGCACCGTCTTCATCCAGGGCGCGAAGAACGCCGTCCTGCCGATGATCGGCGCCTCGCTGATGGCGGCCAAGGGCCGCACCGTCCTGCGGAACGTCCCGATCATCGAGGACGTGCGGCGGGCGGTGGAGCTCGCACGGGCGATCGGGGCCCGCGCCGAGCTGCACGAGACCGAGCGGACGCTGGTCATCGACGCGTCCTCGCTCGACACCCCCGTGCTGCCGGCCGACATCGCGTCCCGGTTCCGGGGCTCGTTCCTGTTCGTCCCGGCGCTGCTGCACCGGCTCGGCGAGGCCATCATCGAGGGCGTCGGCGGCTGCAACCTCGGCAGCCGCAACCTGGACTTCCACTACAACGGCTTCAAGCGGATGGGCGCCACCGTCACCGAGCACGTGGCCGACAACGGCGACGGCATCATCCACATCAAGGCGGGCGACCTGCGCGGCGGGACGCTGTACTGCGACACCCCCTCGCACACCGGCACCGAGAACCTGATCATGGCGGCCGCGATGGCGCACGGCACCACGCTGATCAAGAACGCGGCGCTGGAGCCCGAAGTGCTCGACAACATCGCGATCCTCCAGGCGATGGGCGCCAGGATCAGCGGCGGCGGCACCGGGTTCATCACCGTCGACGGCGTGGACGAGCTGACCGCCGTCGAGCACACCGTCATGCCCGACCGCATCGACGCCGGCGTCTTCGTGATGGCCGCCGCGATCACCGGCGGCGACCTGAACCTCGTCGGCGCGACCCTGGAGCACCTCGGCGTCGCCGCCGACAAGCTGGAGCAGATGGGCGTCGAGTTCCACCAGCAGGGCGCGGTGCTCCAGGTCCGCCGCGACCGCACGCTCCGCCCGATCAACGTCATCACCGACGAGTACCCGGGCTTCGCCACCGACCTCCAGTCGCCGATCATGGCGCTGTCCTGCCTCGCCGAGGGCCCGTCCTACATCTACGAGCGCATCTTCGACGGCCGGTTCAAGCTGGCCGCCGAGCTCGGCAAGATGGGCGCCCACATCGAGGTCGACGGCAACCGCGCCAAGGTGAACGGCCCGCGCGCCCTCCGCGGCGCCGAGGTCGAGGCCCACGACCTGCGCTGCGGCAGCGCCCTGGTGCTCGCCGGCCTCGCCGCCGAGGGCGAGACCACCATCACCTCGGCCTACTACCTCGACCGCGGCCACGCCCACACCGCCGAGCGCCTCTCCCAGCTCGGCGCCGAGATCGTCCGCGAGGCCGACTAACCGGGGCGCCTTCCGCTCCAGGCGCCGGTTAGTCGCTCTTGCCGGGGGGTCTGGGGGGTCGCCCCCCAGAGTGATGCGACCGGGGGTCTGGGGGCCGTCCCCCGGAGTGATACGCCAGGTCTGTCGTGTCGCCGGCGGCGGCACGCCCGGGGGGCGACCGGGTGGTCGTCCCCCGCGGGGCGAACGGCCGCAAGTGGCCTGTCCCGGCGGCTCCGGGACTGTGAAACCTGACCAACTCCGCAGTGTTCTCTGACGCCGGTTGTAACGAAGCTCCGCGCCTCAGCTCAGCGCCGCGTTACCGGGCGGCTACGCATGGCTGATCGGTAACGCTTCCCGGGTTTCGCAGACGACGCCCTGACCTGGGATGTAACGTCTGGAACGCTCCTGTTCAGCGTGACCGTAACGCGGTAGAAATTCACCACACCAGATGATCTCCGTCGCGCGGGCGGATCGCTCGTCTTTCCCGCCTTCCAAGGAGTGAGACGGTCGGGTTTCGGCCTGCGCGTAAACCAAACGGACACCGCAGGGGTCCCCCCAGTGCGCATCAGCGTCAGGGGAGGGCCCTTGCGGCGTTTTCGGGTCTTGTTTTTCAACTTCGGACGACCGAAGATGCAGGATCAAGGCTGGCCGAATGGTGACAAATTACTGACCAGGGGGTCGCGTAGGTTACTTTTTCGCCGCACTCTTGATTCGATTTCGCGTCTGGGCGTCACACATCGTCGCCCTGACCCGATCTGCCCACTGAGGAACGAATCGCACGGGAACTGCGGTGCTGGGTCAGAAGGCAGGGGCGACAAGCCATGAGTCAACCGTTGGGCGGAGCGTGCGCGAACGCATGGCCGGGGCCGGACCCCCGCCAAGAGGCTGGACCGGAAGCGAGCGATCATCGATGACGGCCGCGAGAACGGGATCGGTCACACCCGATCTCACGATCGGCGTTGTGGGTCCGCATGACCTTGTGGAGCGGGTCATGCTGATGGGCCACGGCCCGACGCCGGTACCGAGCCGGCTGGTGGCCGCCGCATATCGGGACGAACAGGAGGCGGCCGACAAGGTCGTGCGGCTGGGCTCGGGCGTGGACGTGTGCCTGTTCGCCAGCCCGGTGCCGTACGACTTCGCCCGCAAGGCGGGCGTGCTCACCATGCCGGCCACCTACGTGCCCCTGAACGGCGCCGCCCTCCAGGGCGCGCTGTTGCGGGCATCCCTCGACGAGCGTTTCGACCCGTCCCGGGTGAGCATCGACGTGCTCGGCCGGGCCGAGGTCGAGGAGGCGTACGGCGAGATCAGTCTGGGCACCGAGCAGGTGCACCTGCGCGAGGAGGCGGCCGGGCCGGGAACGCTCGCCGCCTTCCACGAGCGGCTGTGGCGGCGGGGCGCGACGACGGTCGCGATGACCTGCGTCCACGCGACGGCGGAGCGGATGGAGATGGCGGGCGTGCCCACCATCCGGGTCCGTCCCACCGGCGCGGCCATCCGCAGCTCCCTCCAGACGGCGGCGCTGCTCGGCGCTCACCACCGGCTGGAGGAGTCGCAGCTCGTCGTCGTCCTGGTGGACGTCCCGACGCTGCGCGAGACGCCGCGCCGGGTCACCCCGCGCTACTGGCGGGACGAGCTGAAGCTCGCCCTGCACCGGGTGCTCCTCCAGGAGGCGCACCGGATGAACGCGTCGGTGTGGCCGCTGGACGACCACAGCTACCTGGTCATCGCCACGCGCGGCTCGGTCACCGCGTCCACCGAGGGCTTCCGGACGCCGCCGTTCGTCGAGCGGGTCAGGGAGGAGCTCGGGCTCGCCATCGAGGTCGGCATCGGCATGGGCCGCACCGCGCACGAGGCGGAGAACCACGCGCGCGCCGCGCTGGCCCGTTCGCAGAGCTCGCAGCGGGCGCAAGGCTTCGCGCTCGACCGCGACGGCCGGGCGCTGGTGCCCGCGCCGCGCACGCCGCCGCGCAGCCAGCCGCAGGCCAAGCCCAAGGGGCTGGAGATCCTCGCGCGCCTGGCCGACAAGCTCGGCGACCAGGAGCAGCCGCTGATCGTGGACGCGGAGAACGCCGGCAAGATGCTCGGCGTCACCCCGCGCACGGCCCGCCGCCTGCTGCGCACGCTCGTCGAGGAGGGCCTGGCCTGGCCGCTGCCCCCGAACCGGACGCCGCAGCCGGGCCGCCCGCGCCAGCTCTACCGGCTGATCGTCGAGAAGCTCGGCCCCAAGGCCACCACCCCGAGCTGACGCGCGGGCGGCGGCAGGGCCGCCCCCGGACGGCCGTCCGGGGGCGCGGCGAGGCGGGCCCCCGGGTCAGCCGCGGTGCGGGAAGTCCTTGGCGACGGCCAGGAACGCGTCGTTCTCCTCCGGCGAGCCGATCGAGACGCGGGCACCCTCGCCCGCGAACGGCCGGACGCTCACGCCTCGCGCGTCGCAGGCGGCGGAGAACTCCATCGTCCGCTCCCCGAGCCGCAGCCAGACGAAGTTGGCCTCCGTGGGCGGCACCGTCCAGCCGTCGGCGACCAGGCTGCCGCGGACCCGGTCGCGCTCCTTCACGGTGCCCTCGACCCGCGCCAGCAGCTCGTCGGTGGCCGCCAGCGAAGCGACGCCGGCCGCCTGGGCGATCGAGTTGACGCTGAACGGCAGGAACGTCTTGCGGATCGCCCCGGCCACCAGCGGGTGGGCGACGAGGTAGCCGATCCGCAGCCCGGCGAGCCCGTACGCCTTGGAGAACGTGCGCAGGACCACGAGGTTCGGACGGTCGCCGTAGAGGGTGAGCCCATCGGGGACCTCGTCGTCGCGCACGTACTCGCGGTATGCCTCGTCCAGGACCACCAGGCAGTCCTCGGGGACGCGGGCCAGGAACGCCTCGATCTCCGCGCGGCGGACGACGGTGCCGGTCGGGTTGTTGGGGTTGCAGACGAAGACCAGCCGGGTGCGCTCGGTGATCGCGTCGGCCATCGCCGCGAGGTCGTGCGTCTCGTCCCGCAGCGGCACCTGCACGCCGGTCGCGCCCGACAGCGCCACCAGCAGCGGGTACGCCTCGAACGACCGCCACGCGTACACGATCTCCGCGCCCGGCTCCGCCACCGCCTCCAGGAGCATCTCCGACACCCCGACGGACCCGCAGCCCACCGCGACGTGGTCGGCGGGCACACCGCAGTGCGCGCCGATCGCCTCGATCAGCGCGGTGGCGTTGTTGTCGGGGTAGCGGTTCACACTTCCCGCGGCCTCGCCGATCGCGTCCAGGACGGACGGCAGCGGGCCGTGCGGCGACTCGTTCGACGACAGCTTGAACGAGCGGCCTTCGGGCGACACCACGACCTTGCCGGGCTTGTAGGCCACGAACCGGTCGAGGACGGAGCGGAAGCGGGGAGTGGGTACCTCGGACACCGTTGTCCTCCAGTTGAACAGGGGCGGTCGCCACCAGCCTACGGACCCGCCCGTTCCAGGGCGAAAAGAGCGTCCCTACCGTCCGGTCGACTGCCGCATCATCCAGCAGATCGCGACGATCCGGACGAACTCCCAGTCGCGGGTGCTGTCCGGCCACCAGCCCCGCTTGAACGCGTCCTCGGCGAAGCCCTGGAGGTACCTCATGAGGTCGTCCTCGCCCGGGGCCTCGCCCCGGGCGCCGAGTTCGTCGCGGAGGGCGGCCACGTGCTGGTCGACGGCGGCCGCCAGCCCCGGAGAGGAGTCCATCTCCGCGACCCCGGCCTCGCCGATGTCCCGCACGAGCAGGCTCAACACTTCGGACGAGTCACCATTCATAGGGTGAGAACTTAGCAACGCCCCAACGGTGCTCAATCCATCGCCCCAGGTCAAACGGCCACGGTCAGGCCCGGGGGCGCAGCATCGGGGGGCGCAGTTGCTCGGCGTCCCCCTGGGAGTACAGGCGCGCGGGGCGGCCCCCGTCGCGCGTCGTCGTGCGGTCGGTGGGGATCAGGAAGCGGTCGGCGCCGGTGACCTTCCGGTGGAAGTTCCGCGGGTCCAGGACGGTGCCCCAGACGATCTCGTACACGCGGCGCAGCTCGGCGACGGTGAACTCCGGCGGGCAGAACGCGGCGGCCAGCGAGGTGTACTCCAGCTTGGCCCGCGCCCGCTCGACGCCGTCGCACAGGATCCGCCGGTGGTCGAAAGCGGCGCTGTCGTGGTGGATGAGCTCGTCCACGGCCGTCCACAGCACCTGCGCACGGCTGGAGGCGGGCAGATCCGGCGCGAGCCCCAGATACGCGACGCTCACCACCCGCTGCCGGGGGTCGCGGTCGGGATACCCGTACGTGGCGAGCTGCTCAAGATGGATCCGCACGTCCGCGAGACCCGCCCGCTCGGCCATCAGCCGGGACGCCGCAGCCGGGAGGTCCTCGTCCAGCTGGATGAACCCGCCGGGCAGCGACCACGTCCCGTCGTAAGGCGCCCGGTCGCGCCGCCAGATCAGCGCGGAGAGCCGCTGCTCCCGCACGGTGAGGACGACAAGGTCGACGGTAACGGCGAGCCTCGGCACGGACATAAGTCGAACCTAGCGTGTCTGCTGCACGGTATTGATTCAATCCCGGCCCGGGGCCGCGCCCGGACGAGCGCGACCCCACGACACTTGAAGGACCGGTGGCCTACTTGGCCTTCGAGGGGTCTACCGGGACGGGGACGGCCGGGGTTTGGCCGTTCTGGCCGTTCTGGCCGTTCATGCCGGCCAGGAGCTGGCGGGCGACGCCGAGGCCGGTGCCGCCGAGCGTGAGGGCCTTGGCGAGCATGTCCTCGATGCCCTCGGCGCCGTTGAGGACGACCATGTTGTCGACGTTGCCGAACACCTTGGCGCCCGCCTCGACGATCTGGGGCCACTGCTCGGCGAGCTGCTGCGCGATGACCGCGTCGGTGTTGTGCGCCAGCGCCTCGGCCCGGGCCTTGATCGCCTCGGCCTCGGCGAGACCCTTCCGCCGGGTCGCGTCGGCCTGCGCCTCACCGATCAGGCGGGTGGCCTCGGCCTCCCGCTGTGCCCTCAGCTGCACCTCGGTGGCCGCCGCCTGGGCGTGCGCGATGCGCTCCTCACGCTCGGCCTCGGCCAGCTTGACCTGCTCGTAGGCGCGGGCGTCGGCCGGCTTGCGGACCTCGCTCTCCAGCCGCTTCTCGGTGCGCTCGGCCTCCAGTTCGGCGTTGCGGGTCTCCTTGAGGATGACCTCCTGGCGGGCCTGCTGCGCGGCCTGCTGGACCTGGCCCTCGTACTCGGCCTTCTTCATCTCGGTGTCCCGGATCACCGCCGCGTTCTCCCGCATGGCCTCCTGCTCGCGCTGGGTGGCCTCCTGGTCGCGCTCGGCCTCGGCGATGCGGGCGGCGGCGGCGACCTTGGCGGCGTGCGGGCGGCCCAGGTTGGTGATGTAGCCGGTCTCGTCGTCGATCTCCTGGATCTGCAGCGAGTCCACGATCAGGCCGAGCTTGCTCATCTCGTCGGCGGCGGAGCCGCGGGTCTCGCTGGTCAGGCGCTCCCGGTTGAGAATGAGGTCCTCGACGGTGAGGTTGCCGGTGATCGAACGGAGGTGGCCGGTGAACAGCTCGTGGATCGCGCCGTCCATCGAGCCCTGCTGCTCCAGGAAGCGCCGCGCCGCGTTCGCGATCGAGACGAAGTCGTCGCCGACCTTGTAGATGACCACGCCGCGGACCTTGACCGGGATGCCCTGCTGGGTGACGCAGCTGACCTGCAGGTTCGCGGCGCGGCTGTCGAGCCGCAGGCGCCGGGACACCTGGAAGCCGGGCAGCACCAGGGTGCCCTTGCCGGTCACGATCTTGAATCCGAGGCTCTCCACGCCGTCGATCGGCTTGGACTTGGCGCCCAGACCGGAGATGATCAGCGCCTCGTTCGGCTCGGCGACCCGCCAGACCATCTTGAACAACACGATCAGCACGATGATGGCGACGACCACGGCGATCGCGCCGATGATCATTGGCATGGGGGCCTCCTCCGCTCTGGCGCCGGCCCGGGGTCCGTGCGCGTTCTCCAATAGACGCGGGGAACTACCGGACGGTTCGCCCGAACCGGTGCGTTCTCACTGCCCGAACGCCGGGGCGACGTAGACGGTCCGGGGCGGGTGGTACTCGACCACCACGATGATCGTCCCGACGCCGATCTCGTCGCGCGGGTCGACCGGGTGCGCGTAGAACGCCTCGGACCCGCCGCGGACGGGGACCATGACCTCTCCGACAAGGCCGGGACCGATCCGGCCGGTCACCCGGCCCTCCTTGCCGATCAAAGGAACCCCCGCTGCCGACGTGGCCGGCCGCGCTGGGCGCGTGCCGGCGCGCGGTGCGTCCGCCCCGCGTAGACGAACGTTATCCGTTGGACGAGACGTACCGCGAGGCCGGTTACGGCAGGATCTGGCGGGCCTGCGCGAGCGACTGCCGGGCGAGCCGCTCGGCCTCCTGGCGGGTGGCGTTCGCCCCGAAGACGCTGATCGTCGCGACATAGTGCCGGGCCTTGAACACCACGTACCAGGACCTGGTGTGCGCGCCGCCGCTGAGGGTCGTGACGCCGACCGTCCGGGATCCCTCGCCGATGGCGCCCCGCGGCGACTCCGCCACCCGGTGCTCGGACCACTGCGAGCCGACCTTGGTGCGGAAGGTCAGGCAGCCGGCCGGGACCCGCGCGTTCACCTGCTTCTCGGCGTCGGCGTCGGACATGCCCATCAGCGTCTCGGTGACGGTCTGGCCGTCGCGCCTGGTGAACGTGGCGAGCGCCGCCGGGACGTCGGGCTCCACGTTCCCGACGAGGCCGCCCCCGCCGACCTGGCACCGCGGCCGGTCGACGGTCACCTGCCGCCGCAGCTGCGCGAGGTCCTGGAACGCCTTGAGCGTCCCGTACTCGCCGGAGTCGGGGTCGCCCTGCCGCTGGTAGCCGGGCGCCCCGGTGAGCAGCGCCTGTTCGAGCTGGTCGGAGGTGTAGCCGTTGCCGGCGAGGACGGCCTCGCCGGTACCGGTCTGCTCGGCGCGCTCACCGCCGCCGCACGCCGACACCGCCGCCAGCGTCGCGAGCAGCGTGAAAGGGAGGAGCCTGTGGGCCATGCCGGCGACCTTACGGCGCAGACCACGCAAGTCACCGCAGACGACACGCCCACAGGACGATCCAACGCGGAAATCACCGACGAAAGGGAGAGGCCGCCTCCGGAGTGCCAAGCGGTGGGGTCAGGGGCGGCCTTCGGCGCGTTCGTTGTAGACGGCGGCGTACTCCTGGCCGGACATCTTGTGGATGGTCTCGACGATCTCGTCCGTGATGGCGCGGCGGGCCTTGGCGGGCGGCAGGTCGCCGTAGTGGGAGAAGTCCATCGGCGGGCCGATCCGGACGGTGGGGCGCGGGCCGAAGACGCGGGGGAAGGATGAGCCGATCGGCTGGATCTTCTCGGTGCCCTCCAGGGCGACCGGGAGGACGCGGGCGCCGGAGGTGAGGACGAGCCAGCCGATGCCGGTCCGGCCGCGGTAGAGCCGGCCGTCCGGGGAGCGGGTGCCCTCCGGGTAGATCGCGAACGCGCCGGAGTTGTCGAGGATCTCGGCGGCCTGCTCCAGGGCGCCCATCGCGGCGCGCCTGGCCCCGCGGCGGACCGGCACGTGGCCGAGGTTGGTGAGGAACCAGCGGACGAAGGCGTTCTTCAGGCCGCCGCCCTCGAAGTAGTCCGCCTTGGCGATGTAGGTGACCGGCCGGGGGACGGCCAGGGGGATGATGAAGCTGTCGATGAACGACAGGTGGTTGCTGGCCACGATGAGCGGCCCGTAGCTGGGCACGTTCTCCCCGCCCACCACCCGCGGGCGGAAAAGCAGCCAGAGGATCGGACGCACGACGCGCGTCATGAACGTGTAGAACACCCAGCCTCCCGATTCGGCACCGCCACTGTAACGTCTGCGCCGATCCGGGCTCTGGTCACCACCTGCTTTTCTCCCTGCCAGGTGGGTCAGAAATGGCCCTCCCGCAGGTCACGGGCAGTCCTGAGAAGGTTATACCGTGCCAAGGGCGTTCTCGCCGACTTCGCCCCGCAATGAATACATGATCTCATCGGCCCACCATTTCTTACTGCGAAGTAAGTTTCTCTGCCGTAACTTTCTCCGGGCCGGTCGCCTGAAGCGGGGCGGCTCCGCCGGGCCTGGGGACGGCGGAGCCGGCCCGGTGGCGCCCGGGGCGTTCCGGTCCGGGACACGGCCGGGCGACCTGGTCCTTTTCCCGGGAAGTGCTTGGAATGCGGGCACCGGTGCGCAATCCTGAGGAGTCACCTGAGACGGGCCACGAGCGCCCTCTCACGTTGGGGCGCGAGGTGACCCGTGGACTTCGACATCAGCCTGTTGCGCGACGATCGCTGCACCGTCGTCCGCGTGCAGGGCGACATCGACGTGGTGTCCCGCGCGCGCTTCGAGGGGACGCTGTTCGACGTCGTGGACACGGGCGGCCCCATGGTCGTCGACATGCGGCAGGTCACGTTCTGCGACTCCTCGGGCCTGAACGCGATCGTCGCCGCCAACCGCCGGGCCATGGAGCGCGGCGTCTGCATCGCCCTCATCGCGCTTCCGCCGCGTGTCCAGCGCGTCTTCCGCATCACCGGGATCGACAAGTTCGTCCCGGTCTACGACACGCTCCGCGAGGCTCTCGGCGCCCTTCCCTCCACGACGGCCCAATGAGCCGCGCCGGTCCTGACGGGCGCCGACTTCATAGTGTCCGCAATCGGGTACAGAATGTGACCGTTATCGCTACCGGTCAGGAACAGCCCTCGAACTGGGGGACGCTGGTCGTCAGCTTGAGCCCCGACTTGCCGAACCACTTGGTCAGCAGCCGTCCGGCCGTGCCGTCCTGGTACATCCGGGTGAGGGCCCGGTTGACCAGCTCGCAGCCCTCCAGGTCGCCCTTGCGCAGGCCGACGCCGTACTTCTCGTCCGTGAACGGCGCGTTGATGATCTTGCCGCCGCGGCCGGCGGCGAATCCGGCGAGGATCAGGTCGTCGGTGGAGACGGCGTCGAGGCGCCCGGCGGCCAGGCCGTCCATGCAGGCGCCGTAGGTGGGCGCGTTGACCGGCCGCGCGGCGATCCTGCGCTCCTCGACGACGCGCCGCCAGGAGTTGGACCCGGTCACCTCGCAGATGCGCTTGCCCTTCAGGTCGCGCACGTTCGTGATGGACGCGGCGTCGGCGCGGACGAGGGTGTCCTGGTGGGCGACGTAGTACGGGCCGCCGAACGTGACCTGCCTCTTGCGCTTGGCCGTGATCGAGTACGTCGCGAAGATCATGTCGACGACCTCGGAGCCCAGCGCCGACTCCCGGACGGAGGAGTTCGTCGTCCGGAACCGGATCCGGCTCTTGGGCACCCCGAGCCGTCCCGCGACGTAGGTGGCGACGTCGACGTCGAAGCCCTCGTAGCCGCCGTCGGGCCCGCGCTTGAGCCCGAGGCCCGGCTGGTCGGCCTTCACCCCGATGACCAGGGAGTGCTTGTGGGCCACCGTGGGCCGTTCCATGCCGTCCAGCCCGCAGGCGGACGACCCGGCCACGGCGATCAGGACGCCCGCGGCGGCGGTTCGGGTCGCGCGCATGGCTCACTCCTCCCGTTCAGCGGAACTCGGCCAGCCGGGGGCGGACCCCCGCGAGGACCAGCAGGGCGACGACGGCGGCGCCGAGCGGCGGCAGGACCTTCCAGCCCCGCAGCCCGCCGTCCGCGTCCTTGATCGCCTTGTCGAAGACGTCCTGGTGGACGGCGGTCAGCGCGCTCAGCGACGTGTCGTAGGCGTCGAAGTCGGCGATCGCGTTGGACGTGCGGCCCATCCGCACGCCGAGGGCCCCGGCGCGGTCGCCCTTGGCCGCCAGGGCGCGCATCCGCCGGTCGTTGCCCAGGACGACCCGGTACGTGCGGAGGGTGTCCACGAGGGCCTTGGCCTCCGGGCCCCGCGCGCTGCTCGCGCGCGCCTCGTCCCCGAAGAAGCCGAGGAACGGCGCGGCGCCGCCGGGCTTGTACGCGCCGACCTGCTGGTCCAGCCCGGCGTAGTAGTTCTCCAGGATCACCGGCTTGGAGCCCAGGGCGGGGTAGAACACCGACAGCGACTTGTCGAGGTAGGTCTGCTCGTAGGTGTCGGCGCGGCCGGGGTCGAGCAGGTAGCGGCTCTCGTCCGCGAACGCGCTGTGGCTGATCGCGCGTGCCCGCGACAGGGCGAGGATCGAGTCGAAGCCGTCCTGCTTGGCGGTCCTGATGTGCCCGGACTGGGCCGACAGCAGGCCCGCCCCCACGGCGGTGAGCACGGCGGTGGCGAGCGTGGCCAGCACCAGCGCCGGGTTGAGCAGGCGGCGGAACGTCTGGGCGAGGTAGATCTGCCCGGCGACCAGGAGCAGCAGGGCGAGGACGCCGGTCACCGCGACCCACGCCCGCCCGGACAGCACCGCCGACCGCTTGGACTCGTACGCCTGCCGGACCTTCGCGCCGCTGTCGAGCGTGATGTTGTACGCCTTGGGCAGCAGCTCCAGCCGCATGAGGTCGGTCGCCCGCCGGTAGGCGTCGACGACCTGCTTCGGCGGCTCCCCCGGGGCGTGGTTCGCCTGCCGGTCGAGCAGCATGGCCTCGCCGACGAGCTGCTCGTACCGCCCGAGGCCCTGCAAGACCTCCTGGACGGTCTGCCGCAGGTCCATGTCGCGGCTGGCGAGCTGCGCGGCCTGCACCGCCGCCGCGTCCGCCTCCGCGCGGCGCCTCTCGTAGACGCGCAGCGTCTCGTCGTAGCCGATCCCGAGGCTGTGGTCGCGGCCGCTCAGCAGGACGTTGGAGACCTGCGCGTCCATGTCGCTGAGCGCGAAGTAGAGGGTGCCGGTGGCGACGACCTGCGGCCCGGCGTCGTGCCCGATCGTCTGGACGGAGTCGCGCGCGTTCCCGATCGCCATGGTGAGGACGGTCAGCAGCAGCGCGACGGCGGCCAGGCTCACGACGGCGTACGCGCGGATCCGCCCGGGGATGGTGCCGAGCCACCGCCCGCGCACGAACTCCTCCAGCCGGCCGCTCCCCAGTGCGGGCAGGGCGCCGGGCGTCGGCGGGGGCGTCGCCTGCTTCCCGGACACGGCCGGAGCGGACGACGCGGCGGGCTTCGCGGGCGGACGGGTCACGGGCGCCGCCTGCCGCGGCGTCGTCGTCATGGCGGGCCCTCTTCCTGCAGTGACAGCGTGATGGTCGTCCAGGCCCCGACGTGGACGCGGTCACCGTCGCTCAGCGGCACGGGGATGTTCACCGGGATCGGCTCGGTGGCGCCGTTCAGGGTCGTGCCGTTGGTGGAGCCGGGATCGACCAGCACCCACGTCCCGTCCGGCTGGGCGAGCAGCACCGCGTGCAGGTGCGAGACGCCCGGGTCCTCCGGCGGGGTGCTCAGGTCGATCTCCGGGAGGATCGCGCGGGACGTGCTGCGCCGCCCGATCCGCATCTGGTCGCCGGTCAGCGGGACGCGGCGCTCCGGGCAGTACGGCGGGAACGCCAGCGCCGCCGAGTCGGGGCCCTCCAGCGCGATCACCGAGTTGTAGTAGTCGAGGTCGGCCCGGATCAGCACTGACCAGCCCGGCGGCGCCCCGGGCGGGCCGTCCGGCCGCGGCGCGTCGCCCTGGCGCGGGACCGGGACGCGCCGCGCCTCCGCCGCGCCCTGGGCCGCGCGGTCGGCGGACAGCTCCGCCGTCCGCACCGCGGCGATAGCGAAGTCGTGGCCGTCCACCTCGCAGAAGCGCCCGGACTTGGGCGTGCCGCAGCGCGGGCAGACCTCCGGGCCCGCCTCCGCGCCGCCCCGGGAGGCGGACGCGGGCGCGGACGGGGGGACGGACGCCGACGCGGATTCATGGGGCCGCGCGGCCCCGGAGAACTCGGCGCGGCGCGCTCCCTCCATCAGATGGCCGCACACGTCGCAGTAGTCGTCGGCGGAGGACGTGTGCCCGCTCGGGCAAACCGGCATGGCCTCAGCTCCCGGCCTCGTTCGGGGATTCGTCGCCCTGGCGGGTCCGCACCGTGCGCACGGACCGGACGTCCAGCGACATCTCGTCCTCCTTGGACACCCCGCGCTTGAGCCTGACGGTGCCCGACTCGGCGTCGACGACGTCCACGACCCTGTCCAGCAGCCCGGCGACCTGCTCGTTCCCGACCCGGTGCGCCAGCACCACGGCGCGTCCGAGCCGGGCCGTGGCGGTGTCTTCGTCGCCCTTCCGGTGCGCCTCCAGGCCGTCCTGGATGGCGTCGGCGAGCTCGGACTGCCCGGTGTGGTGCGCGACCCGCCGGTTGATCCTCGTCGACTTGGACTCGTCGTCGGTCCACTCGGCCAGGACGCTGCCCGACGCCAGCTCCCGCTCGGCGTCCGCGCCCGTCCCGGGGACGACCAGCTTCACCCCCGCGGCCCGCATCTGCCGCCCGACGTCACCGGGCCGCACCTGCACGCACAGGTGGTACTCGCGCTCCTCGGCGCCCCACGCGCCGAGCGGGTAGTCGGCCGTCTGCCTGCCCGACTCGGTCCGCCTGCCGGTGAGGTCCTCCACGGTGGGCACCATCTGCTTGACGAACCGCACCTCGGCGTGCTGCGGCGTCCACACGCGCAGCGCCACGTCCGCGACCTCCTTGCCCATCGCGTCCCGGGTCATCCGCAGGAAGTCGGCCTCCAGGTCGCGCGGGTCGGGCACGTCGAGGAAGCCGCCCAGCAGCACTGAGGTGATCTTGCGGAGCTCGGCGACGTCCCAGTCGGTGCCGACGCCGCGCGCGTCGCAGAGGAAGCTCCCCTCGCACTGGCGGAGCGCGGCGTCCAGCTCCTCGTCGCTCTCGTGCTGGTTCTTGCCGTCGGTCAGCAGGATGGCGTGCCGGATGGCGTCGCGGTGCTCGGTGAAGAGCCGGTCGGCGAGGCGGAGCCACGAGCCGATCGCCGTCCCGCCGGCCGCGTCCAGCCGTCCGATCGCGCTCGCGGCGCCGCGCCGGGTCTTGTCGCTGACCTGGACGAGCCGCTCCCCCTTCGGGTAGACCATCCGCGGCTGGTTCGCACCGGCGACCACCGCGAAGTGCACGTCGTCGCGCAGCACGTTCACGGCGGCCTTCGCCGCGCGCTTCGCGGCGGCCATCTTGCCGCTGTAGGACATCGACCCCGAGGTGTCGACGATGATGATCTCGGCGGCCGACTGCCGGCCCGGCGGTCCCGCCGCCCCGCGCGGGCCGTCCCGGCCGGTGGACGAGGTGCGCGCCTCGATCGAGACGACCGCGTGCATCTCGCTCGCCTCCGCCGGGAGATAGGGGTTCTGGTCGACTCTGATCGTGAACTCGGGAAGATCGCTCATGGTCCGGGCTCCCTCGTCGGTCCGGGCGCCGGAAGGGCAATGCCGGCGTCCCGTGCGGCGTCGGTCCTCACAACAGCGTCGGTCCTCACTACGGCGTCCATCGTCACCACAGCGTCCATCGTCAGAACAGCGTCCTCGGCCGGACGGCGTTGGCCCGCTTCACCATCGCGTACCGCTGCTCCTGGCCGCCCGCCAGCTTGGCCAGGATCCGGTATTTCTCCTCCAGTTCCGCCCGCAGCGCCGGCTCCCACATCGGGACGCCGAGGATCTTCTGCCGGGCACCGGGCCGCGGCGGGCTGCGGTCGGCGCGCAGCCAGGTCAGGGCCGCCTCCAGGATCTCGGCGGCGAACGCGGCGTACCGCTCGGTGTCGAGCCGCAGCGACTGCAGCCGCCGCCCGGCCCCGACGAGGACGGCCGCGTCCAGCTCGTCCGGGCTCCGCCCGCGCACGGCGGTCGCGACGGCCGCGAGCTGCGCGGCGAGGTAGTGGCTGGAGATCCGGGGGACCGAGTCGAGGACCCGCTCGGCGGCCGTCCGGTCGCGGGCGGCCAGCCGGGCGCGGGCCAGCCCGAACGCGGCGCTCACATGGGTCGGATCGGTGCGCCAGACCGTCTCGTGGAAGCGCTCGGCGCTCCCGGCGTCGCCGCGGACCTCGTGGCAGAACGCGAGCGCCAGCTTCGGCGCCTGCTCGCCGGGCATCAGGTCGTACAGGTCGGTGAACACGGCCGACGCGTCGTCGCCGCGCCCGCCCGCGAGGGCCCGCACGCCCCGGTACCAGTCGACGCGCCAGTCGTCCGGCTGCTCCCCGCCGAGCTCGTCCAGGAGCCGGGCGGCCTCGTCCAGCTCGCCCAGCTCGATCCGGACCCGCGCCAGCGCCAGCCGGACCTCCCGCGACTCCACCGGCGCCGCGCCCAGCGCGCCCGCCAGGTCGCCGGCGTCGCGCGCGGTGAGCTCGGCGAGGAACGCCGCCGCCGGATCCGAGCCGGACACCAGCGGGACGGGCAGCGCCGCGGCCGCCGCGGCGGGCTCCAGCGGCGCCAGGACCGGCACGGCCGCGCCGTTCGCCCGCGCGCCGTCCAGGTCGAGCCGCCCGAGGCCGATGGTCTCGGTGCCGGCCGTGTGCTGCTCGGGGCCGAACAGCGGCGACGGCGCCGGACGGGGCCGTCCGTCCTCGGACGACAGCACCTCGCGCAGGACGCCGGTGAGCTGCTCGGCCATCTCGGCGGCGCTCTGGAAGCGGCGCGCCGGATCGGGGTGCGTGGCCCGGCGCAGCAGCCGGTGGTACGACTCGTGCCGCCGGAACAGCGGCACCTCCTCGCGCGGCGGCAGGCTCCGCAGGTGCCGCCCGGTGTAGCCGCGGAACGGGAAACTCAGCACCGCCAGCGCCCGGCCCACCGTGTACAGGTCGGACGTGACGGACGGCCCCTGCGAGCCGATCTCGGGCGCCTGGTAGCCGGGCGTGCCGAAGATGGGGCTGTCGACGTCGAACGCCCGCCGCACCCCGCCGAGGTCGATGAGCTTCAGCTGCTCCTCGGACTGGATCGCGTTGTCGGGCTTGAAGTCGCAGTACAGCAGCCCGACGCCGTGCAGGTAGCCGAGAGCGCTCAGTACCTCCAGCCCGTAGGCGATCACCTGGCCGAGGGGGAGCGCGGCCTGATCGCCCTCCACGTCGCGGCGGCTGAGCAGGATGTCCTTCAGCGACCGCCCGCCGACGTACTCCATCACGATGTAGCCGGAGCCGCCGTGCCGCACGAAGTTGTAGATCTTGACGATGTTGGGGTGCTCGACCTCCGCCAGGAACGCCCGCTCGGCGGTCGCGGCGGCCGCCGAGTCGGCGTCGCCGGAGTCGAGCATGCCCTTCAGGACGACCCACCGCTCGCTGACGTTGTGGTCGCGGGCCAGGTACACCCAGCCGAGCCCGCCGTGGGCCAGGCAGCCGAGCACCTCGTACTGCCCGCCGATCATCTCGCCCTCGCGGAGCTTCGGCGTGAACGAGAACGGATGCCCGCAGCTCTTGCAGAACCCCTCGGTGCGGCCGGGCCGCCCGTCGCGTCCCCGGCCGACCTTCTCGCCGCAGCGGCTGCAGAAGCGCCGTCCCTCCGGCACCTCCGGGTCCTGCATGATCGCCGAGGCGGGGTCGCGGGCCGGGACGGGCGGGACCTCGACGAGCCCGGCGCCGAGCATCCCGCGCCTGGCCGATCCGCTGGAGCCGGAGCCGCGCGTACCGCCGCGCGACGCCGTCCGCCCCGACCCGCCGGAGGAGCCTGAGCCGCCCGAATCGGGGGACGAGCCGCTCGCCGTCAGCGGACCGCTTGCCGGGACGGGCGAGAAGGCGTTCCCCGCCGCGGAGGCGCGCCCTGCCGCGGAGGCGCTCCCGGTCGCCGGGACCGATCCGGCCGACGCGGACGGGTCCACCGGCGGGGGCTCGGCGAGCGGGGCCATGCCGCACACGTCGCAGAAGCCGTCCGCTTCCACGCTGCCCGTGCAGCCGTCCTGGGCACATCGGGTCATCGCCGGGTCCCCGTCTCGCTCTCGCACGCCTTGATCGCGCGCTGGTACTCCGCCACCGCCACGGTGCCGCCGCGCAGATCGCACGGCGCCGTCCACAGCACGTCGCGGGCCTGGCCGTACAGCAGGGTGAGCGTCTCGTCCTCGGCCAGGCCGAGGCGCGCGGCCTTGGCCCGGTACGCCTCCAGCCGCCCCCGAAGCTCGCCCCTGCGTTCGAGCAGCCCGGCACTGAGACGCAGGTCACCCTGCGCGCGTTCCAGGGTGTCGGAGGTCGCGCGCTCCAGCTCGGCGACGCGTCCGGCCATCTCCACCCAGCGGCCCGCCTCGCGCAGCCGCTCCAGGGCCGCGACCCGGTGCCGCAGCCCGGCGCCGAGGTCCTGCGACGGCTCCGGCAGCATCGGCGACTCGATCTTGAGGAGGACGGTCGCGTACGCCTCGCGGGCGCGCCGCTCGACCTCCTCGACCTCCACGATGGACGCGGTGATGTCCGCGATCTGCTCCTCGTAGCGGTCCCGCAGGCGCGCGACCCCGGCGAGCTCACCGCGCAGCTGCTCCAGGACGGACCGGACCCGGTCGAGGCGCGAGGTGTCGGTCCCCCCGTCCCGGGCCAGGGCCAGCGGGTCCGTGCGGACGATCCGGCCGAGCGCGGTCAGCTCGCGGCCGAGCCGGTCCAGCTCGGGATGCCGCGTCCCGTCCAGGGAATGGGCCAGCCGCGCCGCCTCCCGCCAGCTCTCCTCGGCCTCCTCCAGGGGTTGCAGCAGCGCCGTCCACGCCGCGTCCACGGCGGCGATCTCCCCCGCCACGAACTCGTAGGAGTCCGACATCATGCCGACGGCCTCGTCCAGCGTCACCCGCCGCTCCTGCGGGCCGAGCAGCGTGCGGGCCTCCAGCGGGATCTCGCCGTCCGGTACCTCCACCGAGAGGCCCGACAGCAGCCCGCTCAGCTCGACCAGCGTCGCCGCGCCCGGACGGGACGAACGGTCGCGCAGCTCCCCCGCCTCGTCCAGGACGCGCTGGTAGGCGTCGAAAAGCCGCCACAGCATCGCCAGCCGCGACTGCGCCGCGTCCCAGCGCCGCCACGTCTCCCCGGTGAGCCGCGTGCCCCTCAGCAGCCGGTTGCCGGGGTGGGCGTCGAGCTCCAGCAGTGCCGCGGAGATGCGCTCCCGCTCGTCCCGGAGGGTGCCCAGGGCATGGTCGACCCCCTCCCGGCTCATGGGCGCGGCGGCCCCTGCCCCGCTTTCATCCACGTCAGCCCCGCGATCGGTCCACTCGGTCCCCGCAAGCGCCCCCGGGCCAGGGCGGTCTGGGAGCAGGGACCACTCAAGCATCGGACGTACGCTCCCTGCCAAGTGTGATCCGTGACACTGGTGGAGACAAGCGTCTTTCTAACCCGATACCTCCGGGACCCCTCCCGCGCGCCCCGGCGCCGCGCACGTGAGGTGATCACCGCCGACCCGTACCCTGTGCTCCAGGAACCTCGTGATGCGAGACGTCGTTACGCAGGTAGGTCGTTAACGAGAGGAGTGGTGAGTCCGCGGTGTCGGACCCCAGTCATAGACCTGGTGCCCCATGCTGAGCGCGGCGCTGGGAGTGCTCGCGGTGATCCTCCTCACCGCCGCAACCGGATACTTCGTCGCCCAGGAGTTCGCCTACGTCGCCGCCGACCGCGCGACCCTGGAGCAGGCCGCCGAGCGCGGCGACGCGTCCGCCCGGCGGGCCCTCAAGGTCATCGGCCGGCTGTCGTTCATGCTGTCGGGCGCCCAGCTCGGCATCACGATGACGACCCTGGTCGTCGGCTTCATCGCCAAACCCGCCCTCGCCGAGCTGATCGAGCCGCTGCTGAAGCTCGTCGGCGTCCCCGTGGGCGCCACGGGCGCGATCGCCCTCGCCACCGGCTTCGTCCTGGCCACGCTCGTCCAGATGCTGCTGGGCGAGCTGTTCCCCAAGAACCTCGCGCTCGCGCGCGCCGAATCCCTGGCGCGCGCGCTGGCCGCGTCCACGCTGGTGTACCTGACCGTTGCCGGCCCCCTGATCCGGTTCTTCGACCGCGCCGCCGAGCGCCTGCTGCGCGCCGTCGGCGTCGAGCCGGTCGACGAGCTGCACAGCGGCGCCACCCTGGAGGAGCTCGGCGACATCATCGGCAAGTCGCACAGCTCGGGCCACCTGCCCGCCGACCTGTCCGGCCTGCTGGACCGGGCCCTGTCCTTCGGCGACCTCACGGCCGACGAGATCATGGTGCCGCGCCCCCACGTCCGCACCCTGCCCGGCACCGCGCCCGTCGCCGACCTCGTCGCGCTCATCCGCGAGACCGGCCACAGCGCCTACCCCGTCTACGACCAGGAGGTCGACGACGTGATCGGCGTGGCCGGCGTCCGCGAGGTCGCCGACGACTCCCTCGACCAGTCCACCCGGCAGCCAGCCCCTGTACGGGGTGATCGACCGGATGCGCGACTCGGGCGAGGAGTTCGCCTGCGTCGTGGACGAGTACGGCGGCCTCGCCGGCATCCTCACCTTCGAGGACGTCGCCGAGGAACTGGTCGGCGAGATCGCCGACGAGACCGACGCCCGCGAGGACGCCCCGACCTCCGGCCCCGACGGCTCCTGGCTCGTCGACGCGGGCATGCGCATCGACGAGGTCGGCCGCCTCACCGGCCTGTCCCTCCCCGAGGGCGACGCCTACGACACCCTCGGCGGCCTCGTCATGGCCGAGCTCCGCCGCCTCCCCTGCCCCGGCGACCGCCTGACCGTCGTCCCCGCGTCCGGCCGCGCCGACCTGGTGGAACTGGAGGTCGTCACCGTGGCCCGCCGCGTCGCCGAAAAGATCCGCATCCGCACGACGGCCCCTGCCGCCGCCGGTCCCGGCATCTCCGACCCGCCCAGCGTCGTCCCGCCGCCTGACGACACGACCTGGAACGACGACACGACCCGGAAGGACGACGCGACCCGGAAGGACGACGCGGCGCCCGAGGACGGCGCCGTGGCGTCCGGCCAGGAGGTGTCATGGACCCGCTGACCTCGCTGCTCATCACCGTCCTGCTGCTGGTCGGCAACGGGTTCTTCGTGGCGGCCGAGTTCGCCCTTGTGGCGGCCAACCGCTCACAGCTCGAACGTGCGGCGGCCAAGGGCAGCCGTCCGGCCGTGGCCGCCGTGGCGGGCGTGCGGGAGCTGTCGCTGATGCTGGCAGGCGCGCAATTCGGCATCACGATGTGCTCGCTGGGCCTCGCCATCGTCACCGAACCCGCGTTCGAACACGTCCTGGAGCCGCCTCTGCACGCCGCGGGCGTCCCCGAGGCGGGCGCGAAGGCGATCGCGCTCGCGTGCGCCCTCGCCGTCATCACGTTCCTGCACATGGTCGTGGGGGAGATGGCCCCGAAGTCGTGGGCGATCGCGCACCCCGAACGGTCGGCGGTGCTCCTCGCCCTGCCGTTCCGCGGGTTCGCGAAGGTCTCCCGTCCGGTACTGGCGGTGCTGAACGCCGCGACCAACGCGCTGCTGCGCCTCTTCCGCGTCACCCCGAAGGACGAGCTGGACGACCACACCGACCCCGCGCGCCTCAGCCACCTGCTCGGCGAGTCGCGCCGCCTCGGCCTCATCAAACGGCACGACCACGAGCTGCTGCGCCGGGCGATCTCCGCGCGGGAGGCCACCGTCGGCCACCTGGTGGTGCCCGCCACGTCCGTGACCACGATCGGCGCGGACGCGACCGCCGCGCAGATCCGCCGCACCGCGACCGCCAGCGGCCACAGCCGCCTCCTCGTCCGCGACCGCCACGGCGCGATGACCGGGATCGTCCACGTCCGCGCCGCGATCACCGAGCCCGACGGCGAGCGCCGCGCGGAGGACCTCGCCCACCCGGCTCCCGTCCTCACCGCCGAGGCGACCGTCCTGGACGCGGTCAGCCGGATGCGCCGGGCCCGCGCCCAGCTCGCCGTCGTGAACGACGCCCAGAACGAGTTCACGGGCATCGTGACCCTGGACGACCTCCTGGCGGAACTCCTGGCCACCAACCCGCACTGAAGACGCACCTGCGAGGCCGCCGCTGTTGTCGAGGTGCTGCAACGCGCCTTCTGCGTCATCGTGGAACCCATGAGCGGCAACACGCATGGCCACGGGCACGATCGGCGGGGGCAGGCGCTCAAGAGCCGGATCGTCCACGCCCTGAGGCCGCACTCGCACGAGCCCGCCGACAAGGTGGACTCCGCGCTGGAGGCCAGCTCCGATGGCATGCGGGCCCTGTGGATATCCCTGGCGGGCCTCGGCGCCACCACGCTCGTCCAGGCCGTGGTGGTCGTGATCTCCGGCTCAGTGGCGCTGCTGGGCGACACGCTCCACAACGCCGCCGACGCCCTGACCGCCGTCCCCTTGGGGATCGCGTTCGTCCTCGGCCGGCGTCCGCCGACCCGGCGCTACACCTACGGGTACGGGCGGGCCGAGGACCTCGCGGGCGTGGCCATCGTGATCACCATCGCCGCGTCCCTGGCGGCCGCCGGGTACGCGGCCGTCCAGCGCCTCGTCCATCCACAGCCTGTGGATCACCTGGCGGCGGTCGCGGCGGCCGCAGTCGTGGGATTCGTGGGCAACGAACTGGTGGCCCGCTACCGCGTCCGCGTGGGCCGCCGGATCGGTTCGGCCGCCCTGGTCGCCGACGGCCTCCACGCCCGTACGGACGGCTTCGCGTCCCTGGCTGTCCTGGTAGGCGCCCTGGGCCTGGCGCTGGGACTGCCCTGGGCCGATCCCGTCGTCGGCCTCCTGATCACCATCGCGATCCTGGGCGTCCTCTGGCAGACGGCCCGCGAGGTCTGGCGGCGCCTCATGGACGCCGTCGACCCCGAACTTGTCGACCGCGCCGAGGCCGCGCTTGCCGGGACTCCGGGCGTCCTGGCCGTCGGCGACGTGCGGCTCCGCTGGATCGGACACCGCCTCCGCGCCGAATGCGACGTCATCGTGGACCCGCGCTCGACCGTCGTCCGGGCCCACCAGGTGGCCGTGGACGCCGAGCACAGCCTGCTGCACGCCCTGCCCCGCCTGTCCGGAGCCCTCGTCCACCCCGATCCCCTGCCGCGCGACGGAGAAGATCATCACGCCGCGCTCGCGGGTCACCGATGATCTGTCACCTGTGAGACGTTAGTCCGGAGCAGAAGGGGAGAAATACGGCCCCGGGGTCGATCTGGACGGGATGGCGTCGGTGAAGCAGTCAGCAGGGACCAACGGGCCGGACGAAGAGCACCCGACCGCAGCGGGCGAGGACCAGCAACCCGCTGCGGCCCCCTACGTCCCAGAATCGGAAGTCCCGACCGTGACCTTCAGCCCGGTCGTGCCTTCCCCCGAAACCGCGCCGCCAGAGGCGACCCTGCCAGACGGGCTCACGCCCGCCCCCGAGCCACCGTCCGAGGACCTTCCCGCCGAGGGCCCGCCGGAAGAGACCGCCCCAGACGAGAGCGCACCCCCCGACGAGCCACTGGCTGAAGACCCTCCTGGCCCGATCACGCACCCCGCGCGCCCACTGGCCGAGGAGGCTTTCCCAACCAAGGTCCCGTCCGACGAGCGCCAATCGCCAGAAGAGACCGTCCCCGCCGAACCTCCGGCGGCAGACGCCATGCGCGTTGAGAGTCCGTCGCCAGGAGAGACCTTCCTGGACGAGACCACGCCCGCCGACGACCCGATGGGAGAGGGCCAGCCAGACCCGGCCCCGCGCCCCGGACGCCTAGCGGCCGAAGCAGCCCTTCCTGCCGAACCTCCGGCGGCAGACGCCACGCGCGTTGAGAGTCCGTCGCCCGAAGAAACCCTCCCAGACGACACCGCACCCGCCGATCAGCCGCTGGGTGAGGGCCTTCCTGATCCGGTCGCGCGTCCCCCGCGTCCGCTGGCCGAGGAGGTCTTTCCGGCCAAGGTCCCGTCCGACGAGCGTCAGTCGCCGGGGGAGACCTTTGTGGACGAGTCCACATCGGCCGGTGAGGCTCACCCTGCGGACGCCGGGAGTCCGTTGGCGGAGGAGACTCTCCCCGATCGGGTCCTATCAGCTGATGAGACCGCGCCTTTCGAAGCGGCCGCCCCAGGGCCGTCCCCTGGCATCGAGGAGCAGCAGGTTGACCCGGGCGGGCTCGACGAGCCGGTCCTGGATCCGCGCTCGGCGTTCACCACCATGCCGCTGGACGAGGCCGGCGCGCAGGACGGTCCAGGGCCCGTGGCCGGGACGCCGCCGCTCGGCGTGGAGGGGCTCGGCGAGGAGGCATGGGGCGGGCGTGAGCTGGTCGAGAGTGTCTACGGGCCGCTGACCGAGGAGTACGAGCGGCTCGACGCCCGGTTGAGGGAGGCGCCGCAGGACATTCCGCCGGTCGGCTGGGCGCCGTACATCGCCGCCTTGCGCGCGCTGCGTGAGGGACGGGTCGTGGGCGACTGGGAGGCGCTGGCCCGGCTGCTCGTGTCCCCCGGGTCCCTGGGACGGGGCTCGAATCAGATCCGGCTCGTCCAGGTGAGGGACGAGGCGGCGGAGACCCGGGCCGTCCTGGAGATAGTCAAGGGGCTGGCGGCGGCGGGCGAGCGGGCGCTGCTGCTCGCGCCCGCTCAGAAGAGGGCCGTCGAGCTGCTGCGGAGCGTGGAGGACGACCCCGAGATCTTCTCCCTGCTGATCGAGACCCGGCCCTCGGACGTGGGCGACGACGGCGGAGGGGCGGTGCAGCCGCAGCTGAGGGAGTTCGGCTCCAACGGGACGGTCGAGTTCAGGCCCCTGAGCGGGCCGCCCGAGCCCGCGGACGCGTCGTCCTCGATCACGAGGGCCGAGCCGCTCCCCGTCCTCCCCGAGCCCGAGGAGGCGGGACGGACGCCCGAGGAACGGGTGCGGGCGGCGTCCGTGCGGCCGGTGGGAGAGGCGTGGCGGCAGTCCTGGCGGACGGAGGCGCGCCTGTTGCAGCGCGGCCTGATGTGGTTGGAGCAGTGGCCGAGGGACGCGGCGGCGCTGGAGGCCGTCCAGGCGGAGAACCTGCGGTGCCACGAGCGGCTGGAGGCCGAGCGGGCGGCGTTGGCGGCCGGGATCGAGGAGGCGCGGAACGCGGCCGCGGCGGCCGAGCGGGCCGCCGTGGAGGTCGAGGCGGAGGCCGAACGGCTCGTCGCCGTCCAGGCTGAGGCTGAGGCGGAGCTGGCGGGTCCCCGCGCGGAGGCGGACCGGCTGAAGGCGGTGGCGGCCGAGACGGCGGCCGTGGCGAGCGAGCGGACCCGCACGGCCGACGCCGCGTACGCCCGCTGCGCGGAGCTGGACCAGCGTGCCGCGACCGCCCGGAGCGAGCTTGAGGCGGCGCGGCGGCTGGAGGAGTCGCTGACGGACGAGCTGGCCCGCGCCCGCGAGGCGCTGCCCGCGGCGGCCGAGGAGGCCGACCGGCTGACGGCGGCGGACGCGGACGCGGCGGCGGAGGGGCATGCCGCGTACTACAGGCTCGTCTCGGCGGAGTCGGCGCTGTCCGCGCTGCGCAGGAAGATGACGCTCGGGCAGCGCCTGCACGTGGCGTCGCCACCGTCCGGGCTGAGCAGCCTGCGCGACGAGGTCAGGGCCCGGACGCGGGAGGCGGACGAGGCGGCGAAACGGGCCAAGGCGGCCAAGGACGCGGCGGAGGGCGCGGAGTCCCAGCGCCAGGGCCTCGCCGCTTTCGTGTCCGACGGCGGGACGCGGCTCGCGACCGCGCAGGAGGCGCAGGAACGCCTGGGGACGGAGCTGACCTGGCTCGCGACGGAGCGGGAGACGGCGAGCGCCGAGCACCTGGAGCAGGCGAGGCTGGCCGCCGAGGCCGTGGACCGGGCCACGCAGGCGAGCCTGGAGGCCCGCATCGCCCACCAGGCCGCGCACGTGATCGAGGAGAGGCTGAACGCCGCGCGGACGGCCCGGGAGGAGGCCCTCGCGACCGCCGAACAGGCCAGGGCGGATGCCGATGCGTCGACGGCCCGGGCGGCCGCGGCGGAGGCCGCGCTGGAGCGCCACGCGGCGGAGTCCGGGGAGGAGCTGTCCGCGCGGGACGCCGAGCTGGAGACCGCGGTGGAGGCGGAGGCGCGCTCGCGCGAGAACGTCCGGGAGATCTGCGGCTCCGACCCGTCCGGCGAGCCGGAGCTGATCTCCACGCACCAGCGGCGCGCCATGGCCCGCATCGAGCAGCTCACCGCCTACATGGAGGGCGGCGAGGCCGCGGACGCGGCGGGCGACGTCCTGCTCCGCACCGCCGACCTCGTCATCGGGACCCCGCTGGGCGCGGGCATGGCCGCGGCCGAGGAGGAGTTCGACGTGCTGGTCGTCACCGGTCCCCTCACGGACGCGGAGTTCCTCATCGGCGCCGTACGGGCCCGTTGCTGGATCCTCGTCGGCGAGGACACGACGGCGCCTGCGGACGACAGCGTGAGGCGCGGCCCGTTCGAGCGGTGCTCGGTGGCCGCGCCCCATCTGCTGGACGAGTAGGACGTCTCGCGGATCAGTCGTCGTCCCCGCCGAGGACCAGGTGGAGGATCCATCCGACGACGCCCACGACGATCGCGCCCCAGAACGCCGGCCAGAACCCCGCGACGTGGAAGGGCAGCTCGAACCGCTCGGCGAGCTCGCTGGTCAGCCACAGCAGCAGGGCGTTCACCACGAGCCCGATCAGGCCGAGGGTGAGGATGTAGAAGGCGCAGCCGATCGTTTTGACGATCGGCTTGATGAGGGCGTTGACCAGGCCGAAGATGACCGCGACGCCCAGCAGGGTCAGCGCGCGCCGTCCCGCCGTGTCGCCGGTGACCGTGATGCCGTGGATCAGCGCGGTGGCGGCCCAGAGGGCGACCGCGGTGATGCCGACCTTGAGAAGAATGCGCACACCACGAGCATGCTTGCCCGGGACGGGAACTCCATCCCTCTACGCGGCGATTTCGCCGTTCCCCGTGGTCATCATCCGGGACGAGATGACGCTGGCCGGTCCGTCCGAAAGGGTCAGTCGATCCGGTCGAAGAAGGGGGACGTGGCCGGAATCTGCGAACGGGGCGCGACGCGGACGGCCGGAGCGGGCGTCCTCCGCGGCCGAGACGCGTGTCCCGCCGACGCGTGAGACAGCGGGGGCGCCGACTCGGCCGGGGCCGCGGACACGCCGCCCTGCTGAAGCACCCCACCGCCCTGCGGGGGCACACCCTCCTGCTGGAGACCGCCGCCCTGCTGGGGCACACCGTCCCGCTGGAGGCCACCGCCCTGCTGGAGGCCGCCGCCCTGCTGGGGCACGCCGGACGACTGAGGTACGCCAGACGGCTGAGGCATGCCCGACAGCTGAGGCACGCCCGACGGCTGGGGCAGGCCACCCTGCTGGACGCGGGCCAGCTCGCGCTGCAGACGGCGCTTCTCCATCTCCAGGGCGGTGAGCGACTCCTCGTGCTCCTCGCGCAGGTAGCGGAGGTCGCGGCGGGTGCGGATCCTGCGGACGGCGCCCATGAACGTGAGCATCATCCCGGCGAGGAAGACGACGGCCACGACCGCTCCGGCGAGGAAGACCTGCCACTGCGCGTCCACACCCGGCACGGTCCGGCCGAAGACCACGAGGTGCGCGGGACCCGTGTTGTCGAGGACCACTCCGGCCGAGACGGCGATGGCGGCCGCGACCAGAAGGAAACCGAGGAACACCATGGGCAGATCTCCTCTGCGATGACTCCGGAGGGGGACGGAGGGTCACCACCATGCCAGACGCCCGCCGCGCGTTGTCGCATTCGCCGGATATATACGGATCAATGGGCCTTCGCCCGAACCGCTGCGGGCGGTTCCCCAACGATCGCACCGGGTAGTGATCACTGCCGGAGGCCATGCCGAACCCGGGGAGGGATCCATGTCCGTGCAGGCCATCGTGTTCGACCTGGACGGGGTCCTGATCGACTCCGAGCCGGTCTGGGAGGAGGTCCGCCGCGCCTACGTCGCGGACCACGGCGGGCGCTGGCTGCCCGACACCCAGGAACGGCTGATGGGCATGAGCACCGCCGAATGGGCCGAGTACCTCAGCACCGAGCTCGTCAAGGGCGTCACACCGGACGAGGTCGCCTACGAGGTGATCGACCAGATGTCCCAGCGGTACGTGGACGGCCCGCCCCTACTGCCCGGCGCCGAGGAGGCCGTCCGCCGCATTGGCGAATACCGTCCGCTGGGCCTCGCCAGCTCATCCCCACGCGCCCTGATTGACCTCGCGCTAGGCAAGCTCGGCGTCGAGAGCCTGTTCCGCGCCACCGTATCGACCGAAGAGGTCGACAGCGGCAAGCCCGCCCCGGACGGCTACCTCGCCGTGGCCGCCCAACTGGAACTCCCCGCGCGCGCTTGCGTCGCCATCGAGGACTCCAGCAACGGCCTACGCTCGGCCCACGCCGCCGGGATGCGCGTGATCGCCGTCCCCCGTCCAGCCCACCC
>NZ_SMKU01000549.1 GCF_004349215.1 Actinomadura rubrisoli | reverse complement strand
CGTGGTGGGGCGGGTGTGTGGCTGGGGCGGGTGTTGCCGCAAATGTTCACTTTTCAGGTGCTGGGGGCGGGTACGGCGAAAGAGGAAGGGATCCCCCCGGTGGAAGGAAAGATCGTGAGTGTCAATCTGGAGGTCGAGCGCAAGTACGACGTCGGCGCCGGGTTCCGTGTGCCCGACCTTCGTGGGGTGGCGGGGTGTGCGGACGTCGGGACCTCGCGCACCCGCACCTTGACGGCCCTGTACTTCGACACCCCGGATCTGCGTCTGATATCGCGCGGTGTCACGCTGCGGCATCGGACCGGGGACGATGAGGGATGGGATCTGAGGCTGCCCGCCGGTGAGGGTCGGCGAGAGATCCACGACCCGGCCGGACGGGAGGAGGGTGTGCCCGAGCGGCTGGCGCGGCTCGTCACCGCGTTTGTTCGCGGGCGTGAGCTCGTTCCGGTCGCTGAGCTCACGACGGTCCGGACGGAGCGGTCGTTGCTGGCGGAGACGGGGGCCGTGCTGGCCGAGCTCGCCGACGACACGGTGACGGCCCGTCGGTTGGACGATCCGACCACCGCGCCGGACAGGCGGTCGTGGCGTGAGATCGGGGTGGAGTTGGTCAGTGGTCGGCCGGATGTCCTCGATGCCGTGGGGAAGCGGCTGCGCAAGGCCGGCGCGCGTGTTGGCCGCTCCTCCAGCAGGCTCAGCATCGCGCTTGGTGGGGGCGAAGACCGTCCTGGCTGTCAGGGGGGCACCGATACCGCGGCTGAAGTGCTGACCTCCTATCTGGGCCGGCAGAGTGAGGCTCTTCTGGCGTACGACCCGCTGGTACGGCTCGCAGAGCATGACGATGATTCCGTCCACAAGATGCGGGTGGCGGCCAGGCGGATACGGAGCGTACTGCGGACCCACCGCAAGCTTCTGGAGCAGCAGCGCACGCGTGCCCTGGACGCCGAACTCAGATGGCTCACCGATGCCCTGGGTGAGGTCCGCGACCTGGAGGTTCTGCGGGCGCGCTTCGATCGGCGGCTCGCGGCGATTCCCGAGGTCGACGGCCGTCCGGCGTTCATGGTCGGACTGGCCGCGCGTGAGCGGCAGGCACGTGAGCGCCTCCGGCAGACCCTGTCGAGTCCCCGGTACGCCGCGCTCCTGGACTCCCTCGACATCTTCGTCGCCGATCCGCCCGTCACGGAGCGGGCGACCGGGAAGCCGGAGAAGCAGACGGCCAAGGTCATCGGGCGGGCCTGGCGGAAGATGCTGCGGGCCTATGCCGAGGCCGAGGGGCGTCCTGCGGGTGTTGACCGCGACGGCTCTTTGCATAGGACGCGCAAGGCTGCCAAGCGCCTCCGCTACACCGCCGAAGCGGCGGCCCCTGCTCTCGGCAAGCCCGCGCGGAAGCTGGCTCGGCGGGCTGAGCGGGTTCAGGATGTGCTCGGGGTCTATCAGGACGGTGTTGTGGCGGCGAGGCAGGCGAGGCGTTTGGCCGATGAGCCCGGTGGTCGTCCGGGCGATCTCTACACGCTCGGTGTTCTGGCCGGCGACTCCCGGCGGGCGGCGCAGCAGGCCGGGGACGAGATCGCCGGTGTGTGGGAGAAGGCCGTGTCTCGCTAGTGGGTTACGGGGAGTGCAGCCAGAAATCGTGCAGGTCGTGGAAGACGGCATCGTCCTCGAAGTGTGCCATCTGCTCGTCCCGCCATGCCTTGTAGTCCGGAGGCATCTCTGTGCGTTCACCCTCGCGGGCCGCTTCCCGTGAGGTGAAGTAGGCCACGCCGATGCAGACGCCGTCGGGTTGGACGCAGAACAGGCCGCCGATCATGTCGGGTCGCAATCGGGCCAGGGTGTCTTGCGCTTCCTGGGGCAAGAACGGACGGACCGCCTCCCGGTCGCGGACGCGGGTCTGGAGCACCTGGACGAAGCCCGCCTGGTCGGAGCCGTCGTGCCCGAAGGTCTCCACATCGGTGGACTCGTTGACGGTCACCTCGCCGCCGAACAGGGCGCTGGTCCGGTCCCACCACTCGATCTGCTCGCGACGCTTGTCGTTGCGATGGGCCGCTTTCTCGGAAGCGAAACGGGCGAGGCCGATGTAGACCCCGTCGTCGGTCACTCCGCCTGTGCTGCCCAGCCACCCCCGGGCTCCAGGGGCAACGTCCCGGTGCCAGCGGTCGGCCGCCTCGCGCAGGCCCGCCGCGTCACGCGTCGTGCCCTTGACGATCCGGACGCACGCCTTGCGCTGGCCGAACACCGCCCACCTCCTCGTCTGAAGCTATCGACCGTGGGGCAAACCGGACGTCATCCCCGGTTGAAGATCCAGTCGGGCCGCTTCCCGCATTGTGAGCCGGGGCGACCGGCCTGGCGGGTTCACGGTGGATTCATTTGGGCGGATTACGGTCGATATGCCCGTCCGGAAGGTGCGGATTGATGGACCACGTCACGTTCCTGGTCGTCGTCGTGATCATCACGGCGCTGCTCTTCGACTTCACCAACGGCTTCCATGACACCGCCAACGCGATGGCCACCTCGATCGCGACCGGGGCGCTGCGTCCTCGGGTCGCGGTGGCGATCTCGGGGGCGCTCAACCTGGTCGGCGCGTTCCTGTCGGTCGAGGTGGCCAAGACCGTCTCGGGCGGGATCGTGGACGACACGCTCGTCAGTCCGGCGATGATCTTCGCCGGTCTGGTCGGAGCGATCACTTGGAACCTGCTGACCTGGCTGGTCGGGCTGCCGTCGAGTTCCTCGCACGCGCTGTTCGGCGGGCTGATCGGGGCGGTGTGGTTCAGCGCGGGCTCGTCCGGCGTGCATTTCGACACGGTGGTGGAGAAGATCCTTGTTCCGGCGGTGGCGGCGCCGTTCGTGGCGGGGCTCGTGGCGCTGACGGCGACATACCTGGCGTACCGGATCACGGCGGGGGCGCAGGAGGACACCGCCCGCGACGGCTTCCGCGTCGGGCAGATCGCCTCGGCGTCGCTGGTCTCGCTCGCCCACGGCACCAACGACGCGCAGAAGACGATGGGCGTCATCACCCTGACGCTGATCTCGGCGGGGACGCTCGACGGGGGCGCGGACCCGCCGCTGTGGGTGATCGCCTCGGCGGGCCTGGCGATCGCGCTCGGCACCTACGTCGGGGGTTGGCGGATCATCCGGACGATGGGCAGGGGCCTCACCGAGATCGAGTCGCCGCAGGGGTTCGCGGCCGAGTCGGGGTCGACCGCGGTCATCCTGGCCTCCTCGCACCTGGGGTTCGCGCTGTCGACGACCCAGGTGTGCTCCGGCGCGATCCCGTCGACCACGGCAACGTCAACGAGCTGCCGCGGCGGCCCGAGCACGCCTCGACGGCCGCGTAGGAGCGGGGATGGACATCAAGTGGGGCTCGCTCGGCCAGGTCTTCGTGGTCGGCCTCGGCGCGACCGTCGCCGTCGTGGTGATCTTCGCTCTGGGCGTCCTGGCCGTGTCGGCGCGGCAGGCGGCGCAGGAGCGGGGACGGTCCGCCACCGTCCCGGCCGCGGCGGCGGCGCTGTGCTTCGCCGCCTGCGCCGCGATCGTCGTGTACGGCATCTACCTCATCGTCCCCCAGTTCCACTGACGGGCGCTCGGCGCCGGGACGGTGCTGCTGGAGTCCGTCGCGGAGGGCGCGACGAAGTAGGGACTGGCGCGTTGACGTGGGTCCCTGCCTTGAGTGGGGGCTGGTGGGGTGTTGGAC
>NZ_SMKU01000548.1 GCF_004349215.1 Actinomadura rubrisoli | reverse complement strand
CCCGTGGACGAGCCGCGCCCCATGCGGGCCGAGGCGCAGGCCCCGGAGCCGCCCGCTCCCGCCCGTCCGGTACCGAGGACCTCGCCGTACGCGCCGGACCCGCTGGAGTTCGAGGAGGCGGAACCCGTCCTGGCGCCCCGCCGATCCGCGCGGGGCAGGACACGCGCCGCGGATCCCCTTCCCGACCTCGCCGAAGAGCCCGAGCCGACCCCGGCGCCGGTGCCTGTCCCGGCGAACGAGGGCACGGTCGTCCTCGAAGGCCACATCGCCGAGGAGCCCGAGCCGGAACCCGAACCCGTCCCGACGTCCCGGGACGATCCCGAACGCACCGAGAACCGGGGCGGGGCGATCTACGTCCTGCGGGAGGAGCCCAAGGGGGACTGAGCGGCGGTCAGAAGAGGTCGCCGTACTTGTCCATGCTCCCGGAGGGCAGGTGCATCTTCTTCTCCATCTTCGGGAAGTACTCGTGGCGGCACGACTGCTTGTCGGAGTGGGTGTTGGCGTTGCCGAGGCACTCCTGGTAGCCGCTCATCTCCGGCCACAGGAACGCGGTGAGCCCGATCGCCAGCGCCGAGACCGCCAGCCCCGCCGAGCCGAGGACGATCCCCGCCGTCGCCCCGGGCGCGACGCCGCTCGTCCGCCGGGCGGCGCGCCGGGCCCGGATGCCGAGGACGAGCGCCGCCACCCCCAGCACCAGCCCGAGCGGGTAGAAGAAGATCGCGGTCAGCAGCGCGAAGGCGCCGAGCCACAGGGCACGCCAGCCCGTCGGACTGGCCGGCCCCTTCACCGGAGGCGGACCCTCGGGGGGCTCCGGCCGTCCCTCGGGGCGGTTCCCGGAGGGGGCCGGGCTCCCCGGCTGCTCAGTCACGCTCGTGTCCTCCTCGTCGTACGGCGGTGGTGTGGACGTTCATGGCGCGCGGAACAGGGCCGATAGGCTTCGTGTCGACCTGAACAACCCCACGTCCCTCAGGGAGTCAAGGTGTCCGCCCGGCTCGTCGTCCTCGTCTCCGGCGCGGGGACCAACCTACAAGCGCTGCTCGACGCGTGCGCGGATCCAGCCTACGGGGCGCAGGTCGTGGCCGTGGGGGCGGACCGCCCCGGCACCGGCGGCACCGAACGCGCCGAAGCCGCGGGACTGCCCACCTTCACCCTCCCGATCCCCGACTTCGAGAGCCGTGACGCCTGGGACGAGGCGCTGGCCGGCGCCGTCGCCGCCCACGAACCCGACCTCGTCGTGTCCGCCGGCTTCATGAAGATCCTCGGGCCGCACTTCCTGGCGCGGTTCGGCGGCCGCACCGTCAACACCCACCCGGCGCTGCTGCCGTCCTTCCCCGGCGCCCACGCCGTGCGGCAAGCCCTGGCGTACGGGGTGAAGGTGACGGGCTGTACCGTGCACTTCGTCGACGAAGGCGTGGACACCGGACCCGTCATCGCCCAGGAGACCGTCCCCGTGGGCTGGCATGACGACGAAGACTCCCTGCACGAGCGCATCAAGCAGGTGGAGCGCCGGCTCCTGGTCGACGTCGTCGGACGGCTGGCCCGCGACGGGTGGACCGTGCAGGGCAGGCGGGTCTCCATGAAGTGCCAGACCTGTAGTGATTCGGTCCGATAGAGGGGAGCTCGGCCGGTGAGTCGGGTGGCGATTAGGCGCGCACTGATCAGCGTGTACGACAAGACCGGGCTGGAGGAGCTGGCCCGCGGCCTCCACGAGGCCGGGGTGGAGATCGTCTCCACCGGCTCCACGGCGGGGCGGATCGCCGCCGCCGGGGTGCCGGTCATGAAGGTGGAGAAGCTCACCGGGTTCCCCGAGTGCCTGGACGGCCGGGTCAAGACCCTGCACCCCAAGGTGCACGCGGGCCTGCTCGCCGACCGGCGCAAGGAGGACCACCTCCAGCAGCTGGACGACCTGCACGTGGAACCGTTCGACCTCGCGGTCGTGAACCTCTACCCGTTCGCCGCCACGGTCGACTCGGGCGCCACCCCGGACGAGTGCGTCGAGCAGATCGACATCGGCGGCCCGACGATGGTCCGCGCGGCCGCGAAGAACCACGCGTCCGTCGCCGTCGTCGTCGAACCGTCCGCCTACAGGACCGTCCTGGACGCCGTCCGGGCAGGCGGATTCACCCTGGAGGAGCGCCGCCGCCTGGCAGCCCAGGCGTTCTCGCACACCGCGTCCTACGACGTGGCCGTGGCCTCCTGGTTCGCCGGCAGCTACGCGCCGGACGAGACCGCCGCCGAAGCCCAGTGGCCCGACTTCCTCGGCGTCACCTGGCAGCGCGCGAACGTCCTGCGCTACGGCGAAAACCCGCACCAGCGCGCAGCCCTCTACATGGGCGGCGGCTCCGATGGCGGCCTGGCCGCCGCCGAGCAGCTCCACGGCAAGGAGATGTCCTACAACAACTACGTGGACGCCGACGCCGCCCGCCGCGCCGCCCACGACTTCGACGCCCCCGCCGTCGCGATCATCAAGCACGCCAACCCGTGCGGCATCGCGATCGGCGCCGACCTGGCCGAGGCGCACCGCAAGGCGCACGCCTGCGACCCTCTGTCGGCCTTCGGCGGCGTCATCGCCGTGAACGGCACCGTCACCGCCGAGCTGGCCGCCCAGATCGCCGAGATCTTCACCGAGGTGCTGGTCGCCCCCGCCTTCGAGGACGCGGCCCTGGAGATCCTCACCCGCAAGAAGAACATCCGGCTGCTGCGCTGCCCGCAGGCCCCCGCGAGCGCCACCGAGTACCGGCGCATCGACGGCGGCGTCCTGCTCCAGGCCGTCGACCGCGTGGACGCCCCCGGCGACGACCCGTCCACCTGGGAACTCAAGGTCGGCGCCGCCGCCGACGAAGCCACCCTGCGCGACCTGGCCTTCGCCTGGCGCGCCTGCCGCTCGGTGAAGTCCAACGCCATCCTGCTGGCCGCCGACGGCGCCACGGTCGGCGTCGGCATGGGCCAGGTCAACCGCGTCGACTCCGCCAAACTCGCCGTGACCCGAGCGGGCGCCGACCGCGCCGCCTCCGCGGTAGGCGCCTCCGACGCCTTCTTCCCCTTCCCGGACGGCCTGGAGGTACTGACCGACGCCGGCGTCCGGGCCATCGTCGAACCCGGCGGCTCCGTCAACGACGACAAGGTGATCGCCGCCGCCGAAAAATCCGGAACCACCCTCTACTTCACCGGCATAAGGCACTTTTTTCATTGAGTTCCCTTGGCGGTCGGCGCTGGCGCGCCTTCCTTCGGCGGGAACTCGGCGATCGCTGGCATCGCTTCGTCTCGCCTGGCGGCTCGCTGCGCGATCAGTTTCTTGCTTCGCTCGAAACTGGCTTCGCACGCGATCGCAACGTTTCGCCTGTTGGGAGCTGAGGTTCGGACGGTGGCCGAAGTAACGATGGTGCGGGGCTGAGGTTCGGGCCGCGGCCTCGTGCGGGCGAAGCGGGGCTTCGATTCGGGTCGGGGCCTCGGTGACGGTGGCCTCGGTGCGGGCCGTGCGGGCTTAGGTTCGGGCGGTGGCCGAGGTAACGATGGTGCGGGGCTGAGCTTCAGGCGGCGGCCTCGTACGGCGGTGCGGAGCTGGGGTTGGGCCCGTGGTCTCGTGCAGGCGGTGTGGGGCTGAGGTTGGGGCGGTGGCCGAGGTAACGATGGTGCGGGGCTTCGGTTCGGGTCGTGGTCTCGTGCGAGTGGTGTGGGGCTTCGGTTCGGGGGCGGTCTCGTGCGGGCGGTGCGGGGCTTGGGTTTGGGG
>NZ_SMKU01000547.1 GCF_004349215.1 Actinomadura rubrisoli | reverse complement strand
AGATGTTTATAAAAGACAGGGATGCCGAGGGCGCGCGACAGCCGGATCTTCGGCCGGGGGTTGTTCATCCTGCTCCTCAGGTGGTTAGGTAAGCCTTAGTTAGGTGAGCCTAACTTATAGTCGAGGAGGTCAGGGTGCGGCAAGCGGAGATCACGGAGGGGCCCGCGGCGGCCGAGCGGGCGCGCACGCTCGCCTACGGCATGGCGGACGGCGTGCTGGTCGCGCCCGGCGTCCCGTACGCCCCCGTCCCGGCGCACACGACGGACCGCGACGGCAGGCCGCTGCTCCTGCTGCCGACCGCCTCGCCGATCGTGGCGGCGCTGGCGCGCGAGCCCGAGGACCTGCCCGCCACGCTGCGGATCTCCGACGTCGCCCCCGTCTCGCTCGCCGACCGCGTCCGCGGACGGGCCTGGCTGCACGGCTGGCTCACCGAGCTCCCCGCCGGGGAGCTGCGCGCCGCGGCCCTGCGCATCTCCCACCCCCATCCGCGTCCCGAGCTGCTCGACCTGGCCGCGCCGCAGGACGGGGGAGACCGCGAACGCGCGTGGACGGTCCTCGCGCTGGAGGTCGCCCAGGTCGAGATCGAGGACGCCTGGGGCAGCGCCACCCTCGAACCGGAGGACTACGCCGCCGCCGCGCCGGACCCGTTCGTGGCCATCGAGGGGGGAATCCTCACCCATCTCGACTCCTGCCACCGGGACGAGCTGGCGCGGCTGCTCCCCGCGCCGGAATCCGCCGAGGAACGGGCGCCGGTCGTCCGGCCGCTCGCGCTCGACCGGTACGGTCTGTGGCTGCGCTGCTCCGCGCCGCCACCGCAGGCGCCCGGCTCGTACGATCTGCGCCTCGCGTTCGCCGAGCCTGTCAGTGATCTCCACGGTCTGCGCGGCGTGTACCGACGCCTGTTCGCTCACGCCACCCCGTAGGTCCGGGACGGACGGGCCCGCGAAATCACGGCCGGATGACCGTGATCTCCCGGATGGCGGGCGCGGCCCGTCCGGGACATGCTCATGACTCCGGCTGGGAGACGCTGAACGCCGCCCGCCCGGAACGACCCCGATCGCCGGCTCGTCCTCGCGGGGTGGATGAGCCGGCGGCGGGGAGCCGTGCCGGACGGGAGGGCCTCTGCGGCCCTGGCCGGGCCGGTGGTCCGGCGCCGCGGAGCACGACGCCGGGGGGCGTGGTCCGGGCCACTGGTCGAAATTGGATATGCCGCCGCCACGGGACGGGACGCAGGGTGGAGTCATGACCCGACACCATCCGCAGACCCGCGCGGTCCACCCGTCCGTCGTCGCGCCGGAGGGCAGCCGCCCGCTCGGAGTGCCGATCTACCAGGGGCACCTGTTCGCCTTCGACGACGCCGGCGACCTCGCCGCCGCCTTCGACGGGCCGGACCGGGCCTTCATGTACTCCCGCATGAGCAACCCGACCGTCCGCTCCTTCGAGCTGGCCGTCACCGAGCTGGAGGGCGGCGCGGGCGCGCTCGCCACCGCGTCCGGGATGGGCGCGATCAACGCGGTGCTGACGGCGCTGCTGCGGTCCGGCGACCACGTCATCGCGCAGTCCTCGCTGTACGGTGGCACGTACGCGCTGCTCCGCGACCTCGCCGACCGGTGGGGCGTCGAGCTGACGCACATCTCCGGGGACGACCCGGCCGAGGTCCGCGAGGCGCTCCGCCCGAACACCCGCCTCCTCTACCTGGAGACGGTCGCCAACCCGACCACGCACGTGACGGACCTGCCCGCGTTCGCCGGGGCCGTCCGCGGGACGGGCGTGCTGACCGTCGTCGACAACACCTTCGCCCCGCTGCTGTGCAGGCCCATCGAGCACGGCGTGGACGTCGTCGTGCACTCGGCCACCAAGTTCATCGGCGGGCACGGCGACATCCTCGGCGGCGTCGCGGTGTTCGCCGACCCGGCCGTCCACCGCCGCGTCTGGGACCACGCCATCGAGCTCGGCTCCACCGCCGACCCGTTCGCCGCCTGGCTGGCCGTGCGCGGGCTCGCGACGCTGCCGTTGCGCATGGCCCGGCAGAGCGCGACCGCCCTGGACCTCGCCCGGCGCCTCGCCGCGCACCCGTCCGTCGCCCGCGTCCACTACCCGGGGCTAATCGACCACCCGCAGCACGAGCTGGCGCGGCACCTGCTGCCGGACGGGAGCGGCGGTGTCCTCGCGTTCGAGCTGGCCGGTGGACGGGAGGCCGGGCGCGTGTTCAGCGAGGCGGTGCGGCTGGTGTCGCTGGGCCCGTCGCTCGGCAACGTCGCGACCCTCGCCATGCACCCGGCCAGCACGTCGCACCGCCAGATGGACGCGGCGTCCCTCGCCGCCGCGGGGATCGGCGAGGGCACCGTGCGGCTGTCGGTCGGCCTGGAGCATCCGGACGACCTGTGGGCCGACATCGAGCAGGCCCTGGAGAAGGCCGGCTGACTACAGAAGGCCGGCTGACTACAGGTAGAAGCCGGTCGCGGTGGCGGGGGCGTCCGGGCCCTCGGGACGCTTCTCGCCCTTGCGCAGGGCGACCAGCTCCGCCAGGGACGCGCCGTCCTGGCCGATCTCGTCCGGCGCGGTGCCGGAATCTTCCAGCCAGGTGACGGCCTCGTCCCTGGTCAGCGGGCCCACCTGGACCTGGGCGAGGCAGCGGCCCGGCCGGACGACCGCCGGGTGCAGCATCGTGAGGTCCTCGTTGGTGGTGATGGCCACCAGGACGTCCCGGCCCTGCCCGAGCATGCCGTCGGTGAGGTTGAGCAGCCGCGACAGGCCCTGGCCCGTCGACTGCTTGGCCTCGCCGCGGATCAGCTCGTCGCAGTCCTCCAGGATGAGCAGCCGCCAGCGGCGGTTCTCGTCCTCGTCGTCGCCGACCGCGACCTCCATCAGGTAGCTGGGCGTGCCGAACAGCGCCTCCGGATCGAGGATGCAGTCGGCCTGGCACCACTCGCTCCAGGCGCGCGCGAGGGCGCGCAGCGCGGTGGTCTTGCCGGTGCCCGGCGGGCCGTGCAGTAGCAGGAGCCGCCCCGACACCTGCTCGCGGGTGAGGTTCATCACCGCGTCCAGCGCGTCCGCGACGGGGGCGGTGTAGTTGCGGCGGATGTCGTCCCAGGAGTCGGCGGAGATCGCGCGCTCGGTACGCACCGGGCCGTGCGAGCCCATGTGCCAGAAGCCCATCTCGACGTTGGTCTCGTCGGTCTTCGGCGGCTCGGTCGCGTCCTTCACCGACTCTTCGAGGACGGTCTCGGCCAGCTCGTCGCTGACCGCGGACACCGCGAGGTAGGCGGCGCCGTTCTTCCACCGGTTGGTCAGCAGCGTCCAGCCGTCGCCCTCGGCCAGCACCGACTCCTTGCCCTTCTCGTGCGCGACGCGCACCAGCCGGGCGTGCCCTGGACGGAGCGGCGCGTCCGGACGGACGTGGTCGAGCCGCGTGGACCGCGACCAGGGCTGCTCGCCGGACGCGAACGGGCGCAGCGACAGCACGTCCATCACGTCCGCGGGCGAGTTGTTGTCGCTGAGGTTGAAGACCACGGGCAGCGCGGGGCGAGCCCCGGGATCGGTCGCCTTCTCCGGGGGCTCCACGAGATGCAGGACGTCCTGCGGCCTCTCCTGCGACATGGTCATGGCATTGATGATCTGGCTCGGCGGCGGATCGCGTCCACCGAATTAGCCGGACCGACGCCGACCGTTCCCGTCAGGCTTTCCCGGCCCCGCCCC
>NZ_SMKU01000546.1 GCF_004349215.1 Actinomadura rubrisoli | reverse complement strand
GGGCCGGGGAACCACGTTCCTGGTGCCCGCCGCGAACCTGGTGAGCGGGACGATCGACCACTCCTCGTTCACCGGCGACGCCTACGGCCTGTTCGTCACCGCGTCCAACCAGACGCGGCTGAGCAACAACACGATCAAGAACAGCCTGGTGCACGGGGTGCTTCTGCACCGGTTCGCGAAGAACGCCACGATCGAGAACACCACGGTCACCGGCAGCCGGGGAGACGGGTTCGTGCTGTCGCGCGGGACGGAGGGCGTCCGCGTGACGGACTGCACGTCCGAAGGCAACGGCGGCAACGGCTTCACGCTGGACGGTCAGCCGCTCGCCGACGGCCCCTCGGCGTCCGGCGAGGCGATCACCGCTTTCGGCGACAACCTGGTCAGCGGCGGCGTGGCCCGGAACAACCGCCGATACGGGGTCGAACTGCTCGGCGGCGACAACGTCACCGTCCAGAACAGCCGCGTCATCGGCGGCGACATGGGCATCGTGGCGCGGGACGGCGGGACGCGCATCCAGATCTCGGGCAACCAGGTGAGCGGCCCGGAGCGGCAGGGCATCGTGCTGCGCGACGGTGTCAGGCGCGGGACGGTGTCGGGGAACGTCATCACCGGCGCGGAGACCGCCCTGTACGTCCGGGATGCCGCCGGCGCCGTCAGCGGCAACACGGTGCAGTCGGCCCACCGGCATGGGGTCACGCTGCGCGGCGACGTCGCGGGCACCGCCGTCCGGGGCAACACCATCAGCGGCGCGGGGACGAGCGCGCTCAATGTCGACCGCGTCACCGGTGCGTATACGAGCGCCGGCAACACCACCAAGGGCTGGCACAAGACCACCGGTTTCTGGACATGGGTGAAGCGGGTCTTCAAGCCGATGAACGTCATCTGGGCGGGCGTGTTCCTGCTCGTAGCCGTCTCGGTGATCCGATCCCGGGGCGCGGGGCCGCGTGCCGGACGCCGTGGCGCCCATCCGTACGAGCGGCAGTCCACGCTCGAAGAGCGTCCGATTCGCGTGCTGCGGCCCGCCGCCGTCCACCCGCAGGAGGCAGAGCGCATGGAGGCACACGCCGGCCACTAGCCCGACCTGGACGAGGCACGGCAACCCATCGGCACGGCGGGGGGCGGCAGGACGGAAGCACGGCGGAACGGCGGCGCGGTGGGACGGCGGGGCCAGAGGGGCATCGGAGGAGTTGTTCGGCAATGACGGTGAAGATCGATATCAAGTTCGTCCTGGGCCTTCTGGTCGGCGCGGTCGTCGTCGGCGGGCTGGTGTTCGCGTTCACCGGGAAGGACGGTGACGGGGGCGGCTCCGAGAAGAGCGCAGGCAGCACGACGGCCGATCCCGTCCCGGCATCCGCCGACACCGGCGGCCAACGCGACGGCGGGGAAGGGGAGAAGGGCGGTGGCACCGAGGCCGGCGCGGCGTTCACCTTGCCCGTCCCCCAGGGTCCAGGCAAGATCGACTGCCCGCGGCCGACCAGGACCGTCACCAACGCCGCCGGCCTGGTCCAGGCGTTGCAGGCGGCCAGGCCCGGCGACGTCATCAAGATGGGGCCGGGCACCTACCAGGGCGAGTTCGTGGCGCGGACGTCCGGGACACGGCAGCGGCCGATCTTCCTGTGCGGTGGCGAGGATGCGATCATCGACGGCGGCGGCGTGAAGAAGGGCTACGCCTTCCACCTGGAGAAGGCCGGCTTCTGGCGGCTCATCGGCTTCTCGGTGCGCAACAGCCAGAAGGGCGTGATGGCCGACACCAGCAATGGGTCGGTCATCCAGGGGCTGAACGTCCACGACATCGGTGACGAGGCCGTGCACCTGCGTAACTTCTCCACCGGCAACATCGTCCAGTACAACAAGATCTACAACACCGGGCTGCGGCGCGAGAAGTTCGGCGAGGGCGTCTACCTCGGCACCGCGCAGTCGAACTGGAAGCAGTTCTCCGGCGGCAGGATCGACAACAGCGACGGCAACACGGTCCGCGGCAACGCCATCCGGGCCACCGCCGAGGCGATCGACATCAAGGAGGGGACGACCGGCGGCAAGATCATCGGCAATGTGTTCGACGGGTCCAGGACCGGCGGCGACAAGCACAACGACTCCTGGGTGGACGTCAAGGGCAACGGATATGTCATCGAGGGCAACCGGGGCGTCCGCACGCCGCTCGACGGCTTCCAGACGCACAAGATCCTGGACGGCTGGGGCCGGGGGAACGTGTTCCGCACCAACACGATCGACCTTGCGGGCGGCCGCGGCGTCGGGATCGACGACACCGTCGGCGGCAACACGATCGCCTGCGACAACAAGGTCCAGGGCGGCCCCCTCACGAAGAGGGGCCAGTGCTCTTAGGGCCCGCGGGAGCGTCACTTCCGTCATCGAAGGAGAAGAAGGAGAAGTGTCAATGAACCCGACGGGGTCTCCGAGGCTCACCGTCATCGGCACCGGCTACCTCGGTGCCACGCATGCGATCTGCATGGCCGTCCTCGGCTTCGAGGTCGTCGGCGTGGACGTCGACCAAAGCAAGATCGACAAGCTGTCGTCCGGCGAGGTGCCGTTCTTCGAGCCGGGCCTGCCGGAACTGCTCGCCAAGGCGCTGGAATCGGGCCGGCTGCGGTTCACCACGTCCTTCCAGGAGGCGGGCGCGTTCGGCGACGTGCACTTCGTCTGCGTCGGGACGCCGCAACAGCCCGGCTCGGACGCCGCCGACCTGACCTATGTCGAGGCGGCGGTGCGCGGTCTCGCGCCGTATCTGGACCGGCGCGCCCTAGTCGTCGGCAAGTCCACGGTGCCGGTCGGCACGGCGAAGCGGCTCACCGGAATCCTGCACGACCTCGCCCCGGCGGGCACCGACGTCGAGCTGGCCTGGAACCCCGAGTTCCTCCGCGAGGGCTTCGCCGTGGACGACACGATGCGTCCCGACCGGCTGGTCTTCGGCGTCGCGTCCGACTGGGCGGAGGAGCGGCTGCGCGCCGCGTTCAAGCCCGTCCTGGACCTGGGGACCCCGGTCGTGCGCACCGACCTCGCCACGTCCGAGCTGGTCAAGGTCGCGGCCAACTCCTTCCTCGCCACCAAGATCTCCTACATCAACGCGATGGCGGAGGTGTGCGAGGCGGTCGGCGCCGACATCAAGGATCTCGCCGACTCCCTCGCGCTGGACGACCGGATCGGCGGCAAGTTCCTCAAGCCGGGCCTCGGCTTCGGCGGCGGCTGCCTGCCGAAGGACATCCGGGCGTTCGCACACCGCGCCGAGGAGATCGGCGTCGGCCAGGCCGTGTCGTTCCTCCGCCACGTCGACGACATCAACCGGCGCCGCCGCGCCCGCACCGTCGACCTCGTCCGCGAGGTGCTCGGCGGGCAGATCTCCGGGAAGCGCATCGCGGCGTGGGGCGCGGCGTTCAAGCCGAACTCCGACGACATCCGCGACGCGCCCGCCCTGGACGTGGCGCGCACGATGCACGGCCTCGGCGGGCACGTGCGGGTCTACGACCCGGCCGCGCTCGACAACGCCCGCCGCTCGTTCCCCGAGCTCCGCTACGGGGAGAGCGCACTGGACGTCGCCCGGGACGCCGACGTCGTCGTGCTGCTGACCGAATGGGCGGACTTCCGGGAGATCGAGCCGGACGCGCTGGCCCGGGTCGTCCAGCACAAGCGGATCGTGGACGGGCGCCACGCCCTCGACGCGACGCAATGGCGCGCCGCCGGCTGGGAGTACCGCGCCCTAGGACGCTCCTAAGCCCCCCGCCCGCGCGCGCCCTCCGCAGGTGCGCAGGTGCGGATGGGTGTGTCCCCGGATGGGTGTGTGCGCGGCGGGGTGTGTGCGCGGGTCGCGGGTGG
>NZ_SMKU01000545.1 GCF_004349215.1 Actinomadura rubrisoli | reverse complement strand
CCGCCGCACCGCTCCGGCGTCCGCCCCGCCCGGCGGGGTGGCCTCGATCGACGCGGGCATACTGACCAGTACGATGAGCGGGGCCCACGGACGGGCGGCGGGCCGCCGAGCGGGGCGGGGAAAGGCGAGCGGACGGGTGAACGCGCACGTGGCCGGGACGGCGCCCGCTCGACGCCGCGCCGCCGGTTCTGGGACGCTGATCGCGATGACGGACAGCCAGGGCGGCGGTACGGCGTGACGCGGACCCACGGCGCGGTGGTGCGCCCGAGGCAGGGCGCCGCCGCGGGCGTGCCCGTGGACGAGCCCGCCCAGCCCGACCGGATCCGCCGTCCCGCCGACGCGATCAGGTTCGCGGCGTCCTGCGCGCTGCTGGCCGCGGTGATGCTGCTGGTCTCGATCGCGCAGCAGACCACGCACGGCCTCCAGACCGACATCGCCGAGGGCACCGCGCACGCGCCCCGGCTGCTGCTGTCGCTGGCGACGCTGGCCTCCAGCTTCGGCGTGCTGGCCGTCCCGGTCGCGTTCGCGGTCGAGCGGCTGTTCCACAAGGACGGGACGCGCGTCGCGATCGCGCTGCTGGCCGCCGCGATCGCGCTCCTGGTCACCATCGGCCTGGACGACATGGTGGTCTCGTCCGCGCCCGGCGGCGTGCTGGACTCGCTGATCTGGGGCGGCACCGCCACCGCGCCGGTGCACACCGACATCGCGCCGGTGATCGCGTTCGTCAGCGCGGTCGGGATGGCCGGGCGGATCCGCTGGCAGGCCGCGACCTGGACCATGATCGGGCTGGCGGCGCTGACCGGGCTGACCGCCTCCTACGCCTCGGTCGCCGCGCTGGCCGCCACGTACCTGCTCGGCCGCGCCATCGGGCACGGCACCCTGTACGCGGTCGGCACGCCCAATCCCCGCCCGTCCGGCGCGGCGGTCGTCGCCGCGCTGGAGCGGCTCGGGCTGCGGCCGGGCCGCGCCGTCCGGCTCGGCGACGCCGCGGAGGGCGGCACCGAGGAGACCCGCCGCTACGGCGTCGTCCTGGCCCCCTCCCCCGCCGGGCCGGACGGCGTGGACGACGACGGCGGGGACATCGACGCGGACATCGACAGAGACTTCGACGGGGACTTCGACGGAGACCGGGGCGGCCGGCCGCTGCCCGGCCGCGGCGCGCGGCACGGCGAGTGGGACCTTGAGCTCCGGGTCCTGGACCGCGACCAGCAGACCGCCGGGATCCTCTACCGCGTGTGGCGGCTGCTGCGGCTGCGCGGCGCCACCACCGGGCGGACGCTGCGCTCGCTGCGCCGGTCCCTGGAGCAGGAGTCGCTCATGGCGTACGCCGTGGACGCGGCGGGCGCCCGGACCCCGCGCCTGGTGGGGACGTCCGAGGTCGGCACCGAGGCGGCGCTGCTGGCCTACGAGCACGTGCCCGGCCGCCGGCTCGGCGACGTCCCGGCCGACGAGGTCACCGACGCGCTGCTGACCGACGTGTGGCGCCAGTTCCGGCGGCTCCAGGCGGGGCGGCTCGCGCACCGCCGGCTGGAGGACGGCGCCGTCCTGGTCGGGGACGACGGCCGCGCGTACGTCACCGACCTGAGGTTCGGGGAGATCGCCGCCGGGGACCTGGCGCTGCGGCTGGACCTGGCGCAGCTCCTCACCACCCTCGCGCTCCGGACGGGACCCGAGCGCGCCGTCCGGACGGCCGCGTCCGTGCTGGGCGAGGAGGCCCTGGCCGCCACCGTGCCACTGCTGCAGCGGGTGGCGCTGTCGCGGGCGACCCGCGCGGCGCTCCGGCACCGCAGGGACCTGCTGACGCGGATCCGGGAGCAGATCGTCCGGCTGAAGCCCGAGACGGAGGCGGCGCCGGTCCGGCTGGAGCGGTTCCAGCCCCGCACGATCTTCAGCATCGTGGCGCTGTCGATCGCCGCCTACATCGTGATCCCGCAGGTCGGCAGCCTGGACTTCGCCCACCTGATGTCCACGGCCACCTGGTGGTGGGTCGCGGTCGCGCTGGGCGCGGCGGCGCTGACCTACCTCGCGGCGGCGCTCATGCTGATGGGGTTCGTCCCCGAGCGGCTGCCGCTGTGGCGGACGGCCCTGGTGCAGGTCGCCGCCTCGTTCGTCAAGCTGGTGGCGCCCGCCGCGGTCGGCGGCGTCGCGATCAACACCCGCTACCTGCAGCGGTCGGGGGTCCGGCCGGGGCCCGCGGTGGCCAGCGTCGGCGCGTCCCAGCTGATGGGGATGGCCACCCACATCCTGCTGCTGATCCTCTTCGGGTTCCTCACCGGCTCGGCCAACAACGCGACGAAGGATCTGGCGCCGTCGCGCACCATCGTCATCGTGGTGCTGGCGCTCGGCCTCGTCGCGGGGATCGCGCTGACCATCCCGAAGGTGCGCCGGGTCGTCACGGCGCGGCTGAAGAGCATGTTCTCGGGCGTGGTGCCGCGGCTGGTGGACGTCCTGCAGTCGCCGAAGAAGCTCGCCACGGGCATGGGCGGCACGCTGCTGCTGACCGTGGCGTTCGTGGTCTGCCTGGACGCCTCGATCCGCGCGTTCGGCGGGTCGCTGCACTGGACGTCGGTCGTGGTGGTGTTCCTGACCGCGAACGCCCTGGGGTCGGCGGCGCCGACGCCGGGCGGCCTGGGCGCGGTCGAGGGCGCGCTGACGCTGGCGCTGACGATCTCGGGTCTGACGGCGGAGACGGCGACGTCCGCGGTGCTGCTGTACCGGCTGCTGACGCTGTGGCTGCCGGTGCTGCCGGGGTGGGCGGCGTTCGCCTACCTCCAGCGCAAGGGGGCGATCTGAGCTCAGCCCGTGCGGCGGGCGCGCCGCCGTCCGGCCAGCTCGTCATGGGGGTGCTCGGTAGGGTCCAGGTCGGTGGCGGCGCGTTCACCGGGAAGCTCGGCCAGGCTTCCCTCCACCTCCTGCCATACGCGTCCGAGCGCGATGCCGAACACGCCTTGGCCGCCCTGGAGCAGGTCGACGACCTCGTCGGGAGAAGTGCACTCGTATACGCTCACGCCGTCGCTCATCAGCGTGATCTGCGCCAGGTCGCGCACGCCGCGGTCGCGCAGGTGCGTCACCGCCGTGCGGATCTGCTGGAGCGAGACGCCGGTGTCGAGGAGCCGTTTGACGACCTTCAGCACCAGGACGTCGCGGAAGCTGTAGAGCCGCTGGCTGCCCGAGCCGTGGGCGGCGCGGACGCTCGGCTCCACCAGCGCGGTGCGCGCCCAGTAGTCCAGCTGCCGGTAGGTGATCCCCGCCGCCGCGCACGCCGTCGGGCCGCGGTAGCCGACATCCTCCGGCGGCGCCGACACCTGGGTGTCGAAGAGCAGGCCCTGCTCTCCGGCACGCCGGGACGCCATGTGCCTCTCGGGGGTCGCCTTGCCCTCGCCGCTGCTCACCGCCACGCGGACCTCCGGCTTCTATCAGCCCGTGCCGCTTCGTCAAGGGGGTTTGACGAATTACACCACGGGTGTTCCACCAGCACGGTAGGTGCCGGTCAGGGCGCGGTCAACGTTCACCGTCGGCGCGTCGCATGCCCGGATGAACCGGCTTCACGTGGGCAAACTGCGCACCTTCGCCGCCAACGCACTCCTACCCCGATGGTCGCCCATCGGAAACGGCCAGGTCCAGGGCAATGCAAGACCAATCGCCGCGGAGCATGAACGTGCACCCCGCAGTGACATATCCCACTGAATCGCCCAGATCCCGGACGTGCCCGGGGTGGCGGCGAGTAGCTCACTGTAACGGGTCCGGTCCCGCGCCGCGCGCGCCGGATCTGCCCGGGCGGCCAGGCGGTTCTGACTAGGAGGACTGACTGAAATACCCGGGGCGGCGAGTCCGGCGAGCGGGGGCGGGACGGCCGTGGGCGGCCCTGCGGG
>NZ_SMKU01000544.1 GCF_004349215.1 Actinomadura rubrisoli | reverse complement strand
CCAGAGGCTCCTGGCAGGGCGGTTGTTTTGGTCGACTTCGCATCTACCAGGAGCCTCGTCGCGTCACCGGCCGACTCAGTCCACCGCAACCACCTTGTGACCAGCACGATCAAGATGGAAAAGGCTCCTTGCTGGCGCTCCAGGTCAACTGGGACGCGATTTCCTCAACCGTCTGGGACTTCGCGTCGCGCAACCGGCGCAACTCGATTCCCAGACGTCTCTGCCGTACGGTCGGAGCTTGCGGAGCCATGTCGCCCTGCCCTACCCGGTCACCACCCCGCAGTGGCCCTGCACCCCAAGTCCTGCCCCGAGGCAGGAGCACCGGCCTTCCGGCCGAGGGAGTGAAGGAGGCCCGATGAGGAGCCTTCCGGTTCACCGAAGCATCTTCGTCATCGACCTGGAGAAGTCCACGGTCCGCACGAACCCGGTCAAGGCGGAACTGCGCCACCAGGTGTACCGGATGCTGAACCTGGCGCTCGCGTGCAGCGGCGTCGAGCCCGGATTCCTCGATCCCTTCGAGGACCGCGGGGACGGGGTGCTCGCCCTCATCCACCCGGTGGACGACGTCCCGAAGACCCGGCTGCTGAGCAGGCTCGTCCCGGAGTTCGTCCAGATGCTGGACGACTACAACCGGGCCCTGCCGCCCGCGGAGCTGCCCGTCCGCGGGATGCGCGTGCGCGTGGTGCTGCACGCCGGCGAGGTCCACCGCGACGAGAACGGCTACTTCGGCGAGGCGGTGGACGTGGCCTGCCGGCTGCTGGACGCGCCGAGGTTGAAGAAGTGCCTCAGCGAGTCCATCGCGCCGCTCGTCCTGGTGGTGTCCGAGGACATCTACTGGAGCATCGTGAAGCACGGGTACGACGGCATCCGCGCGGACAGCTACCGGCCCGGCCTCCGGGTGCACGTCGCCGGACGGCGCAGGCAGGGGTGGATCCACCTGCCGACCCGCACGCCCGGCGAGGAGGACGCCTGCCCCTCCGTGGCCTGAGCGATGGGGTACCTTGGTGATTTCCTGGGAGCGCCCGAAGGCTGCTGAAAGGCGCTCATGTCATCACCTAGCCCAGAGTCCGTCGTCTCCGCGCTGCGCGCCGCCGGGTGCGTCTTCGCCGAGGACGAGGCGCGGCTGATCATCTCGGCCGCCGGCACGCCGGACGAGCTGTCCGCCATGGTGGCCCGCCGGGCCTCGGGCCTGCCCCTCGAACACGTCATCGGCTGGGCCGAGTTCTGCGGGCTGCGCGTCGCCGTGGACCCCGGGGTCTTCGTGCCCCGCCGCCGCACCGAGTTCCTCGTCCGGCAGGCCGCCGCCCTCGCCCCGGCCGCGGCCGTCGTCGTCGACCTGTGCTGCGGGTCGGGGGCGCTCGGCGCCGCGCTGGCCGCATCCCTCGGCGGGTGCGAGCTGCACGCGGCCGACATCGACCCCGCGGCCGTGGCCTGCGCCCGGCGCAACGTCGGCGCCGCCGGGCACGTGTACGAGGGCGATCTGTACGAACCGCTGCCCGGCACGCTGAAAGGACGGGTCGACGTCCTGCTCGCCAACGTGCCCTACGTCCCGGCCGGGGAGGTCGGGCTGCTTCCGGCGGAGGCGCGGCTGCACGAACCGCGGGCGGCGCTCGACGGCGGCGCGGACGGGCTCGACGTCCTGCGCCGCGTGACCGGTGAGGCGCGGGCGTGGCTGGCGCCCGGCGGCCGCCTGCTGTTCGAGACGAGCGAGCGGCAGGTGCCGGCGGCGGTCGACGCGGTACTCGGCGGCGGGCTGGCCGCCGAGGTCGCGCGCTCGGACGAGCAGTACGCCACGGTGGTCATCGGGACGGCGCGCGGTTAGAACCTCCTGTCCGGGTAAAAGGAAGGTCTCGGACGACCGAAGGAGTGAGAACCCAATGCGCCGCATCAGCGCAGCGCTCAGCGCCATCATCGGCACCATCGTGAATGTGGTCACGCTGCCGTTCCGGGTGCTCGGCAGGCTGTTGACCCCGTCGCGGGGCCGCCCGGCACGCTCGCGCACCCGACGCAGGGCCGTCTGACGAACGGGTCAAAGGAGGAGGGGCCGCGCGCCTCTCCTCCTTTGCCTTGCCCGGGAACCGGCGGGCGGAACGGCGCGTCATAAAGGGCGCCGGAGAAAAACTCGTTGCCCCGGCGAACCCGCTGCTCCACCATATGAGCAACGGAACCGAACGAACACCGGAAGGGAGCCTCGGAGATGGTCGCGAATTTCGCCCGGCAGACGTGGCGGCCTTTCGGGCCGCAACGCGGTCGCGTGGTCCCCGGGAACGCCTCAGGGTGAAGCCGTCAGGCTCAGCCAGAGGCCGCCGGGGGAGACGCCCCGGGCGGCCTTTTTCTTTGGACGACCTCACGGGAAGAGGGGGAGGTGGCGCCCCGCCCGCTTCGGAAGCGGGAGACGCGCGGTTCGAGTCCGTGCTTCCCGACGACACGCTTTTGTCGCACAGGCCGAAATGGTGAGGTGCCTGGCTTCCACCCAGGAGAATCGGGTTCGACTCCCGAGTGCGGCTCTGGACTGGACCGGCGGGAGTAACGACCCCCGGCCGGTCCGCCAGTGCCCAGGCGGAGCGGACGCCACCGCCCGCCGGAGGGCACCCGATGCTGGATCATCCAAAGGGAAGGATGCGTGGCTCTGAATCACGTCATGCAGGTTCGAATCCTGCTCCAGCAGCCGCCGTCGCTCCGCCGAAGGCGCACATTCCCCGGTCGCCGGGGAGGCGCGGGACCATTCGTCCCGCGCGATGACCGGTAGCTCAGTCGGCAGAGCGGCTGTCTTACAAACAGCGGGTCGCAGGTTCGAATCCTGTCCGGTCAACCATCGCCGCCGTCACCGCGCGGTCAGGCCTCGATGAAGATCAGGTCCTCGGGCGGTCGCGTCATGCGGACGGACCGGCCGGTGACCTCCACGATCGTGTCGAGGCCGGTGGCGTGGGCGTCGGAGATGACGAACAGCCGGTCGTCCCGCGCGGCCAGGAACTCCGCGAAGCCGTCGAGGGACGGATCGCCGCCGCCGAGCGCGAAGTAGTCGGCGAGGCGGCGGAACAGCTTGGGCAGCAGCACCAGCCGCTCGCCCAGGTCGGCGACGGCCTCGATGGTGCCGCCGCTGGTGGTGACGTCGTCTGCCCACACGCCGGCCGCCGCCGCGCGGGCCTTGCCGGCGGCCGCGGTCAGCTCCTCGCGCAGGTCGGGGAACAGCTTGCTGTAGAACGTCGGGTAGGCCAGCCCTTCGGCGACGAGCCGGTGGTTGGCGCTCTGCCGCAGCAGCGCCGCGTCGACGAAGACGGGGGACAGGTCCTCCTGGCCGGCGGTCCCGGCGAAGGCGAACGACACCGGGCGGCCGTACTTGTCGGCGAAGCGCGTGAGGATGTGGCCGGGAGTCCGCTCCGGCGACGCCTCGACGACGGTCTCGCCGTCGCGCCGCACGTCCCGGAAACCGAGCAGGTCGAGGAGCCGGGCGCCGGCGGCGTGCGCGAGGTGCAGGGGCTGGTGCAGGGGGCTCCCGCCGTGGGCCGCCGGAGTGTAGTGGGTCTCCAGCGCGTCGATGGCGTCCAGGCGGAGCTGCGCGCCGCCGGCCCGGTTCACCCGCGCCTTCAGGCGCAGCTTGGTGAAGGCGTCGGGATCGTCCGGGACGAACCGGATCGAATCCCCATCGGGTTCGGTGCGCAGGATCCGGTACTGGCCCTTGATCAGGCTCAATGGCATGGCGTCCCCCTCGCCGTCGCCCGCTCCGGCTCGGCCGGACTCGGGCGGCTATGCCGACGGTGCTCGATGCGGCCGTTCATTTTGAGCTAAGCAGGACATACCGACTGTCACCATGTCTGCCACTAAACCGGCCTATGTCCGGCTATGGCCAGGCCGGTTTAGTGGCAGACATGGTGACAGTCGGTATG
>NZ_SMKU01000543.1 GCF_004349215.1 Actinomadura rubrisoli | reverse complement strand
CCCACAAACACCTCACCCCCGCCCCCTCCCACATTGACTTGCGGCGAGTTGTTCCCCATAACCACGACTCGCCGCAACTGAACGGAGCAGCCGCTCATCGCCCCGGGCGCCGAGGCTGGCCTACGACGGCAACAGCCAGGGCGGCATCATGGGCGGCGCCCTCACCGCCGTCTCCCCCGACATCCGCCGCGCCGTCCTCGGCGTCCCGGCGATGAACTACGGCACCGTGCTCAACCGCAGCGTGGACTTCGCCGCCTTCGGCAAGGTCATGGACGCCTCCGACAAGCTCGACCAGCAGATCGTCCTGGGCCTCATCCAGATGCTGTGGGACCGGGGCGAGGCCAACGGCTACGCCTGGCACATGACCCGCGACCCGCTGCCGGGCACGCCGAGGCACCAGGTGCTGATGCACGTCGCGTTCGGCGACCACCAGGTGGCGCCCGTGGCCGCCGAGGTCGAGGCCCGGACGATCGGCGCCCGGATCCACGCCCCCGCCGTCACACCCGGCCGCAGCCCCGACAAGGTCCCGTACTGGGGCATCCCGACGTTCGGCGCGTCCACGGGAGGCTCCGCCATGGTCGTGTGGGACAGCGGCTCCCCCGTGCCCCCGCTGACCAACACGCCGCCGACGCAGGGCCGCGACCCCCACGCCGACCCGCGGCGCGACCCCGGAGCGCGCAGGCAGAAGGCGATCTTCCTCCGCACCGGCCGGATCGTGGACGTGTGCGGCGCGGCACCCTGCGTCATCACGCCCTGACCCGGACCTGAGATGATCGGTCCATGCTGCAGGTCTGCCCGAACGGGCCGCGGAGCAGGACCGACCACCTCGGCGTGCCGGTCACGCCGGAGGAGGTCGCCGCCACCGTCCGCGCCGCCGCCGACGTCGGCGCGGCGGACGCCCACGTCCACCCGAAGGACGGCGCCGGCGCCGACACCCTGGACCCCGTCCACGTCGCCGCGGTCGTCACGGCCGTCCGCGCGGCGGCCCCGGAGATCCCCGTCGGCGTCACCACCGGCGCCTGGGCCGCGCCCGACCCCGCCGAACGCGTCGCGCTCGTCCGCTCCTGGACCGTCCTGCCCGACCACGCGTCGGTGAACTGGCACGAGGACGGCGCCGAAGCGGTCGCCGAAGTCCTCCTCGACCGCGGCGTCGGCATCGAGGCGGGCGTGTTCTCCGGCACCGACGCGGCCGAGCGCTTCCTGCGCTGGCCGCACGCTGGCCGCGTCCTGCGCGTCCTCGCCGAGGTCACCGACACCGGCCCGGAGACCGCGAAGAAGACCGCCAAAGAACTCCTGCACACCCTCGGCACCGGGCACGGGCGCCCGATCCTGCTGCACGGCGAGGACGGCGGCGCCTGGCCCGTCCTCCGCCTCGCCACCCGGCTCGGCCTGGACACCCGCGTCGGGCTGGAGGACGTCCTCGTCCTGCCCGACGGCTCGGCCGCCGCGGACAACACCGGCCTCGTCCAGACGGCCCGCTCCCTCATCGCCGCGACCTGACGCCCGGAATCGGCCACCCGCCCGGCCATCCGGGGGCGCGGCTGCGTACCCCGGGGTATGACGGAGACGGCACAGCACTTCCCGAGGCGACCGGCCGCCGCCCTGGCGCTCGCCGCCGCGCTCGTCCTGGCGGGCGGCTGCGACCTGAAGGTCGGCGACCGGCTGCCCGGCTCGGCGCGGCCCGCCGCCCAGAGCACGCCGGACGGCACCGGCTCGCCCGCCCCCCGGCGCGGGGTCGGCGGGATCCCCCGGGGCTTCAACGAGCGCGAGTTCCAACAGGACGTCCGGACCGCGCAGACGATCACGGACGGCTTCTGGCGGCGGCACTGGCCGGAGCTGTTCACCGGCTCCTACACCTCGCCCCGCGTCCTCGGGCTCTACGACGGCCGCGACCCCGCGTCCGCGCCGCGCTGCGGCAGGCAGCGACTCGAACGCGACAACGCCGCCTACTGCCCGGCCGGGGACTTCGTCGCCTGGGACGCCCACCTGATGCGGTCCGGCTACGCGCGCGGCGACGCCTGGGTGTACCTGGTGATCGCGCACGAGTGGGGGCACGCCGTCCAGAACCGGCTGCGCCGGGAGCTGGTGTCCCCGGCGGCCGAGCTGCAGGCCGACTGCCTGGCCGGTGCGGTGCTGTACGGCTCGTCCGACGACGGCGAGCTGACGTTCGAGGACGGGGACGAGCAGGAGATCGCCTCGGCGTTCCAGGTCATCGGCGACCGGGCCCCGTGGACCAAGCCCGGCGACCACGGCTCGGCCGCGCAGCGCCGGCGCAACTTCTCGCGCGGCGGGACCGGCGGCGCCAAGGCGTGCTTCCGCTGATCAGGCCAGGTGCCGCTCGATCGTCTCGACCTTGGCGTCAAGGGCGCCGGTCACCCCGGGACGCAGGTCGGCCTTGACCACCAGGCTCACCCGGGGCGCCCGCGCCGCCACGGCGTCGGTCGCCGCCTTCACCACCGCCATCACCTCGTCCCACTCCCCCTCGATCGTGGTGAACATGGCGTCGGTGCGGTTCGGCAGGCCGCTGGCCCGCACCACCCGCACCGCCTCCGCCACGAGTTCCCCCACATCCTCACCCGTGCCGAGCGGGGTCACCGAGAACGCGACGAGCACTGCGCACCTCCTGGTCAGGGCTGGACGACCTGCCGTACCACGATCTCATTGAGCCGCCGCTCGACGATCGCCCCCACCGGCCAGTCGCGGACAAGGCACCACAGCAGCGCCGCCTCGTGCTCGGCGAACGACGCGTCGCAGCCCTGCTGCTCCAGGCTGGAGCGGATCGCCTCGACGTAGTCGGCGTCGGTGAACCCCGGGACCTCCCGCACCATCGCCGTCGTGGTCGCGCGGTGGGAGTTCAGCCCCGCGAACGAGCGCCCGCAGCCGCAGCCCCCGTCCGGGTCGTCGCGGTCGCGAGCGCACACGACCCCGATGTGCACCAGCTCCCCTTCGACGCACCAGTCGAAGTCGTTGTCGCGGTATCCCTGGCTTGAGTTGGTGGCGGTGAGCAGCTTCAAGGCCATACCCCCTCGGTGCGTCCGTGGACTGGTCCACGGTACGCCGCGGGTCTGACATCCCACTTGAATTGGATGCCCGGCCGTGCGCGCCGTCCGGCCCTGACGTAACGTCGCGACCATGAGCGAAGCCAGCGATGTCCTCGTCCAGCGCGACGGCGCGTTCACCACCATCACCCTGAACCGGCCCCGCCGCCGCAACGCCTTGTCCCGCGCCTTCCTCCTCCAGCTCACGGGCGCCTTCCGCGAGGTCGCCGCCACCGACGCGCGCGGGGTGATCCTCGCCGCGAACGGCCCGGTCTTCTCCGCCGGCCACGACTTCGGCGACATGGCCGGGGCGTCCCACGCCGACGTCCGCGACCTCCTGCGGACCTGCACCGACCTGGTGGGGACGATCCAGTCCGTCCCCCAGGTCGTCATCGCCCGCGTGCACGCCCTCGCCACCGCCGCCGGCTGCCAGCTCGTCGCCGGCTGCGACCTCGCCGTCGCCGCCGAGAGCGCCGGCTTCGCCGCCCCCGGCGGCAAGGGCGGCTGGTTCTGCCACACGCCCCTCGTCGCCATCTCCCGCAACGTCGGCCGCAAACGCGCCGCCGAGATGGCCCTCACCGGCGACATCGTGGACGCCGCGACCGCCGCCGCCTGGGGCCTGATCAACTACGCCGTCCCAGACGACGAGCTCGACAAGGCCGTCCACGACCTCCTCCAGCGCGCCACCCAGGGCAGCCCCCGCAGCAAGTCCCTCGGCAAGCAGGCCATGTACGCCCAGCTCGACCGTCCCGAACGGGACGCCTACACCTACGCCGTCGAGGTCATGGCCGCCTCCAGCCAGACCCCCGAGGCCCAGGAGGGCATGCGCGCCTTCCTCGACAAGCGCCACCCCGAATGGCCCGCCTGACCGCCCGTCCCGCCCTTCCCCCAC
>NZ_SMKU01000542.1 GCF_004349215.1 Actinomadura rubrisoli | reverse complement strand
GGGCACCCCGGATCAGGGGCGGGGGAGGGGGGATCTCACGCTGCGGGTCAGGCGGCGGATGATCTCCTTCACGGCCTTGCGCGCCAGGTCACGGCCCTCCGTGACGGTCCGGTCGGCGCGGGCGGTGTCCGACAGGATCAGCGTGGGCATCGGCTGCCGGACGCTGATCGAGGTGATCGCCACAACGCGTCCACGGCGGCCTGACCGGGGCGAATGCCTGCGTGGCGCTGGTCGCGCCCGAGGCCGTCCCGTAGGCCACCGACCCCGGCCTGCTGCGCCTCCCCGGCGGCGCGGCGGGACCGTGCTAGACCTTTACCGTGTGGCCGACGGCGTCGCCGACGATGGCCGTGACGTCGCGGGTCCGGGCGTAGACGGCCCGCTGGAGTTGCGCGCCGTTCCCGCGTTCGAGGACGCCGTGGAGCAGGCGGGTCGCGGTCTCCAGGTCGCCCAGGCGGTCGAGCGCGGGGGCGAGGTGCTCCAGCAGGGCGTGCACGACCGTGCTCGCGGGGGCGGCGCGGCGGGTCACCGGGTGGAGGAGGTCGCCGCGGAGCCCCGACCGGCTGGCCCGCCACATCGCGAGGCGCAGCAGGTCGGTCCGGATGCCGTCGGGCGGGACGCCCGCGCGCCAGCCCTCGGCGGCGGTGACGACCATGGCCCGGACCAGCGCGGCCATCAGGACGGTGTCGTCGGCGTCCAGGCACACGTCCGGGACGCGGACCTCGACGGTGGGGTAGTGCCGCGACAGCCGGGCGTCGAAGTAGATCATGCCCTCGTCGATCAGGGCGCCGCTGTCGAGCATCGCGTCGACCGTCGTCCGGTACGCCTGGGCGGAGCCGAACAGCTCGGTCGGCCCGCTGGACGGCCAGCGCCCCCAGACCTGCTGCCGCCAGCTGTCGTAGCCGGTGTCGGAGCCCTGCCAGAACGGCGAGTTGGCGCTGAGCGCGAGCAGCGGGGGCAGCCAGGGCCGGATCCGGTCCAGGACGGCGACGCCCTCGTCCACCGAATCCACCCCGACGTGGACGTGGCAGCCGCAGGTGAGCTGCTCGTCGGCGGTGCGCCCGTAGGCGTCCGACATGCGGCGGTAGCGGCGGGACGGGGTGAGCGAGGGCCGCACGGCGACCGGGGAGGTGGCGAGGGCGGCCACGGCGGCGCCGACGCCGGCGGCGGTCCGCGCGGCGGCCAGCCGCGCCGACCGGACGTGCGAGGACAGCTCGTCGAGGGCGGTGCAGACCGGCGTGACCGTCTCCACCTGCTCGCGCTGCAGCTCGGTGTCCAGCGGCTCGGCCCGCCTGCCGCCCGCGAAGGACACCTCCTCGTGCCGCCGGGCGTACCGGATGACGGAGCCGCAGACCGCCTGGGGCGCCCCGCTCGCGGGGTCGACGAGGAGCAGCTCCTCCTCCACCCCGAACGTGCGCGCGCCGACTGATCCGCATTGGGTCACGCCCTTGGTTGTGCCCCCCGCGCACTGATGTACCTCTCCGCTGCGCCTTGTGCGCGGGTCCGGCCCGTTTGGCGGTGGGCCGACTTGACCTAGCGCTTGTTGTACTTTGTCGGCCGATGGGCCGCCGGCAACGTGGGGAGACGGTCGCTGAGAGCCATGATCGGGTATCCCGATCTCCGTCGTCGTCGGCGATCCCGCGGGGCCGGCCGGGATCGGCCGCCCTGCCGGCGGCAGGGGCGGTCAGCCGAGCCAGGTGTCGATCAGGACGCCCGTCTCGTCCGGCTGGTCGACGTACAGCAGGTGCCCCGATTCGATCTCGGAGATCGTCAGGTTCGGGCCGAGGGCGGTGCGGCAGTCGACCACGAACTCCGGTCGCACCAGGTCGGCGCGCGTCGCGATGACCAGGTGGGTGGGAATGTCCGCGGGCGGCGGCAGGTGCGGGCGGGCCAGCTCCGAGCACGCCGTCACGATGGCCGCCGGCTCGTACCGCCAGCGCAGCCGCCCGTCCGGGCCCGGCTCCAGATGATCGACGACCTCCTCGTCCAGCATCTCGTCCGACGCCTGGGGCCACCGGGCCGCCAGCGAGGCCCGCGCCCCGCCGGCGTCGGCGAAGGACGGCGCGGGCATCGCCTCGCGGGCCTTCCGGGCCGCTCCCGCCGGGTCGAGCCCGATCGCCGGATCCAGCAGGACGAGCCGCCGGACCCGCCTCGGCGCCGTCCGCGCCAGGTGCAGCGCGATCATCCCGCCGTAGGCGTGTCCGACGAGGTCCGTCCGGTCGAGGCCCTCCGCGTCCATGACCGCGAGGACGTCCGCCACGTGCCGCTCCACCGTCCACGGCGGCTCATGCGGCGAGCGGCCGTGCCCGCGGAGGTCGGGCGCCAGCGTCCGGCGGTCCGCCAGATGCCGCTCGGCGGTCCGCCGCCAGCGCGCGCCGTGCCCTGTGATGCCGTGCAGGACGATCACCGGCGGGCCCGAAGGGTCGCCGTAGTGGTGAACGTGGAGTGCCGCGTCCGTCATGCTCGAAGCGTAAGGGGCGAGAGCGCCTCATCGAGGCCGAGCCGGACATCGCGCACCATCCGCGTGCGCGGTCAGAGGCGGTCGATCTCGGTCAGGTCGATGTCGATTTCGAACGGGACGGAGAGCTTCAGCCGGTTGTGGTGGACGCCGGACGGCACGTACGCCTTGGTGGCCGGGTCAAGGGCGAAGACATGCACCACCGGCTCTCCGTCTATGTTCTCCACGCGCCAGAAGTGGGGGATGCCTGCTTCGGCGTAGAGCTCCGGCTTGCGCTCCCGGTCGCGCAACTCCGACTCGGTCGAGACCACCTCGACGGTGAGAACGACATGTTCGGGCTGGTAGCTGGTTTGATCACGCCCGGTGACACCCTCGGCGCGCAAGACGAGGACGTCCGGCTCCGGTCGCTGGCGCTGAGCCAGGGTGACGGTCATCTCGCGGCGAAGGCGCAATTCGTCGGGTAGTTGCGGACGCAGCGCCCCCTCGATGAGGGAGACCGTCAGCATGTGGAAACTGGCCTGGGGGCTCACCAGGACGATGCTGCCATCGATCAACTCTGAGTGAGGGGGCAAATGCGGAAGGTGGTCAAGATCTTCTGCTGTGAAGCCGTCGTGCGGGGGCATGAGCCAGGCCGGCACGGGACCGTCCACCGGCTGATCGACGCGCTGGACGTGAGGCGGCCGCCGCTCGGGTTCGGGCATGTCGTCCACCGCCAGTGCGGTCACGTGTCCTCCCACAGGAACCGTTAGGGACTGCGTTGTTGCCTTCCGCGACAAGGTTATCAATGGGCCGCACTCCGCAGTGGGAGAGTCACCGAACGTGATCCGTGTCAGGGGCGTTCCCAGCGGACGGAGCTGAGGGCCAGGAGGGCGACGTGGAGGGAGACGCAGGACTCCACGTCGTCGAGGTCGGCGTCCAGGACGCGCTCGATGCGGCGGAGTCGCTCGTAGAAGGCCGGGCGGGACAGGTGGGCGAGCTGGGCGGCGACGGCCTTGTTGCGGCCGGAGTCGAGGTAGAGCTCCAGGATGCGGGTGAGGTCGCTGCCGCGCTGTGCGTCGTATTCCAGCAGGGGTCCGAGCTCGCGCTCGACGAAGGTCTGGACGCGGGCGTCGTCGCGCAGCAGGTGCAGGAGGCCGCGCAGGCGCAGGTCGGGGAGGCGGTAGAACAGGCGGCCGCCGGAGCCGCGGGAGGCGACGTCGGCGACCTGCTCGGCCTCCAGGAAGGACCGGCGGACGTCGCGGATCGACTCGACGACCGAGCCGGTGGCCATGACGGTGTCGCCGCCGGACTGCTTGCGGATGCGGGTCGCGACCTCGTGCAGGGCCGTCTCGACGTCGGCGCGGGCGGGCAGGGAGGCCAGGACGCCGACGCGGGCGTTCGGGCCGCCCTCGTCCAGCACGCCGACGAGGGCGGCGAGGCGGGCGTCCTTGCAGGCGGCGGCGGCCGTCTCGGCGAGCTGCGCCAGCTCGCCCACGGGC
>NZ_SMKU01000541.1 GCF_004349215.1 Actinomadura rubrisoli | reverse complement strand
GGGTGTGGGGGGTCGTCCCCCCACCGGAGACGGGCCCGTAGTGGCCATAGCGCAGATCCGTCACGGACGGTGGCGGGGCGGCGGGCGGCGGCCCCCAGTCCCCGCGCGTGCCGTCCCCGCGCGACGGCAACGTGACAATGAACTCGCTCATGCCGCAACACCCTCCGCGGCCAGGCGTTCGCGGGCGAGGCGGAGCGGCTCGGGCGCGGCCCAGGCGTCCAGGTCCACGTCGGCGTCCAGGAAGCCGTGCACCAGCAGGAAGTCCTTCTGGACGCGCAGGAGGGCGAGCCGCTCGTCCGACAGGTCGGGGTGCAGCGAGCGGTGGAAGTCGCCCCGGTACGCGGTGGCGACGCCCTCGGCGCCCGAGCGGGTCTCGCCGGCGAGGATCTCGCGGACGGGGCCGAGGTTCCCCGCCGCCCAGTCCGCCGCCCGCAGCGTCTGCGCCAGGAACGTCACGACCAGGTCGGGCCGCTCCTCCAGCAGCCGCTCGTGGACGGTGATGGGACGCGGGGTGCCGTTGTTGACGCGGGTCCGCGGGTCCGGATGGGCGTCCAGGTCCACGGCCACGGCAAGGCCGAGCTCCCGGGCCTGGTCGGCGGCGCGCGCGCCCTTGACGTACACCGCGTCCACCTCGCCGCGCGAAAGCTGCTCAAGGCCCGGCCACGACAGCCGCCCGCCGCGCGCGTCCCGTCCGACGGACGGGGACAGCTCCGCGGGGACCTCCACGAACGTGACGTCGTCGAGGGTCAGGCCGCCCTGCGCGAGCGCGCCCTTCACCCCGTGCAGTGCCATCGCGCGCGGGAAGCTCTGCGCGCGCGTGTCGGCCCAGCCGGGCAGGGCGACCCGGGCGCCGCGCAAGCCCGCGGCGTCCTCGATCCCCGATCCGGGCCTGGTCAGGATCGACTGCCATTCCTCGATCCACGTCAGCCCGATCAGCCGCGTCGGCGTGCCCGCCGACCGCGCCGCCAGCGCGGGAACGTTCCCGCCCTCACGGAACAGCCCGAGCAGATCGTGGTCGAAGTGGTGGCGGGCCAGCTCGGGACCGGCGTCCTGGAGGACGCCGACCTCCAGCCCGGCGGCGCCGAACGCCTCGGACAGCCAGCCCTGGCGGTGCGCCAGGCCGCTGGCCGTCGGCACCGGGCAGCGGGTGAACCAGATTCTCTCTACCGAAGACACGGCACTCCTCAATGCGATGCGGAAACCGGGGCCGGGACCGGCTCGACCCCGAGATGGGACAGGAACGCCCGGCGGAGCCGGACGAGGGCCGGATCGTCGCGGTCGCGCGGGCGGGGCAGGTCGATGACCTTGTCGGCGGCGAACACCCCGCCGCGCAGCACCGCGACCCGGTCGGCCAGCCGCAGCGCCTCGTCCACGTCGTGGGTGACCAGGACGACCGCCGGGCGGTGCCGGGCGCACAGCTCCGCGACGAGGTCCTGCATCTGCAGCCGGGTGAGCGCGTCGAGGGCGGCGAACGGCTCGTCCAGCAGCAGCACCTGCGGGTCGCGGACCAGCGCCCGCGCGAGCGCCACCCGCTGCGCCTCGCCGCCCGACAGCGTCGCGGGCCAGGCCCGCTCGTGCCCCGCCAGCCCGACCTCCTCCAGCGCGCGGCGCCCCGCCTCGCGGGACGAGCGCGGCAGGCCCAGCGTCACGTTCGGCAGGACGCGCCGGGCCCGCACCAGCCGGGGCTCCTGGTAGACGGTCGTGCGGCGCGGAGCGGCCAGCACCGTCCCGCCGTCGGCGACCTGGAGGCCCGCGAGCAGGCGCAGGAGGGTGGTCTTGCCCGTGCCGCTGGGCCCGAGCAGCGCGAAGAACTCGCCGCGCCGGATCTCCAGGTCGACGCCGTCCAGGACGGTCTTCGGGCCGAACGACTTGCGCAGCCCGGCGATGCGCACGGCGACGTCGCTCATCGGGCCGCCACCTGCCCGCGCCATGGCATCGCCACCCGCTCCACGCCGCGGATCACCAGGTCGATGACCAGCCCGATCAGCGCGTAGATCAGGATGCACAGCACCATGTAGTCGTTGCGGTAGTACTGCTGCGCGAGCGTCACCAGGTAGCCGATGCCCTCGCTCGCCCCGATCTGCTCGGCGGCGATCAGGCCGGTCAGCGAGACCGACAGGCTGATCCGCAGCGCCATCAGGATGCTCGGCAGCGCGCTCGGCACGATCACCTCGGCCGCCAGCCGGGCGCCGCGCAGCCCGAAGCCGCGCGCGGCCTCCACCACCTCGCGGTCCACCCCGCGCACGCCGAGGTAGGTGTAGGCGTACATCGGCGCGGCCGTCGCCACCGCGATCAGCACGATCTTGAACGACTCGCCGACGCCGAACCAGGAGATGAACAGCGGCACCAGCGCCAGGAACGGGACGGCCCGCTTCATCTGCATCGTCGGGTCGATCAGCTCCTCGCCGAGCGCCGACAGGCCCGCCGCGATCCCGAGCAGCAGCCCGGCCCCGGCGCCGGCGAGCACGCCCAGCGCGGCCCGCCGCCCCGACGCCAGCAGGTAGTCGGTGAGCTGCCCGGTCTCGGCCAGCTCGCGCAGCGCCCCGAGCACCGCGCCCGGCCCGGTCAGCACGTCCGGCGGGATCCGGCCGCTCGCCGACCCGTACCACCAGGCCGCGACCAGCAGCACCGGCACGGCCGTCCGCACCGCGAGCGACGCCGCCGGGCGGCGCGGCCGCGTCCCGATCCGGGGCGGGACGCGCAGTTCCGCCCCCTCCTCCTCGGGCGCGACCGCCGGGTCATCGCGGACGGGCGGCGCGGGGGACCGCTCCAGCGTCATGACGCCCGCCCCGACGGGACCGGCGCGGCCGGCGCCCGCAGGTCGAAGATCACTTCGGCGGACGGGATCGCGGCGGGCAGCACGCCGTACTGGCGGAAGACGCCGGCGACGTCCTCGACGTACCTGCCGTCCACCGCGCTCGCGAAGCGGGGGACGTTCTGGAACCGGGCCTCGGTGAGGTTGTCCTGCAGCCGCGCCCCCGAGACCGCCGTCGGGCCCTTCTTGAGGAAGACGTTCTGGAACCGCTCCGGCGACCGCTTCTCCTGCTCGGTCAGCTCGCGCAGGGTGTCGAGGAGGACCTTCACGGCCTCGGGGTGCTTGCCGAGCAGTTCCGTCCGCGCGGCCCAGATGTTGAGGTCCCGGTCGGGCAGGTCGCGCCCGTTGAGCAGGACGCGGGCCCCCTTGGCGACCACCTCGGGGTAGGCGTCGACGATCGCCCACCAGGCGTCCACCTTGCCGGTGGCGAACGCCGACGCGCCCTGCACGGGGTTCAGGTAGACCCGCTTCACCTGGTCGGCGGGGATCCCGTTCTGCCGCAGCGCGAGCAGCAGCAGGTACTCGCCGCGGCCGCCCTTGTTGACCGCCACCTGCTTGCCGACCAGGTCCCTGACGGACCTGACGGGGCTGTCGGCGGGGACGACCAGGCCGTCCCTCGGGGGCGCGGACCGGTCGGTCACGGGGTCGGTGAACGAGAAGATCTTGATGTTGCGGCTGTTGGCGAGGTACCCGAGCGCGGGCGAGATCGCACCCTCCAGGACGTTCACGGACCCGGAGCGGACCGCGTCGATCGTCGCGGTGAACGAGGCGTACGAGCCGCCCCACTCCACCCGGGCGCCGACGGCCTTCAGCCGCTTGTCCAGGATCCCCTCCCGCTTGGCGTAGGCGAGCGGGCCGGCGTTCCCGGGGTCCTTGAGCTTGATCACGGCGGTGCCGCCGGAGCCGCCCCCGGCCCCGCCCGCCTCGGCCTGGCCGCCGCAGGCGGCGGCGAGGCTGAGCAGGGCGGCGGCCGCGGCGGCGGCCGCGAGACGCGATCGGTGACGGAAGTCGAACATGGTGGCGTAGCCCCTCATGTGGTCGGGCGGAACGGCGGGCCGGCGCCGGCCGCACGCCGATGGGAGCCCTGGCGGCGCCGAACGACGGCGGCCGCGGGCTCGGTACGGAGACGGTGGTGTTCGGGGGGCCGGTCGCAGGCGCGTCAGTGCGCCGGACGGGCGGACGGGGTGGGAA
>NZ_SMKU01000540.1 GCF_004349215.1 Actinomadura rubrisoli | reverse complement strand
GGTCCGTATGGTCCTCCCGGTGGGCCGGGCGCCGGAGGGCGCGGTGAGTGACCGGGGTCCGATGGGTTCGTCATCGCCGTCGTCTCCAGGGTGGGGCCGCCTACAGGGAGACTCTAGAGCCTGCGGACGGATCGCGCCGGGATGCGGTGGGCGGGACGGGGACGCGCCGCCCGCGCCGGGAACGCGCCGGAAATGCACGGCCCCATCCCCGAACTGGGGTTTTTGTGGACGGCGGGCCGCACATCATATTGGGCGAGCATTGTCATGACCATGGGCCCACGGTTCTATTCCCTGGTTCTAGGACTAGGCCCCGGGGCTTAAATAATCAGTGTTGACCTGCCGATTCTTCTGTTCTTAACGTATGGTACAGGCGAAATTCATTGGTCGCCTGTGAGCTGAATCCAGCCGTCCCGGAGTTTGTTTCGCCGCATTCTGTGCGGGCGGCTGGATCGGTCGTATTCATCCGTGATCCTGGTCGATCCCGGTGGGGCCTGCGGTGGGCCCGGGTTGGAAGGTGTGGTGAGGAACATGGCCGATCGGGACCGCGCGTGACCATGGTCATGCTCCTCGATGACGTCCCGGGCCTCGGCGTGATGCGCGGGGTCGCCGCCGAGAGGGCGCCGTCCGGGTTCTCCCCGCTGTCGGACGAGGGGCTGGAGTTCACCGAGCGGATCGCCCGCGGCCTGCGGGAACACTCTGCGGTGCTTGCGCTATACCCGGCGTGGCGGCCCGAGGCGGCGGGACGGCTGCTCCGGTTCGCCCGCGCGTCGCTGCGGACCGGCCGCCTCGCGATCGTGCCGCTCGACCTTCCGCCGCTGGCGCTGTCACTGGTGGCCGACCAGCTCGCGTTCATGGCCCCGTATGTGAGGCCGGGGGCGCTGGCCAGCCTGGCGCCGCGGCTGGCCGAGGTGATCGTGGCGGGGGCCTGGGTGAACAGCGTCACCCGGTTGGAGCAGGTCCGGACGGGGTTCGGGGAGCATCTCGCGTCGTTCGTCCCGGGTAGTGAGTTCATGGTGACCGCGACGCCACGTGCCGGTGTCCATCGGATCACCGAGGCCCGGCCGGTCCCGTCCGGCGACCGTGTCCCGGCCGCGCCCGCGCTGGTGCTGGCCGCCGAGCACGGGGGAGACGCGGGCTGGGTCCGCGACCGGCTGGGCCCGGCCCTCGGCGCGGTGTCGGTCACGTTCGTCGACGATCCGCCGCTCGGCACGGAGTTCTGGCGCGCGAGGCGATACGTGGAGTTCGTTGGGTTCAGCGGCGACAGCGGCGTCCTGCAGCAGCTCGTCCGCACGACCCCGTGCGCGCCGTGCACGTGGTGCGGGGAGCCGGTCGGCCTTCCGGAATGCCCGTTCTGCTCGATGATCCAGCCCGTCCGCACGACGCCGGCCGGTTCCGCGCCTCCGCCGGCCGCACGGCGGACGCGTCCCGCCCGTCCCGGTCGTCCGGCGCCCGTGGCCCCCGTCCGGCAGGCCGAGCAGGCGGGGGTGCGGATGGACCCGCCGCCCGAGCGACTCGTCCCGGCGCCTCCATGACTCGTCCCGGCGCCTCCATGAGCGGCCTCATCCGCTGATCCAGGGCCGCCGGGCAGGCGGCCGCCGGGCGCCGAGGGCGCCCGGCCCGTCCCTCACTCGTGATCGAACGGAGTCACATGAACCCCCGACAGCGCCGAGGCGCGCTGCTCATGATCCTCGCGGCGTTCGGCGCCGTGGCGGTCTTCGTGTCGGTCCTTGGGTATGTCGGCTCGGTGCGGGCCGAGGTCGGCACGAAGCTCCAGGTGCTGCGGCTGAAGGTCGCCGTCCCCGCGTACGGGCGGCTGGACCCCGGGATGGTGGAGCGGGTCGAGGTGCCGCGCAAGTGGACGCCGCGGACGATGCTCACCGACCCCGGCGCGGTGGCGGGCAAGGTCGCGCCGTCCGAACTGGTGGCCGGGTCCTATCTGCAGCAGGGGATGCTGATCGACGCGCCCGTGCTGCAGCCGGGGCAGCGCGAGATCGCCATCATGATCGACGCGGAGACGGGCGTGGCGGGCAAGGTGCGGCCCGGCATGAGCGTCGACATCTACGCGACGTTCCAGCAGCAGGCGCAGCAGAACCAGCGGTCGTGCGCGTCCCGGATCATCCGGCGGGCGCTGGTGATCCAGGTCGGCGCGGTCACGCGGGAGCGGACCGGGACGAACAACCAGACGCTGAACGCGGTCGTGCCCATCACGTTCGCGCTGTCCGCCGACGACAGCGTCCGGCTGACCTACGCGGAGGCGTTCGCCGCGCACGTGCGGCTCGCGCTGATCGGCGGGGACCAGAACGACCCGGTCAAGAAGCTGGGCGCCATCTGCGACATACCGGCGGCCCGGTGAACGGCGCGGACGTGAAGGTGCTGCTGGCGACCGCCGACCGCGACCTCGCGGCCCTGCTGAACGCCCAGTTCCGCGAGCTGGCGGGCATGGAGGTCGCCGGGGTGGAGGCCGGCACCGGGGACGTGGTGGGGGCGGCGGCGAGCGTCCCGGACCTGGACGTGCTCCTGCTGCACCAGCGGCTCGGGCCGCTCCCGGCGCTGGACCTGATCCGCGAGCTCGGCGTCCGGCACCCGCACCTGCCGGTGGTGCTGATCGCCGAGGAGGCGACGGCGGAGACGTTCGGCGCGGCGATGGCGGCCGGGGCGCGCGGCGTGATCTCCACGGAGCCGACCCTGTCTGAGCTGCACAACCGCGTGGAGTCGGCGGCGGAGTGGGGACGGACGATGCGCCGCCACTTCGACTCGTCCTACCAGACGCCGCTGACCGGCCGCGTCGGCACGCTGCTGGCCGTCTGCGGCGCCAAGGGCGGGACGGGCGCGACGACGATCGCGGTGCACCTGGCGGTGGCCGCCGCCGCGGCCGGGCGCAGCGTCTGCCTGGTCGACCTGGACCTGCAGAAGGGGGACGTCGCCGGGTACCTCGACGTCGTCCACCGGCGCAGCATCCTCGACCTCGTCGCCGCCGCGGACGATCTCGACGGGACGACGCTGGCGGAGGCGCTGTTCGTGCACCGCCTCGGGCCGCACCTGCTGCCCGCGCCGGCCGAGGGGGAGCGGGCCGAGGACGTCCCGGCGCGCGCCGCCCGGCAGATCCTCGCCGCCCTGCGCGCCCGGTACGCGATCGTGATCGTCGACTGCGGCGCGTACATGTCGGAGACGAACGCGATGGCCGTGGAGCTGGCCGACCGGGTCCTGGTCGCGGCCACCCCCGACCTGCCCGCGCTGCGCGGGGCGAAGCGGCTCGTCCGGATGTGGGCGCGGCTGCGGATCCGCAAGGACGAGGACGTCGCGGTCGTGCTCAACCGGCACGACCGGCGCAACGAGATCCAGCCGGACCTCGCCGGGAAGATCGTCGGCGTGGAGCTGCTCGGCGCGACGGTCCCGGCGGCGTACCGGGCGCTGGAGGAGGCGTCCAACACCGGGACGCCGACGGCGGTGAAGGGCTCCGACTTCCGCAAGGCGATCAGCGGGATCGTCCGTGAGACGGGCCTGCTGGACGAGCGCGGCGACGCCCCGGACGAGACCGCACAGTCGGCCCCCGGCGACCGTGACCGGGAGCGCGACCGGACTCGGGACAGGGACCGGGAGAGGGAGCGCGATCGCGAGCATGGGCGGGACCGGGGCGCGGCCACGGTGGACTTCGCGGCGACCGTCCCGCTGATCGGGCTGCTGCTCCTGCTGTGCTGGCAGACGTTCCTCACCGGGCTGACGTCGATGTACGCGAGCCACGCCGCGAACGAGGCGGCCCGCGCGGTGGCCGTCCTCGGCTACGGGACGCCGGAGGCGCGCAAGGAGGTGCGCCGCCGGGCGGTGGCCCGGGTGTCGGGCCCGTGGGGCGGTGAGGACGTCCTGCACCTGGCCGTCGAGAACGGGTTCGCCAAGGTCACGATCGACGTCCCGGCCGTCCTGCCGGGCTGGCACTCGACGTTCGGGCTCACCACCCGCTCGAAGATCGTCTACGAGACCGCCCCAGGGGACGGGAGATGACGCCGTGCGCCGCCCACCGCCCCG
>NZ_SMKU01000053.1 GCF_004349215.1 Actinomadura rubrisoli | reverse complement strand
CGACAGCAGCCCGGGCAGGCGGGCGAGGTCTTCGTGCATGACGGCTCCTGCGGTAGGGGTCTGCCCATCGCACGCTAGGGAGGGGGAGGGGGCGTGTCGCGATCCAATCCGGGGAAGTGGCCTGGACGTGTGACGGGCGTCACGCGGTGTGGCGGGGATGTTCCGGGGAAAGGTCACTGGAACTGGGTGTTTTCGGGCTGAACGGAAAACCCGGTTAAAGATCCGGGCTGCTTACGAGATGAGGACGAATAGCCCTTCGTCGGCGTATGTAGCTTTTCTCTCTCGGGGCCGTGCATCGCCGAATGGGGGACCGTGTGGCGGAAGCTGAGGGCACGTGGGGGGCTCCGGCGGCGGGAACGCCCGCGCCGCCGGGCGTGCACGCGGCCGCGCCGGATCTGGAGGACCTGCGGGGGGCCGCGCACGACCGCGCGATCCTGTCCGAGGCGCGGGTCGTGCTGGCCAGGCGGCTCGGCGTCCCGCCCGGGGAGGCCCTGCAGCACCTGATCTGGCTCGCGCGCGACCTGGACATGGAGCTGGCGGAGGCGGCGGCCCTGGTGGTCGGCGCCCGCGAGCAGGAGGGGGGCGCGGAGGGGACGGGCGCGGTCGTGGCCGAGCGGCGGCCGCCGCGGGCCGAGGGCGCCGAGGACCGGCAGGCGGTGATGTCGGAGGCCGAGGACGTCCTGCGCCGGGTGACGGCCGAGGACACCGCCGGGGACGCCGAGATCATCGCGGGGCTGCCGGAGGACCCGGCGGCCGGGGCCGTCCTGGACGGGACGCTGGACGGGGCGGCGCACCTGGTCCCAGTCCGGGGCCCGGACGGGCGGGTCGCCGATTTCCTGTACGCGCGGCTCAACGCCGTCGCGCGGGACCTGTTCGGGCGGGGCGCGGGCGAGCTGACCGGGCTCCGGCTGCTGCGGACCGACCCGGGAGCGGTGCTCAGCGGGCTTTTCGACTCCTATGTGGAGGTGCTGGAGACCGGGTCCGGGATGGAGTGCGCGTCGATCAACTACAGCACCGCCCAGTCCGGCCTGTCCCGCTCGTCCCGGATGAGCGTGCGGTGCGTGGCGGTGCCCACCGGCATCTGCGTGACCTGGCGCTACCACCGCGACGAGGACCGGCAGGCGCGGCGGCTGGAGCGGGTCGAGCGGCTCGCGCTGCTGGGGTTCGGCGAGTGGGACCTCGCCACCGGGGAGGCGGACTGGACCCCGCAGATGCTCGCCAACTACGGGCTGAGCGCCGACGAGGTGCCGCCGATGCCGCACGACCTGCCCAAGGTCGTGGCGGACGACGACCTGCCGCTGGTCGAGGACGCCGTGCAGACGCTGTTCTCCCGCCGCGAGCCCGTGGAGGCCGAGCACCGCGTCGTGGGCGAGGACGGGGCGCAGCGGCACCTGTGGGTGTTCGCCGAGCCGGTCCTGGACACGGCCGGGCTGCCCGTCTCGATCAACATCGTGTCGCAGGACATCACGCGCCGCCGGGGCGTCGAGCGGGCGCTGGCCGAGACCCGCCGCCAGATGCTGGACCAGCAGGCGCAGACGGCGCAGGAGCGGCGGGTGGCGGTGACGCTGCGCCGCGCGATCCTGCCGGACGAGGACGAGTTGGAGCCGCTGCCGGGGCTGGGCACCGCGATCCGCAGCCTGGCGGCCGAGAGCACCGCCCGCATCGGCGGGGACTGGTTCGCGACGCGGGCGATGCGGAACGGGCGGGCGCTGTTCGCGATCGGGGACGCGGCGGGGCACGGGCTGCCGGCCGCGGCGGCGATGGCCCGCACCCGCAACGGGCTGCTCGGGCTCGCGTGCACCGAGCAGCCGTCCGGGCGGCTGGTGGGCTGGCTGAACGAGCTGCTGGGGCACATGGACCCGCCCGCGACGGGCACCGCCGTCGTCGCGCAGTTCGACCCGCGCCGCCGGGTGCTGGAGTGGACCTGCGCGGGGCACCCGCCGCCGATCCTGGTGCGGGGCGGGCAGGCGGCGCAGTTGGAGGTCGTCCCGGACCCGATGCTCGGCGCCCTGCCGGGCTGGGAGTACGGGACGGTCAGCACCAGGCTCCGGCCCGGCGACCTGATCTTCCTCTACACCGACGGCCTGGTGGAGCGCAGGGACGTCGACCTGGACGAGCGGATCGCGCGGCTCACGGGCATCCTGCGGGACTCCTCCACCGGGCCTGAGCTGGTGCTGGACGAGGTGCTGGCGCGGATGGAGCACGACCGGGCGGCTGACGACACCACCATGTTCGCCCTGCGCGTGGAGTGACCCAGGTCACATCGATCCAGATGTGGTGACCCCGTGTGACCTGCGCTTCGTATTTGGGCCTCTCAGGGTGGTCCGCGACGCGATCTGGGCCGGGGGACGGGAGGGCCGTGGGGCGGTCTTTACCCGGCCGATGCGTCCGGGCAAAGGTAAAACGTGCCCGGTGCGCCGGAGCGTCCGATGCCCACGTCATAGGGGTTTGGGCCCAGTTACCGTGCCGGTCGCGCCCGGCGGGCTTAAAGATCGGGAAGACCCGACCGGGTACGGGCGTTGGGACAGTCTTGGAAGGGCCTTGAGCAGGCAAGAGAGTGCTTTGTGCCTGTTTTGCTTTTCTTGGGAAGGTTGGTACCTTCTACCCGAATCCCGCAGCGCGTTCCATGCGTTGTGCCGGCCGTGCCAGCCACGGCCGCAGGTCGCGGAGCGGTAGCCGCACGCGACGCGCGCCAGGACGAGGCGCGCCCCCTCATCAAGATCACGCTGAGAAATATCCGCATATCCGGCACCGCCACCCGCGGTGCGAGGCCGAGTCCGTTCCGGTCCGCGTGACCGGACGGAGCCGGGGACCCAGGTTCCAGGGGTGAATCGGCGCGTCCCGAGACGTGCCGTAGGGCTACTTCCAGGCCCGAATCCGTCAGCTAACCCGGTAGGCGTCATGGGAGAACAAGGAGATTCCCTGCATGACCGGTCGTTTCGATCGACTTTCCATCAGCAGCCTTACCCCCGAGGACAGGGCCGTCGGCGTCGCCGTCGGCGCGGTGCTGATCGGCGCCGTCGGGCTGTCCGTCTTCAACCCCCTCGCCGGTGACCGCGCCACCGCGGAGACCCGGGCGCAGGCCGCGGCCGTCGCGGACCAGGGCGTCGGCTCCAGCGAGTCGTCGCACGTCAGGACGGTGTCCACGACCGAGGCCCGCCGCGAGGGCTTCAAGGTGGCCCCCCACCGCGTCAAGGCCAGCGAGGTGATCAAGGTCGCCGAGTCGCAGGTCGGCATCCGCGAGGGCAAGGGCGGCGAGACCAAGTTCCACAAGTGGTACATCTCCACCCCCCACGCGGCTCAGACCGCCAAGCGCGACGGCGGCAACGTCGCCGAGTACAACGGCGCGAGCTGGTGCAACATGTTCGTCTCCTGGGTCGGTGCCCAGACCGGCGCCAAGGACATGGGCTGGGACGCCTACACCGTCCAGCACGCCAAGTGGTTCAAGGGCGAGGGCCGCTGGGGCACGACCCCGAAGCCCGGCGCCGTGGTGTTCTTCGACTGGAAGAACGGTCGCAGCGGCGGCATCGAGGGCATCGAGCACGTCGGCCTCGTCGTCAAGGACAACGGCAACGGCACGATCAGCACCGTCGAGGGCAACACCGGCAACGCGGTCAAGCGGAAGATCCGCAAGGAGTCGCAGGTCGTCGGCTACGGCTACCCCGACTACAAGAGCTGATCCCCGCCCCCGTGCGGACGGCATCATGAAGGCGCCCGGCCCCCCGGCCGGGCGCCTTCGGGCGTCTCCGGGGCCTCCGCTCCTCCTGGGCCGTCTGGCCGTTCCTGGGGCTTGCGCGTGATGTGACCCGCCTCTCCTGGTGGTTCGCCAATGTCGGGTAATGCGAATCATTGACAGCCTTTGATCGGGCTTGGACCTCGTCGCGGCGTTCCGGGAAAGGAATCACTGGCACGCCGAAGACGCCGAGGGGAGGCCCATTGGAGGGACGCCCGGACGTCAGCGTGGTGGTGATCGCCTTCAACGACGCGGGACGGCTGCCCCGCGCGGTCGCCTCGGCGCTGGCGCAGTCGATGGGCGGCGTCGAGACGGTCATCGTCGACGACGCCAGCACCGACGGCACCGGGAGGGTGGCCGACCGGCTCGCCGCGGCCCATCCGGGACGGGTCCGGGCCGTGCACCTGCCGTCCAACTCCGGGGGCTGCGGCCGTCCGCGCAACGCCGGGATCGAGCGGTCGGACGGCCGGTACGTGATGTTCCTCGACAGCGACGACCTGCTGGACCGGCACGCCTGCCTCAACCACGTGGCCGCCGCCGAGGAGACGGGCGCCGACCTGGTCTCCGGGCTCTGCGAGAGGATCTTCCTGGACGAGCCCCCGGGCTCCAAGCGGCGGGTGCGCCCCTGGTATCCGTGGCTCTACAGGCGCAGGGCCGTGTACGGGTCGCTGGGCGAGAATCCCGACCTGCTCTACGACACCCTGTCCACGAACAAGGCGTACCGGCGGGGCTTCCTGGAGGACAACGGGCTGCGCTTCGTCGAGCGGCTGCACTACGAGGACCTGCTGTTCACCGCCGAGGCGTACCTGGCGGCCGAGCGGACCGCGCTGATCCCGCACCGCGTCTACCACTGGCTGGTCAAGGAGCGGACGTCCGCGCCGTCGATCTCCAACCGGCGCGCCGAGCCGGCCAACTTCGCCGACCGGCTGGAGATCCACCGGCGCATCGACGCGCTGTTCGCGCTGCGCGGCGCCCACGAGCTGAAGAAGGCCAAGGACGCCAAGTTCGTCAACCACGACCTGCTGCTCTACCTGCGCGACCTGCGCGGCCGCGACCCCGCCTACCGGGCGCGGTTCCTGGACCTGGCCGCCGGCTACCTGGCCGAGCTGGACCCGCGCGTGTTCGAGGCGGCCAACCCCATGCCGGCGATCGCCGCGTACCTGATCCGCGAGGGCGATCACGCGGGCGCGCTGGCCGCCGCCGAGTACGGCCGCGGCAGGCATCCCGAGCTGCGCGCCCCGCTGGTCGAGCGCGACGGCCGCGTCCTGTGGGGCGGCGATCCGTCCCCGGCGGCCGCGGGACGGCGCGTCCTGGACGTGACCGACTTCGGGTTCCACCAGCGGCCCCTCAAGGAGCTGCGTCCGGCCAACACCGTGACGCGGCTGGAGATGCGCGGCGAGCGCGCCCACCTGGCCGGATACGTGCTGAACCCGCTGGACCGGGTGCCCCCGGACGCCGAGCTGAAGGGGACGCTGGAGTTCGTCGACCGCCGCCGCCCGCGCAGGAAGCAGCGCGCCGGGGCGAGGGTCAGCCACCAGGGCGCCCGCCTGGAGTGGCGGGCCGATTTCGACCCCAGGCGCCGCGTCCGGCCGGTCGGGTTCGTCGACCCGGTCTGGGACGTGCGGCTCCGCGTGAGCGTGGACGGCGAGGAGATGATCACCTGCCCGGGCGACGGCGCCGGGTCGCCCTCGCTGGGCGGGGTCGCGCTGCCGGTAAGGCCCCGGCTGACGCGGCTCGCCGCCGACCGGCTCCGCTCCTACGTCACCGGCGGCGGGCACCTGGCGTTCACCCTCGACGCGCGGAACCCGTGGGCCCGGCTGGCCAGGGCCGTCGTGCTGCGCGCCGCCGCCACGCGGGCGGGACGGCGGGCCTGGGGGCGGGCCAGGGGGCTCGACCGGTCCGCGCGCCGCGTCCTGACCTCCCGGAAGACCAAGACCGCCCTGTTCAACCGGGTGCTGAGCCGGCTGCCCGTCCGCCCCGGGCAGGTGGTCTTCGAGAGCCATCTGGGGACGCGGTACGCCGACAACCCCAAGTACATCTACCGGGAGCTGCGCCGGTCCGGCAGGCCCGTGCGGGCCGTCTGGTCGTACGCGTCGTCGACGAAGGGGTTCCCGTCCGACGCGGCCCTGGTGCGGCGCGGGTCCTGGGCCTACTACCTGGCGCTGGCGCGGGCCCAGTTCTGGGTGGACAACCAGGGCTATCCGGACGGTCTCCGCAAGCGGCCCGAGACCACCTATATCCAGACCTGGCACGGGTCCGCCTACAAGCGCATGGGGGACGACCAGCCCCGGCTCAAGGGCGGGCCGGCGTCCGAGCGGGCCCGGCAGCGCCGCATGGTGGAGCGCTACGACTGCTTCCTGGTGCGCTCCGAGCACGACGTCACGACGCTGGCGAGGGGGCTCGGCGTCCGCGCCGAGCTGCTCGCGGCCGGCTACCCCCGCAATGACCCGCTGGTCACCGGCGTGGCCGGGGATCCGGAGCTGGCCGCCGAGGTCGCCGAGATCCGCCGCTCGCTCGGGCTGGAGGACGGGCGGCGCGCCGTCCTGTACGCGCCGACGTTCCGGACCGGGCCCGGCGGGCGGCCCGTCCGCCGGCTGGACCCGCCGATCGACCCCGGCGTGTTCGCCCGGGAGCTGGGGGAGGAGCTGGTCCTGCTCGTCCGGCCCCACTACCTGTGCGGGACGAGGCTGCCGCCGTCCGCGCGCGCCGTGATGCGCGACGCCGGCGCCGTAGCCGACGTGACCCCGCTGCTGCTGCTCGCGGACGCGCTGGTCACCGACCACTCCTCGATCATGTTCGACTACGCGCTGCTCGACCGGCCGATCGTCCTGCACCTGCCGGACGAGGCGGACCTCGGCACCGGCTACTTCGACCTGGAGCGGCACGCGCCCGGGCCGATCACCCGGACCGAGGACGAGCTCGTCGCCGCGCTCGCGAGCCTGGACGCCTCGGGCGCCGCCCACGCCGCCCGGCGCCGCGCGTTCGCCCTGCGGTTCGGCGAGCACGACCGCGGGACGGCCGCCCGGACGGTGGTGGAACGGTACTTCGCCGAAGGGAGCGAACGTGGCAGCACCGCGTGACGTCTTCATCGTCTGCAACAACGTCGACGACATGGGGGGCCTGCAGCGCTGGGCGCACCACATGGCGCGGCTGCTGGCCGCCCGGGGCGACCGCGTCACCCTCGTCGGCATCACCCGCGGGGGCGAGCCGTACCACCATCGCCGGGACGGCTCGTACGCCGTGGAGGTGCTGCACGGGGAGTGGCGCCCGCCCACGCTCGCGTGGCGGCCGGGATCGCTGCGGCGGCGCCTGAACGCGGTGGCGCGCGCGCAGGACCTGTGGCGCCGCGCGGCCCAGCGGCGCGGCGCCGCCCGCCTGTCGGAGCTGTTCGCCGGCGCCCGGCCCGGCGCCGTCGTGATCGTGGCGCAGGTGTGGGCGATGGAGTGGGTCCGGCTGGCCTGCACCTCCGGGCTGCGCGTGATCGGCATGAGCCACGAGTCGTACGCGGCGACGCGCCGGTCGTCCCGCTACCGGCGGGTCAGGGAGCACTTCGCGGGCGCGGACCGGCTGCTCGTGCTCACCGCCGAGGACGCCGACGCCTGGGCGCGGGACGGCATGACCAATGTGGACTACGTCCCGAACCCGCTGCACGTCACGCCCCGCGTCTACCCCACGCTCGACCTCCCCGTCGTCGCCTGCGTGGGGCGCCTGTCGTACGAGAAGGGCGTGGACCTGATGCTGGAGGCGTGGGAGCTCGTCGCGGCCGCCCATCCCGGCTGGCGGCTCCACGTCTACGGCAACGGCCCGGACGAGGACGAGCTGCGCGCGCGGGCGGCCGCCGCCGGCCTGTCCGGCTCGGTGGAGTTCCGGGGCGTCGTCGACGACGTGGAGGACGCGCTGGTCGAGGCGTCGGTGTTCGCGCTGCCGTCCCGGGACGAGGGCTTCCCGATGTCGGTGCTGGAGGCGATGGCCTACGGGCTGCCGTCCGTGGCGTTCGACTGCGCGCCCGGCGTCCGCGCGCTGCTCGGGGACGAGGAGGGCGGCCTGCTGGTCGGGCCGGGCGACACCGCCGCGTTCGCCGCGGCGCTCGGGCGCCTCATCGAGGACGCCGACCTGCGCCGGGCCCTGGGCGGCGAGGCCCGCGCGTCCGTCCAGCGGTTCCGGCCGGAGGCGGTGCTCGCCCGCTGGGACCGGCTCTTCGACCTGCTCCACCGCGACCTGCCCGGCCACGACGTGCCTGGCCGCGAGCTGCCCGATCGTGACCTGCCCGGCCGCGACGTGGCCCGTCCCACTCAGGCCCGCCCCGAGGCGCTCCCCGGCGGCCCGCCGCGACGCGACCGGCCGCAGGTGCCCAAGGAGACCGTCCCGGACGCGGCGCCCGGGCCCGTCGCGGGGCGCGAGGCCGAGCCCGCGCTGGAGGGCGATTCTTTCTAACAACTGTTTGGTAGAGTTCCGGGCGTGAAGCAGAACGAGTCCCCGGCGGACCGGGCGTTCCGCGCCGAGGTCCGCGACTGGCTGGGCGCCAACCTGTCGGGCGCGTTCGCGCACGCCCGCGGGCTCGGCGGGCCGGGCCGCGAGCACGAGGCGTTCGAGGAGCGGCTGGCCTGGGAGCGCCACCTGGCCGCCGCGGGCTGGACGTGCGTCGGCTGGCCGGCGGAGCACGGCGGGCGCGGCGCGACCGTCGGGCAGCAGGTGATCTTCCACGAGGAGTACGCCCTCGCCGGCGGTCCCGCGCGGGTCGGCCACATCGGGGAGAACCTGCTCGGCCCCACGATCATCGCGTTCGGCACCGACGCGCAGCGCGCCCGGTTCCTGCCGCCGATCGTCGCCGTCCGGGAGCTGTGGTGCCAGGGCTACTCCGAGCCCGGCGCGGGCTCGGACCTGGCCGGCGTCCAGACGCGGGCGGTGCTGGAGGACGGCCGGTGGGTCGTCGACGGGCAGAAGGTCTGGACGTCCCTCGCCCTGGAGGCGGACTGGTGCTTCGCCGTCTGCCGCACCGAGCCCGGGTCGTCCCGCCACCACGGCCTGTCGTACCTGCTGGTCCCGATGCGGCAGGACGGCGTCGACATCCGGCCGATCGTCCAGCTCACCGGGACCTCGGAGTTCAACGAGGTCTTCTTCGACGGCGCCCGGACGGACGCCGCCAACATCGTGGGCGCCCCCGGCGACGGCTGGCGGATCGCGATGGCCACGCTCGGGTTCGAACGGGGCGTCGCGACCCTCGGCCAGCAGGTCGGGTTCCGCCGCGAGCTGGACGGGGTGATCGAGCTGGCCCGCCGCACCGGCGCCGTCGACGACCCGCTGCTGCGCGACCGGCTCACCCGCGCGCACATGGGCCTGGAGATCATGCGGCTGAACGCGGCGCGGACCATGGCGGGCGTCGCGGCCGGGGCGCCCGGCCCCGAGTCGTCCATCTCCAAGCTCGTCTGGGGCACCTGGCACCGCGAGCTCGGCGAGCTGGCCATGGACGTCCTCGGCGCCGCCGGGATGATCGCCGACGGCGCCCCCTACGACCTGAGCGACTGGCAGCGGCTGTTCCTGTTCTCCCGCTCCGACACCATCTACGCCGGGTCGAACGAGATCCAGCGCAACATCATCGCCGAGCGCGTGCTCGGCCTCCCACGTGAGCGGCGAGGGACCGAGTGAGGAACGAGCGAGAGCGAGCGCGACCATGAGCGCAGAGGTGCGGCAGTGACGCCCCCCGCCTACGTCCCCGGGCACGGCCTGCTGAAGGACCGCGCCGTCGTCATCACCGCGGCGGCCGGGGCCGGGATCGGCGGCGCCGTGGCGCGCCGCTGCCTGGAGGAGGGCGCCCGCGTCGTGGTCTCCGACGCGCACGAGCGGCGGCTCGCCGCGTCCGCGCTGGAGCTGGAAAAGGAGTTCGGCGCCGGCCGGGTGGCCTCGCTGCCCTGCGACGTCACCGACGAGGACCAGGTGCGGGCGCTCTACGGGCTGGCCCTCCAGCGGTACGGGCGGATCGACGTCGCGGTCAACAACGCCGGGCTCGGCGGCACCGCCGAGCTCGCCGACATGACCGACGAGCAGTGGACCCGCGTCCTGGACGTCACGCTGAACGGCACCATGCGCTGCACCCGCGCCGCCCTGCGGATCATGCGCGGGCAGGGCGCGGGCGTGATCGTCAACAACGCCTCGGTGATCGGCTGGCGGGCGCAGAAGGGCCAGTCCCACTACGCCGCCGCGAAGGCCGGGGTGATGGCGCTGACCCGCTGCGCCGCGCTGGAGGCCGCCGCCTTCGGCGTCCGGATCAACGCGGTGTCGCCGTCCCTCGCGATGCACCCGCACCTGGTCAAGGTGACCTCGGAGGACCTGCTGGACGAGCTGACGCGCCGCGAGGCGTTCGGCCGGCACGCCGAGCCGTGGGAGGTGGCCAACGTTATCGTCTTCCTGGCGAGCGACTACTCCTCGTACATGACGGGCGAGGTCGTCTCCGTCTCCTCCCAGCACCCTTAGGAGCACGATGAGTCCACGACGGCGCGACGCCGAGGGCACCGCCGCCGCCCGCGCCCAGCGGCGGGCCGAGCTGCTCGCCACGGCGGCCGAGGTCTTCGCCTCCCAGGGGTACTCCGCCACCACCGTCCGGAAGGTCGCCGACGCCGCCGGGATCCTCGGCGGCAGCCTGTACTACCACTTCGACTCCAAGGAGTCGATGGCCGACGAGATCCTCTCGACGTTCCTGGACGAGATGTGGGCCGCCTACGACCGCGTCCTCGGATCGGGGCTCGGCGCGCGCGACACCCTGGAGGCCATCGTCGTGGAGTCGTTCCGGTCGATCGACCGGCACCGCCCGGCGGTCGTGCTGTACCAGAACGAGTCCAAGCACCTCGCGAACGCCGAGCGCTTCCGCTACCTCCTCGACTCGCACCGGCGGTTCGAGGAGATGTGGATGTCGCTGCTGGCGCGGGGCGTCGACGAGGGCGCCTTCCGCGCCGACCTCGACCGGACGCTGGTCTACCGGTTCATCCGCGACACCGTCTGGGTCGCGGCCAACTGGTACCAGCGCGGCGGGCGGCTGTCCGCCGACGACATCGCCAAGCAGTACCTCGCCATGGTCCTGGAGGGGATCCAGGCGAGCTGAACCCCCTACGGAGGAGACCTCCCATGGCCGAGGCATACATCGTCGAAGCCGTCCGCGCGCCGGTCGGCCGGCGCGGCGGCGGGCTCGCCGGCGCGCACCCCGCCGACCTGGGCGCGCACGTGCTGTCGGCGCTGATCGACCGCGCGGAGGTCGACCCGGCCGCGGTCGAGGACGTGGTGTTCGGCTGCGTGGACGCCGTCGGCCCGCAGGCCGGCGACATCGCCCGGACCTGCTGGCTCGCGGCCGGGCTGCCCGAGGAGGTCCCCGGCGTCACCGTCGACCGGCAGTGCGGCTCGTCCCAGCAGGCCGTCCACTTCGCGGCGCAGGCCGTCCTGTCCGGGACGTCCGACCTGGTCGTGGCGGGCGGCGTGCAGAACATGTCGCAGATCCCCATCGCGTACGCGATGACCGCCGCCGGGCCGCTCGGCTTCACCGAGGGCCCGTTCAACGGCTCCAAGGGCTGGGTGCGCCGCTACGGCGACGGCGAGGTGTCGCAGTTCGCCGGCGCCGAGATGATCGCCCGCGACTGGGACATCTCCCGCGAGGAGATGGAGGCGTTCGCCTACGAGTCCCACCGGCGCGCCGTCCGCGCGATCGACGAGGGCCGGTTCGAGCGCGAGACCGTCCCGTACGAGGGCCTCACCGCCGACGAGGGGCCGCGCCGCGACACCACCCTGGAGAAGATGGCCGGCCTGAAGACCCTCGTGCACGGCGGGCGGCTCACCGCGGCCCTCGCGTCCCAGATCTCGGACGGCTCCGCCGCGCTGCTCATCGCGTCCGAGCGGGCCGTCAAGGACCACGGCCTCACCCCGCGCGCCCGCGTCCACCACCTCTCGGCCCGCGGCGAGGACCCGATCCGGATGCTGTCCGCGCCTATCCCCGCCACGGCGTACGCGCTGAAGAAGGCGGGGATGACGATCGGCGACATCGACACGGTCGAGATCAACGAGGCGTTCGCGTCCGTCGTGCTCGCCTGGCTGAAGGAGACCGGCGCCGACCCGTCCACGACCAATCCCAACGGCGGCGCCATCGCGCTCGGCCACCCCCTCGGCGCCACCGGCGCCCGCCTGATGACCACCCTCCTGCACGAGCTGGAGCGCACGGGCGGCCGCTACGGCCTCCAGACGATGTGCGAGGGCGGCGGCCAGGCCAACGTCACCATCCTCGAACGCCTCTGACCCCCGCACCCCACCGACCCCCGCGCGGCTGGGCCGGAGCCCGGCGGGGTCTCAGATTCCGATGAGGCGCACGCGATCCCCGCAGAGCCTGGTCATGTCGTCGACGTCCGACGTCAGCATGGCGACCGGCGCGGGCTGGCGGAGGGCCGCCTCGGCGACCGTCGCGTCGATGGCGTGCTTGTGGCCGTGCATGCCCGCGGCCTTGAGCAGCTCCGCGGCGCCCTTCGCCGCCCGCTCGGTCACCGGCTCGATCTTCACGCGGGACAGGGCCCACCGCAGCTTCGGGATGTCGATGCGGGAGTGGCTGACCTCCACGATGGTGTTCGCCCCGACGACCAGGTCGGTACCCATCTGGTGGAAGACGTGGAACATCGCCATGATCTTCCGGTCCTGGCCGATCCACGCGGACAGGCCCTCGGAGTCCAGGACGAGGGTCTCTATGTGCGGTGTCACGCGGCGCCCGTCCGTCCCGACGAGGCGGACCCGAAGATCATCGTGTGCGCCTCGGCCAGCTCCTCGTCGGTGAAGTCGCCGTGCTCTCGCCGGTGGCGCCGGAGGTCCTCGCCGAGCAGTTGGTGCCTGATCTGCCGGGACACGGCCTCGGCCACGTACCCGGAGATGTTGTCGGTCAGCTTCTTGAGCTCGGCCACCTGTTCGGTGGGGAGCGTGACCGTGATGCGCGTCGTCCCTGACATGCCATCGAGCATACTGCGGTATGCGAGAGCGGGCCCTGGTTGGTGAGCGTGGCGGCTGCATGATCGTGTGGGAGGTGGGGAGCGGATGCGTGATGCGGGGCGCGATGCTGGACGGGCTGCGGACCGTGGAGGTCTCCAGCTTCGTCGCCGCGCCGCTCGGCGGGATGACGCCGGCCCAGCTCGGTGCCGACGTGATCCGCGTCGACCCGATCGGGGGTGCCGCCGACACCGGCCGCCGGCCGCTCGCCCCGTCCGGGACGAGCCTGCTCTGGACCGGCATGAACAAGGGCAAGCGGTCGGTCACCGCGGACTTCCGGTCCGCGGAGGGGCCGCGAGGTGGTGACGCGGCTGGCCGCGGGCGCCGGGATCGTCCTGACCAACGCGGTCGGGCGGGGCCGGCTGTCGCACGAGGCGCTGTCCGCCGTCCGGCCCGACCTCATCCATCTGCAGGTCGAGGGCCACCACGACGGGAGGGCCGCGGTCGACTACACCGTCAACGCCGAGATCGGCTTCCCGCTGGTGACCGGGCCCGCCGACCACGCCGGGCCGGTGAGCCACGTCCTGCCCGCGTGGGACGTGGCGTGCGGGCTGTACGCGGCCGTCGGGCTGCTGGCGGCCGAGCGGCGCCGGTCGCGGACGGGTGAGGGCGCGCGGATCAGGCTGCCGCTGTACGACGTGGCGCTCGCCACGGCCGGGAACCTCGGGCTCCTCGCCGAGGCGCAGCTGGGGGAGGAGCGGCCGCGGATCGGCAACCACCTGTTCGGCGGGTTCGGGCGCGACTTCGCCGTGGCCGGCGACCGCTACCGGCACCGCGAGGCGCTCGCCGCCCTCGCCGCGCCCTGGTTCGCCGCCCGCACGATGCCCGAGGTGGAGGACACCCTGAAAGGGACGTCCGTGCTGTGGGCCCCGTACCGGCGGTTCTCCGAGGTCGACCTGGCGGGCAACCCGATGATGGGGGAGGTCGACCAGCCCGGAGTCGGGCGCCTGCGCGTCCCGTCGTCCCCGCTCGACGCCGGGAACCGCGAGGCCGTGCCCGCGCCCGGCCTCGGCGAGCACACCGACGAGGTGCTGGCGGACCTCGGCCTGGACGCGGCTGGGCTGCGCGCCAAAGGCGTGGTCGCGTGATCGAGGGAGGCGCCCGAGCCGCGGGAGATCACCGAGGTCAGTCCGGTCAGGCCGCGGGGACTGGAGGCTCGCTGACGGCGGCGCCGCCGACGCGCTCCGCCCTGACGTGCAGGACGTAGCGCTTGATCTCGTCGGCGATCTCCTCTCCGCCCCAGCCCAGCCGGGGCGCGAGCAGCTCGGCGACGTGGCCCGCCGCGGCCAGGCCCCCGCCCCGCTCCTCGATCGAGACGCGCAGGCGGCGCGCCAGGACGTCCTCCAGGCGCAGCGCGCCTCGTGGGTCACGGCGTAGACGGCCTCGGCGCACAGGTAGTCGTCCGCGCCCGGGATGGAGGCGCCGAGCGCCGGGTCGTCCGCGACCAGGTCCAGGACCTCGCGGGCGCACGACCCGTACCGGTGCAGCAGGTGCTCGACCCGGGCGACGTGCAGCCCGGACGCGGCGGCGAGGCGGCGCCGCTCGTTCCACAGCACCTCGAAGCCGACCGCGCCGAGGAGCGGCAGCCGCCCGGTGACCGAGGCGGGGACCGGCTCGTCCAGGCTCTCGGCCACCAGGTCGATCGCGTCCCGCGCCATCACCCGGTAGGTGGTGAACTTGCCGCCCGTCACGACGACGAGGCCCGGCACCGGCTCGGCGACGGCGTGCTCGCGGGACAGCCGGGCCGTGTCGTCCATCTCGCCGGACAGCAGCGGCCGCAGCCCCGCGTAGACCCCCTCGATGTCGTCGTGGGTCAGCGGGGTGCGGAGCACGGCGTTCGCCCGCTCCAGCAGGTAGCCGACGTCGGTGTGGTCGGCGACGGGCTCGTCCGGCCCGCCGTCCCATGGCGTGTCGGTCGTGCCGATCAGCCAGTGCCGCCCCCACGGGATGATGAACAGGACGCTGCGCTCCGTCCGCGTGATCAGGCCGGTGTCCATCGGGATCCGGTCGCGCGGCACGACCAGGTGGACGCCCTTGGACGCCTTGACGGCGAACGAGGCGCGCGAACCGGTCATCGCCTGCGCGCCGTCCGTCCACACTCCTGTCGCGCACACGACGCGGCGGGCCCGGACGGCGATCTCCCGGCCGCCCTCCAGGTCGAGGACGTGCGCGCCGGTCACGCGCTCGCCCTCCCGCAGGAACCCGGTCGCCTCGGCGCGGATGGCGACCCGGGCGCCGTACTGCGCGGCGGTCCGGGCGACCGTCATCGTGTAGCGGGCGTCGTCCACCTGCGCGTCGTAGTACTGGATCGCGCCGATCAGCGCGTCCGAGCGCAGCGCCGGGGCCTCCCGCAGCGCGCCGCGCCGGGTCAGCTGGCGGTGCCGGGGCAGCGACCGGGTCCCGCCCATCGTGTCGTACAGGGTGACGCCCGCGCTGACGTACGCCCGCTCCCACACCCGGCCGCGCAGCGGATACAGGAACTGGACGGGACGGACGAGATGGGGCGCGAGCCGGTGCAGCAGCAGCCCGCGCTCCCGCAGCGCCTCCCGGACCAGGCCGAAGTCACGCCGCTCCAAGTAGCGCAGCCCGCCGTGGATCAGCTTGTTGGAGCGGCCGGAGGTCCCGGCGGCCCAGTCGCGCGCCTCCACGGCGGCGACGGACAGGCCCCGGGAGATCGCGTCGAGGGCGGCGCCGGCGCTCGGCCGCCGCCTCCTGGAACTCTGACCCCTGATCGCTCACGGGAGGCTGGCCACGGCTATGTGGGGGCGGCCGGTGATGGGGTGGGCGCCGATGTGGGCGCGGACGCCGAACACCTCCGCCACGAACTCCGGCGTGAGCACCTCCAGCGGCGGCCCGGAGGCCCGGACCGTCCCGTTCTGCAGGACGACCACGTGGTCGCAGTAGGCGGCGGCGTGGTCCAGGTCGTGCAGCGCGGCGAGCAGCGTCAGCCCGAGCGACCTGACCAGGTCGAGCAGGCCGAGCTGGGCGCGGACGTCCAGGTGGTTGGTCGGCTCGTCCAGGATGAGCAGCGGCGCCTCCTGCGCCAGGGCCCGCGCGACGAGGGCCCGCTGCCGCTCGCCGCCGGACAGGGTCGAGAACAGCCGCCCGGACGCGTGGGCGAGGCCGACGCGCTCCAGCGACTCCGCGATGGCCGCGCGGTCCGCCGCGTTCTCCCTCTCCAGGACGCCCTTGTGCGGGCCGCGCCCCATCGCGACGACCTCGGCGACGGAGAACTCCCCGGCCAGGTCGCCGTGCTGGGTGACGACGGCCCGGCACCGCGCCGCGTGCCGGGCCCGCATGCGCCACAGGTCGTCGCCGTCCAGGGAGACGACCCCGGCGGCCGGGCGCAGCGAGCGGTAGACGGTGCGCAGCAGCGTGGACTTCCCGCTGCCGTTCGGGCCGATCAGCCCGACGAACGCGCCGGGCTCGGCGACGAGGTCCACGCCGGACACGATCGGCGTGCCCTCGATCTCGGCGGTGACCCCGGCGATGTCCAGCCGCATCAGGCACCTCCCGAGCGGCGCCGCAGCAGCCACAGGAAGAACGGGACGCCGAGACCGGTGGTGAAGATGCCGATGGGCAGCTCGTTCGGGCGGTCGGCGGTCCGGGCCACGATGTCGACCGCGACCAGGAACACCGCCCCGGTCAGCGTCGCGACCGGCAGCACCCGCCGATGGTCGCCGCCGACCACGAACCGGGCCGCGTGCGGCACCATCAGCCCGACGAACCCGATCCCGCCGACGACGCTGACGGACGTCGCCGTCAGCAGGGACGCGACGACCAGCAGCGCGATCCGCAGCGCCTGCACGGACGCGCCGAGCCCGGCCGCCGCGTCGTCCCCGGCCATCAGCGCGTTGAGGGCGCGCCCCTGCACCAGCAGGAACAGGGTGCACACCGCGATCACGGCGGCGGGGACGCCGAGGTCGGACCAGGTCGCGCCCGCGATGCTGCCCATCAGCCAGAACATCAGGCCGTGCAGCTCCGACGGGTCCACCTGGAGCTGGACGTAGCTGGTCGCGGCCGAGCACAGGTAGCCGACCGCGACCCCGGCCAGCACGAGCCGCGAGTCCAGCAGCCGCCCGCCGCGCTGCGCCAGCGCGTACACGACCAGGACGCTGAGCGTGGCCGTCGCGAACGCGGCGCCGGTGACGCCGAGACCGCCGAGGGCCGTCGTCCCGAAGGACACCACGAGCACGGCGCCCAGCGAGGCGCCGGAGGAGACGCCCAGGATGTACGGGTCGGCGAGCGGGTTGCGGACGAGCGCCTGGAGCGCCACGCCCGCGACGCTCAGCCCGGCGCCGACGAGCGCCGCGATCAGCACGCGCGGTGTTCGGATGTCCCAGACGATCTGGTCGCGGAGCGGGTCGCCGGACGCGGAGCCGGTCAGGTGGGCGCCGACGACCCGCCAGACCGCGCCGACGGGCAGGTTCACCGAGCCGATCGAGATCGCGGCGACGGCGACCGCGACGAACGCGACCGCCAGCCCCGCGATGAGCACGCCGGTCATGGCGCCGGACACCATGTGCGGCCCCCGGCGGGCGGCGCCCGGGGCGGCGGTCTCTGCGGTGCGCTCGGCGACGGCCTCAGCCATCGGGGTGCACCACCTTGGCGAGCTTCTCGACGGCCCAGGCGTTGAGCGGCCCGAGGAACGCGCCGTCGGCGATGGCCGTGTACGTGCGGGTCTTGGACGCCTGCCACTGCGGGTACTCGGCGAACAGCGTGCGGGCCTGGGCGGCGGGATCCTCGGACGGCGTGAACGCGCCCACCGCGACGACGTCGACCCGCGCGGTGGCGAGCTGCTCCTTGGTGAGCGTGCTCGTCACGTCCCGGGACCGTCCGGCGAACGCGTTGACGCCGCCCGCCGCCGCGATCACCTCGTCGGTGATCCGCCCGGTCATCACGGCGGGCAGCCCGGCGGCGTTCATCATCGACATGCCCGGGTAGACGATCAGGACTTTCCTCGCGGGCCGTCCGGCCACCCGGGCCCGGACCGCGCCGACCCGCCGCCGCAGGTCCGCCGACACCGCGGCGGCCTTGTGCTGGACGTCGAAGACCCGGCCGAGCAGCGCCAGGAACTCGTGGGACGACTCGATGGAGATCCGCTCGTAGGCCCGCTTCTCCGCCTCGGACGCGCCCGGCTTGCCGTAGGCACAGTTCACCGGGTTGACGAGCGTGGTGATGCCCGCCGCGGCGAGCTGCTCGCGGGTGGCGTGGCCGCGCTTGGCGTCGAACCCGCCCGACCAGGTCGAGACGACCAGGTCGGGCTTGGCGGCGAGCACCTGCTCGGCGGGCACGTCGAAGTTCTTGTTCATAGTGAGCCCGCGGGTGGGGAGCGCCTTGACGGCCGCGACCATCGACGGATCGTCCGACACCCCGTACGACTGGGCGTTGGCGAGGACGTGCTTCTGCAGGCCCAGCAGGACGAAGCTCTCCGACTCGGCGACCGACGTGCCGTTCAGGATCAGGACGCGCTGCGGCGGGCGGGTGAAGGTCACCTTCTGCCCGCAGTTGCGGAACGCCAGCGGGTAGGAGGTCTTGCCGGGCGCGGTGGCGGCCTGCGCGGTCGGCTCGTCCCCGGCGGACGAGCCGGAGCACGCGGCGGCGCCCGCGAGGGCGAGCGCGGCGAGCGCGGACAGCGCGGCCCGCCTGCGCGGCTTGCGGTCGAGCAGTGGTTGGCGGTTGGGCAGTGGTTCGCGATCAGACGGTCGTCTGCGATCAGACATGGGGACTTCCCTCATCCGGTGGGGCGATGGCATGCGCGAGGCACGCCGCGCAGCCCCGCCGGGCTCAGGCGGGGTCAGGCGGGGTCAGGCGGCGCGCGGCGGGGCCGCCGGAGGGCCGCGGCGCCGGACGGCGCGGGCCAGCAGGACGCCGAGGCGCGGTGCCGGGTCGTCCGCGACCACCACGGGCCACGGCGGACGGTGCGTCTCGGCCGGGCGGACCACCAGCCGGGCCGCCAGGGCGACCGCGAAGACCGCGCCGTACAGCCACCAGACGGCGCGCTCGGCGCCCGCCAGCAGCGCGGCGGCGGAGACGGCGGCCACGGCGTGCCCGGCCAGCATGGACGGCCCCATGGCGAGGCCGGGCGGCCCCGCCTCCGGCGCGCCGGCACCCATGTGGTGCGCGGGCCCGGGCGCCGCGAGGGTGAACGCGAGGTGGAAGGCGACCTGGGCCCAGCCCATCACGGCCAGGATCCGCCGGAACGACATCATCCGCCCGGCGAGGCCCACGCACAGCGCGCCGACCACGCCGCCCGCGGCGAGGACGGCGGGCAGCGGCGGCAGGCAGCAGTCCCCGGCGCCGCCCAGGACGTGCCCGCCGAGGGAGAGCAGCGTGCAGGCGGCCGCGAGGAACGCGCCTCGCACGCACCGCGGCACCGCCGCAGGCGAGCACCGCGGCACCGCCGCTCCCGAGCCGGTCACGTCCGCCAGCCTAGAGCCCGCTCCCCGGCGTCCCCCGCCACCCCCACGATCATGGCCCGCGGCGGCGGAGGTCAGCGCCGCGCGGGGGCCCGGGCGGCCAGGGACGGCAGCTCGTCCACCGTCCACTGGTCGGAGACCGTGGCGGGCGTCCTCGCCGCGGCCGGGGTGGACGGCCGCGACCGGGTCGTCGCGCTGCGCGGCCTGATCGCGTCGCGGACCGTTCGGCCGCGTCAGGGCCCGCCGACGACGGCCGACCGCTGCGCGGTGATCGCCTCGGCGGCCCGCCGGACGATCGCCTCGATCAGCTCGGCGCACGTGGGCAGGTCGTCGATGACGCCGACGGCCTGGCCGGACGCCATCACGCCGAGGTCGGGACGGCCGTCCACCATGGCCGCCTTGAGCAGCATCGGCGTGTTGGCGGCCATCATCACCTGCGACCACGACAGGTCCTTGCCGTGCCTCATCGCCCGGCCATCGGCGATCATCTCCCGCCACGACATCCCCGACAGCCTCTTGAACCGGGCACCGTTGCGCAGCGCCCGGACCAGCAGGGCCACGCGCCCGGACGACTCCAGCGCCTCGACCAGCCCGCTGCGCAGCACCCGGTGCGGCATCCCGTCCACCTGCCGGGTCACGATGGTGTCGGCGGCGTCCAGGTAGACGCGCTTGACCGCGTCCGGGACCGGGCTGTCGGCGGTCAGCAGGAACCGGGTGCCCATCGCCACGCCCGCCGCCCCGTAGGCCAGCGCGGCGGCGAGGCCGCGGCCGTCGAAGAAGCCGCCCGCGGCGATCACCGGGATGTCCACCGCGTCCACGACCTGCGGCAGCAGCAGCGTCGTCGCGACGGCGCCGGTGTGCCCGCCGCCCTCGCCGCCCTGCACCAGCACCGCGTCCGCGCCCCACGCCGCGACCTTCTCGGCGTGCCGCCGCGCGCCGACCGATGGGATCACGACGATCCCGGCGTCCTTCAGCCTGGCGATCAGCTCCCGCCTCGGGGCGAGCGCGAACGAGGCGACCCGCACGCCCTCCCTGACGAGCAGGTCGATGCGGTCGCCCGCGTCGGACGCGTCCGCCCGCAAGTTGACGCCGAACGGTGCGTCCGTGCGGTCCCGCACCTCGCGGACGGCGTCGGCGAGCCGATCGAGCGTCATCGTCGCCGAGGCCAGGATCCCGAGGCCCCCGGCGTTCGCGACCGCCGTCACCAGCCGCGGCCCGGCCACCCAGCCCATGCCGGTCTGCACGACGGGATGCCGCACGCCGGTGAGCCGGGTCAGCGGCGTGTCGAGCACCTGCCCGCTCCCGCCCTGCCCTTTCACGCGGGGACCTCGCGCTCGCGCAGGCCCTCGGGATCGAGCACCTCGCGCATGACGCGCAGCTCCTCGGCGTCGGGCAGGCGCGTCTCGGGCACCTCGTCCGGGACGGCCAGCTCGAACCCCGTGGCGGCCGCCACGTCCTCGACGGTCACGCCGGGATGCACCGAGCGCAGCCGCATCCGCCGGTCCGGGGTGGCGAAGTCGAGCACGGCCAGGTCGCTGACCACGGCGCGGATCTCGTGCGCGCCCCGGTCCCAGCCGACGCCGCTGACGACGTCGACCTCCCCGGTGAACACCCGGGCCGAGTGCTTGGGCACCCAGTAGCTCGTCGGGTTGAGCAGGGTGTTGCCCGGACCGCCGCGCATCCCGAGGAGCTGCCGGGCGGGCCGCCCCCAGTCGCCGATGCACGAGATGTTGGTGTTGCCGTACGGGTCGATCTGGCTCGGGCCCATCACCACGTGCCGCCGCCCGTTCAGCACGAGCCACAGGTGGTCGCGGAACGGCAGCCAGCCCTCGGCCTCCGCGGCCCGCGTCCCCAGCGGGACGGGCCCGGCGCTCAGCACCGGTCCGCCGTCGGTGGTCAGCAGGTCGGGCGCGAACGTCGCCCGCGCCAGCCGCGCCCCCAGCATCGGCACGAACCCGGCGACAGCCGCCGCCACGATCTCCCCGTCGCCCCGGAACAGCTCCGCGCAGGCGACCGCGCAGACCTCGGCCCTGGTAGCCCTCACTCGTCCTCCTGCCAGCGTCGGACGGCGTCCTGGTAGGCGGTCTCGTCGCCGGACAGGAACCGTTCGCGGAACGCCGCCCACCTCTCCGGGTCGGCGGCCGACCGCGCGTACAGGCGCTGGAACGCCTCGTCCCGCCGGTGGTCGGGCTCGCAGTCGGTGAAGTGCGCGCCGTTCGGCGTCTCCACCACGCCCGCCACCTGCGACCGGCTGATCAGCAGGGACTGAAGCGGCCCCTCCTTGGCGAAGTCGGCGGTGCCGACGAGCCGCTCGCACGACACGTACGTCCGGTCCGCGGCCTTGGCGAACAGGTCGTCCATGTAGGGGTCGGGGCCGAGGTACTGGGCGTTGCCGCGGGCGTCGGCGCGGTTCATGTGCACGAGCGCCGCGTCCATGGTCAGGGCGGGGACGGCCACGAGCTCCCGGCCGTCGTCGTAGGGCGACCTGACCGTTCTCAGCTCCGGGTTGACCCGCATGACGTCCGATCCGAGCCCGACGGGCGTGGGCAGGAACGGCAGCCGGTGCGCCGCCGCGTACAGCCCGAACATGAACATGCCCTCGTCGTACTCGGTCAGCTCGATCGCGCCGGACTGCCGCGCGTGCCGGAAGTGCGGCTCCAGCGGGATCGAGTCCAGCGTCACGAACGCGGTGACCAGGCGCCGCACCTTGCCCGCCGCGCACAGCAGCCCGACGTCCGGCCCGCCGTAGGACACGACGGTGAGGTCGGTGACCGGGGACCGGCAGATCGCGCGGACGAGCGCCATCGGCTTGCGCCGCGACCCCCAGCCCCCGATCCCGACCGTCATCCCGCTCTCCAGCGTCCCGGCGACCTCGTCCACCGACAGCACCTTGCTCATCCGGCCCCCTCGCCCAGGAAGGCGTCGCGGTGCTCGTCGCCCGCGCCGACGAGGTTGAGCTCGAAGGTGAAGCCCTGCTCGTAGCGGTAGCTGCGCCTGACGTCGACCGGGTCGATGCCGTTCAGCGACTCCTTGGCGCGCCGGATCACGTACCGGTCCTTCGCGGCGATGGCCGCGGCGACCTCCAGGGCCGCGGCGCGCAGCCCGTCCGCCGGGACGACCTCCAGCACCGAGCCGTGGTGGTGCAGCTCGGCCGCCGTGACGGTGCGGCACGTGTAGACCATCGCGCGCATCAGGTGCTGCGGGACGAGCCGCGCCAGGTGGGTGGCGGCGCCGAGCGCGCCCCGGTCCACCTCCGGCAGACCGAAGTAGGCGTCCTCGGACGCGACGACGATGTCGGCGTTGCCCGCCAGGCCGACGCCGCCGCCCAGGCAGTGGCCGTTGACGGCGGCGACGACCGGGACCTCGCAGTCGTAGACGGCGGCGAACGCCGCGAAGCAGCCCCGGTTGGCCCCTACCAGCGCGGTGTGGCCCTCCGCGCGCTGCATCTCCTTGATGTCGACGCCCGCGTTGAACCCCGGGCCCTCGGCGCGGAGCACGACGGCGCCGACCCGTGGGTCGCGGCCGGCCGCGAGGACCGCGCCGGCCAGCGCGTGCCAGCCCGCCACGGTCAGCGCGTTGACCGGCGGCGCGTCCACGACGATCTCGGCGACCCCGTCCCGGGTCGTGGTGGAGACTCCCATGCGCTACCTTTCCACCAAACATTTGTTAGAACAGACCGTAGCAGGGTCGCGGAGGAGGCGGGATGGCACTGACGCTGGACCTGGCGGGCAGGACCGCCGTCGTCACGGGGGGCGTGCGCGGGGTCGGTGCCGGGATCAGCCGCGCCTTCCTGGAGGCGGGCGCCGACGTGGTCGCGGTCGCCCGGCGCGAGCCGGACGCGCTTCCCGAGGCGGCCGGCCGCACCGCGCGCTTCCACGCGCTGGACGTGCGCGACCCCGCGGCGGCGCAGGCGTTCGCGGACGGGCTGGACCGCGTCGACGTGCTGGTCAACAACGCGGGCGGCGCGCCGTACCTGCCCGCCGCGGACGGCGACCTGCGCACCCACATCAAGATCATCGAGCTGAACCTGACCGCGCCGCTGATCATGGCGCGGGCCGTCCGGGCGCGGATGCGCGCGCAGCCGGGCGGCGGCTCGATCATCATGATCGGCAGCGTGAGCGGGACGCGGCCCTCGCCCGGCACCGCCGCCTACGGCGCCGCGAAGGCCGGCCTGCACAGCCTCACCCGGTCGCTGGCCGTCGAGTGGGCGCCGCACGTCCGGGTCAACTCGCTGACGCTCGGGATGGTCCGCACGGAGCTGGCCCACCTGCACTACGGCGACGAGGAGGGCATCGCGGCGGTCGAGCGGACCGTCCCGCTCGGCCGCCTCGCCGATCCCTCCGACGTCGGCGCGGCCTGCGTGTTCCTGGCCTCGGACCTGGCGTCCTACGTCACCGGCTCGTCCCTGCTGCTGCACGGCGGGGGCGAGCGCCCCGCCTTCCTGGACGCCGCCACCGTGAACAGGCCGTGAGCGAAGGAGACTCGATGATCTGCAAGGACCGTGTGGTCGCCGTCACCGGCGCCGGGCGGGGCCTCGGCCGCGCGCACGCGCTGGAGTTCGCCCGGCAGGGCGCCCGCGTCGTCGTGAACGACCTGGGCGTGGCCAGGGACGGCACCGGCCGCGCCTCCGAGGGGCCCGCGCACGACGTCGTCCGGGAGATCGAGGCGCTCGGCGGGCGGGCCGTGGCCTGCGCCGACGACATCGCCACGGGCGCGGGCGCCGCCGCGCTGGTGTCCACCGCGACCGAGGCGTTCGGGCGCCTGGACGTCCTGGTCAACAACGCCGGGTTCCTGCGCGACCACATGCTGGTCAACCTGTCGGAGGACGAGTGGGACGCGGTCGTGCGCGTCCACCTCAAGGGCCACTTCCTGCCGCTGCGGCACGCGGGCCTGCACTGGCGCGCCGAGAGCAAGGCCGGCCGCCCCGTGGACGCCCGGGTGATCAACACCTCGTCCGGCGCCGGGCTGCTCGGCAGCGTCGGCCAGGGCAACTACGCGGCGGCCAAGGCGGGCATCGTCGGGCTGACGCTGGTCGCGGCCGCCGAGCTCGGCCGGTACGGCGTCACCGTCAACGCCATCGCGCCCGCCGCCCGCACCCGGATGACCGAGGAGGTCTTCGCGCGGACGATGGCCGCCCCGGCGGAGGGCGGGTTCGACGCGATGGCGCCCGGGAACGTCTCGCCGCTGGTCGTCTGGCTCGGCTCGGCCGGGTCCCGGGACGTCACCGGCCGGATCTTCGAGGCCGAGGGCGGCAGGATCTGCGTGATGGACGCCTTCCGGCACGGCCCGAGCGCCGACAAGGGCGCGCGCTGGGACCCGTCCGAGCTGGGCGAGGTCGTGACCGGCCTGCTGGCGGAGTCCGCCCCGCCCGAGCTGGTGTACGGCGCCGGCTAGCCGGGCGTCTCACCCGAAGTGCGGAGGATGGTGCTGGGGGCGACGCCGCGGACGCGTTTGAAGGCGTTGCTGAAGGCGAAGCCGTCGGCGTAGCCGACCCGCCGGGCGACCGCGGCGACGCTGGCGTCGCGCTCGCGGAGCAGGTCGGCGGCCAGCGTCATCCGCCACTCGGTGAGGTAGGCCAGCGGCGGGCTGCCGACCAGCTCGGTGAAGCGGCGCGCGAACACCGCCCGCGACATGCCGGTCTCGGCGGCCAGGTCCGCCACCGTCCACGGCCGGGCGGGGCGCTCGTGCAGCAGTCGCAGCGCCAGGCCGATCCGCGGGTCGCCGAGCGCGCGGTAGCCGGCGGGCGGCTCGGCGTCCGGCAGCGCGAACCAGGCGCGCAGGGCCCGCACCAGCAGCATGTCGAGGAGCCGGTCGAGGATGATCTGCTGGCCCGGCTCCTCGCGGGCGACCTCGGAGCCGAGCAGATCCAGCAGTGGCGCGAACTCCGGCTGCCACGGGACGACCACCAGCGGCGGCAGCGCCTTCAGCAGCCGCTCGCACACGTCGCCGCGCATCGGGTACTCGGCGGTGACGAACAGGTCCGACCCGTCCGCCGTGAGCCCGTACGAGCGGGGGCCGAGCCGGAAGTTGTGGCCGATGCCCGCCGGGCCGTCCTCGGTGGCGTAGCAGCGGTCCTGGTCGACGACCACGATCTGCGGCTCGGTGTCGGGACGGTCCCCGGCGGTGAACGCGCCGCCGCCCCTCGTCAGGAGGATGTCCCCCTGCCGGACCCGCACGGGCTCGCCCGCGTCGGGGACGATCCACGCGTCGCCCTGGAGCATCGTGCCGAGCGCGAGCGGCGCGGGCGCGTTGAACCGGACCGCCCACGGGGGCTCGGCCACGGACCGGCAGAACAGCGCGCCGCGCGCCCGCACCTCCGCGAGGAGGTCGTCGAGGAGATCCATACTGAGACGATCTCACATGGAATCAAGACGTGCACCCATGGATCGTCTCGTCCGGGACTGGTGTGCTGGTCACATGACCGAATCACCGATTCTCGTTCTCGGCGCCCGGGGAAAGACCGGCCGCCGTCTTGTCTCGCGCCTCACCGATCTCGGCGTGCCCGTGCGCGCCGGGTCCCGTACGACCGGAACCCGCTTTGCGTGGGAGGACCGCGGCTCCTGGGGTCCCGCGCTGGAGGGCGCCCGCGCCGTGTACGTCGTTCCGCTGGACGAACCCGTGGGGGAGGACGCCGTAGCGGAGTTCGCGGGCGCCGCCGTGTCGGCGGGTGCGCGGCGGCTCGTCCTGCTGTCCGCGCGGGGGCCGCAGGCCGGGCAGATGCACCCCATGCAGGAGCCCGGCGAGCGGGCCGTCCGGGAGTCCGGCGCGGAGTGGACGATCCTGCGCCCGGCCTGGTTCTTCCAGAACTTCAGCGAGGACATGTTCCTGCCGCCGCTGCTCGCGGGCGATCTGGCCCTGCCCGCCGGAGAGGGGCGCGAGGCGTTCGTGGACGTCGCGGACATCGCCGACGTCGCGGCCGCCGCGCTCACCGGGGACGGCCACGCCGGGCAGGTCTACGAGCTGTCCGGGCCGGAGCCCCTGACGTTCGGAGAGGTCGTGCGGATGATCGCGGACGCGTCGGGACGCGACATCCGCTACACGCCGCTGGAGACGTCCGAGTACAGGGCGCTCCTGAGCTCGCAGGGGGTCCCCGGCGCGCTCGCCGAAGTGCTTGCGAATCTGCTGGAAGGCATCCGGAACGGCACGGGCCGGCACCTCAGCGACGGAGTGCAGCGCGTGCTCGCCCGGGAGCCGCGCTCCTTCGCCGACTACGTCAAGGAGGCCGCCGCCTCCGGCGTCTGGTCCTGAGCGTTCGCCCCATCTGAGGCGGAGTTCTCGTCACGCTGCGGCCGGATCCGGCCGCAGCGTGACGTTGTGCGCCCTGACCTGCGATCTTCCCCGAATGCCGTGGCGGCGAGGACCGGGGATGTCACCGAACTGGAACGGGGTGAACACGCGTCGTACTGCCCGGAGACGCTCCCGCAGACGACCCGAGAGGCAGGTGCCTGCCGCATGGCTTCCGACGGCCCGCCGCCGCAGCGCAGGACAGGACGCGCACTCGCCCATGAGGGGACGGCCGCGTTCCTCGCCGGGACGGGCGCGCGCGCCCCGGCGAAGAACGTCTCACCGCCTCGCCGGACGCGGGCGGGGGCGCGTCGCGGCCTCGTCCTGTCCTCGGCGGGGGCGGCCGCCGCGGCCCTGCTGCTCGGCCTCGGCGCCGCGTTCGGCGCGCTCCTGCCGGCCCTGCGCGCGGCCGGCGCGTTCCTCGACTTCTACTGCGGGGTCTTCGCCCTGGTGGCGCTGTCGCTGACGGTCATGATCGGGCTGCTGGCCACCGACCGCGCGGTCCTCGCGCCGCGCCACCGCGTCCGGGCGCAGGCCGTCCACCGGGCCTTCGCGTTCCTCGCGGTGTCGATGCTCCTGCTGCACCTGGCCACCCAGCTGGCCCGGCACCGGGTCGGGGCCGGGCAGGCGTTCCTGCCGCACTCCCGCGGCCACCTGGCGGACGTCGGCCTCGGCACCCTGGCGTTCTACCTGCTGATCATCGCGATCGCGGGCGGCGTCGCCCGGGGGCGCTTCGCCGCCGCCCGCCATCCCTGGGCGTGGCGGGCGACGCACCTGACGGCCTACGCGGCGTGGCCGCTGGGCATCCTGCACGGCCTGACGTCCGGCCGCGCCCCCGCGCCGTGGGTCACGGCGGGCTACCTGCTCTGCCTTGCCGGGGTGGCGCTCGCGCTGGCCGCGCGGCCGGTCCTGCGGCCCCGGGACAGGAGGATCCCGTGACCGCGCTCGCCGTCCGCCAGATCGGGCCGCCGCGGCTCACCAAGGGGCTGGAGAGCGCCGGGCGGCTCGACTGGGACGCCCACCGCGCCCTGCACCCCCACCCGCGCCCCCTCACCACCGACCAGCTGATCGCGCTGTGCGAGGCCGGGAGCCTGCACGGGCGGGGCGGCGCCGCGTTCCCGTTCGCCCGCAAGGTGAAGGCGACCGCCGACAGCGCCGTCCGGCGCCGCAAGCGGACCGTCGTGGTGGTGAACGGGACCGAGGGCGAGCCCGGCAGCGCCAAGGACAAGACGCTGCTGCGCGGCGCCCCGCACCTGATCCTGGACGGCGCCGCGCTCGCCGCGACCGCGCTCGGCTCCCTGGAGATCATCGTCGCGGTGACCGACCCGGACGCGGCGGCCTCGGTGCAGCGGGCCATCGCCGAGCGGGGGCTGGGCGCGCGGGCGCGGGTCGTCCGGCTGCCCGAGCGGTTCATCACCGGGGAGGGCGGCGCGCTCGTCCGCGGCATCAACGGCGGGCGGCCGATCCCGCCCGGCCGCAAGAGCCGCGCCTCGACCCGCGGCGTGGACGGCCTGCCGACCCTGCTGTCCAACGCCGAGACCTACGCGCAGCTCGCCGTGCTCGCCGGGCTCGGGCCGCACCGCTACCGGAAGGTCGGGCTGCCCCAGGAGCCCGGCACGGTGCTGCTGACCGTGACCGGCTCCGCCCGGTTCCCCGCCGTGGTCGAGACCGCCGCGGGGGCGCCGCTCGGCCACCTGCTGGACCTGTGCGGGAGCCGCGCGGGCGAGGGCGTCCTGGTCGGCGGCTACCACGGCGCCTGGCTGAAGGGCGAGGTCGCGACCCGCACACAGGTGTCGCGGGCGGGACTCGCCGCGGCGGGCGGCGCGCTCGGCGCCGGGATCGTCATGCCGCTCGGCCGGGGCACCTGCCCGCTCGGGGAGTGCGCGCGGGTCGCCCGCTACCTCGCGGCCGAGTCCGCCGGTCAGTGCGGCCCGTGCCGGCTGGGGCTGCCCGACCTCGCCGGGGCGCTCACCGCCCTGGCCTCCGGGCAGGACGCGGCGGCCGCGCGCGACACCGTCGCCCGCGCCGCCCGGATGGTGACCGGGCGCGGCGCCTGCGCGCACCCCGACGGGACGGCCCGGTTCGTCCTGTCGGCCATGGACGCCTTCGAGGACGACATCGCCCGGCACGTCGCGGACGGCGGATGCGGCCGCCCCGTCCTCGGCGTCCTCCCGGCCGCGACGGACGCGCGGCTGAGCCTGGAGGTCGACTGGAGCCGCTGCGACGGCCACGGGCTGTGCGCCGACGTGCTGCGCGGGACGGTGCGGATGGACGAGTACGACTACCCGGTCATCCCGTCCGAGCCCATCCCGGCGCGGCTGGAGGCGGACGCGCGCCGCGCCGTCGCCGCCTGCCCGGGGCTCGCGCTCCGCCTCGTCCCGCGCACCGCGCACGACAAGCCCCGGCCGGAGCCTCAGCGGGGCCGGTAGTCCTGCATGTAGCGCTGGACCCGCTCGGCGTAGGGCCGGTACTTCTCCGGGACGCCGCCCGCCTCCACGACCTTCTTCGACGACGACCGGTAGGTCGCCGCGAGGTTCAGGGACGGGTCGCCCGGCACGTCCTTGAGGTCCTTGCCCCAGTAGCACAGGAAGCGGCCCATCGCCGGGATCGACAGCTCCGGCGTGATGTCCGCCGGCTTGGGCTCGGGGTTGTTCAGGCCGCCGGGCTGCCAGAACACCAGCACCTTGGGGGTCCAGCGGGCGATGCCGTACTCGTCGCGCGCGGGATCGGCCAGCCGCGGGTCGAAGCCGCTCTCCGCCTTGAGCATCGCGGCGATCAGCGCCGGGCTCAGCCCGCGCATGTCGCACCACGTGCCCGCCCGGACGATCAGCTCCCGGTACTGCCGCGGGACGTCGGAGCCGGCGCGCAGCCAGCGCTCCTGCGGGCGGGTGCCGGAGGCGGACCCGCCGTCGGCCCCGCCCAGGATCCAGAACGCGCCGCCCGCGACGAGCGCCGCGACCGCCGCCCCGGCCCCGGCGAGCACGGCCCGCCGGGGACGTCCCGGCCGCCGCGCCCGCGCCGTCCTGGGCGGCAGGGGGTCCGGCAGCGGATCGGTGTCGATCCTGCTGGTGGCGCTCGTCAGCGCGTGCCCGAACTCGGCCGCCGACGCCCAGCGTCGCTCCCGGTCGGGCTCCAGCGCGCGCAGGACGGCCCTGTCGACGCCCGGCGGGATCGCCGGCTGGAGCGCGCTGGGCGGGGCCGCGGGCGTCCGCGGCGGCTCCCCGGTGAGCAGGTGGTGGGTGAGCGCCCCGAGCCCGTACACGTCGGCGCGCTGGTCCGGGGCGCCGTCGATCTGCGCCTGCTCCGGCGCCATGTAGCCGGGCGAGCCCGCGGGCAGCGTCAGGCTCGACAGCCGGTCGCCCGAGCGCGCGATCCCCAGGTCGGCGATCATGATCCGCTCGCCGCCGCCGGGCGCCGACCGCAGCAGCACGTTGGACGGCTTGAGGTCGCGGTGGACGACGCCGAGCTCGTGCAGCTCCCGCACGCCCAGGATGATCTCCCGCGCCGTCCGCAGCGCCTCGTTCAGCGGCAGCGGCCCGCCGGCGAGCCGCTCCTCCAGCGTGCCGAGGTCGGCGTAGCTCATCACGAAGTAGGGGCGCTCGTCCGGCAGCTCGCCGATGTCGAAGACCTGCACCAGCCGGTGCGAGTCGGCCTGCCGCAGCAGCCGCGCCTCCCGGACGAAGCGCTCCCGCACGTCGGCGCGGTGCGTCCAGTGCTCGCCGAGGATCTTGATGGCCACGGGGGAGTCGAGCTCGGGGTCGTGCCCGAGCCAGACCGCGGCGAACCCGCCCGATCCGAGGAGGCGTTCGATCCGGTAGCGGCCGGCGGCTCTCGGGGTCTCCATGTCAGCCCATCATGAACGATCGATGCGGGTCCCGGCAGTGTCTTGGAGTAAGCGATCTAGTGCGCCGCGTGCCTGTCGCGGCGGAATGCCGCCGGTGACGGCGGCGTTGTACTTGGTCGCCGTCCGGGAAAATCAATCGCCCCGCCTGGGGCGTTCCGGCTACGGTGCGAAGGTTTGCTGGGCGCCCCATGGAGCGCCCCTGGAGCCGGCACGGGAACGGGGCCGAGGAGCCTTGGACCCTATCCTTGTCGATGGTTATGAGGACGCCTGTGAGATCGCCGCTCGCCGACCTGCGCGCGCGCCTGCCGCAGCTGATGCTGCGTGACCAGCACCGCTTGCGGCGCCGCATCGACGGCGCGCAGAAGATGCGCGACGCCGGGCGGCGGGCCAAGGCCACCGAGGAGATCGCCGCCGATGTCGACGCCGCCGAGCGCCGCGCCGCGCGGCGGCGCGCCGCCGTGCCCGCGATCACCTACCCGGCGGAACTGCCGGTCGCGCAGAAGAGGGACGACATCCTCGCCGCGGTCCGCGACCACCAGGTCGTGATCGTCGCCGGTGAGACGGGCTCGGGCAAGACGACGCAGATCCCGAAGATCTGCCTGGAGCTCGGGCGCGGCGTCCTCGGCTCGATCGGGCACACCCAGCCGCGCCGGCTGGCCGCCCGCACCGTCGCCGACCGCATCGCCGAGGAGCTCGGCACCGAGCTCGGCGACGCCGTCGGCTACAAGGTGCGCTTCACCGACCGATCCAGCGACGACACGCTCGTCAAGCTGATGACCGACGGCATCCTGCTCGCCGAGATCCAGACCGACCGGCTCCTCCGCCAGTACGACACGCTGATCATCGACGAGGCGCACGAGCGCAGCCTCAACATCGACTTCCTGCTCGGCTACCTCAAGGAGATCCTGCCGCGGCGTCCCGACCTCAAGGTCGTCATCACCTCCGCGACCATCGACCCCGAGCGGTTCTCGGCGCACTTCGACGACGCGCCGATCGTGGAGGTGTCCGGGCGCACGTACCCGGTCGAGGTCCGCTACCGCCCGATCGCCGACCCGGACGACCCGTCCGCCGACCCCGACCGCGACCAGATCCAGGCGATCATCGACGCGGTGGACGAGCTGGGCCGCGAGGCGCCCGGCGACGTGCTGGTGTTCCTCAGCGGCGAGCGGGAGATCCGCGACACCGCCGACGCTTTGCAGAAGCACTTCGTTAGACAGCGGGGAGTGACGGAAGTACTGCCGCTGTACGCGCGGCTTTCGGCGGCCGAGCAGCACCGCGTGTTCCAGGCGCACCGGGGCCGCCGCGTCGTCCTGGCGACCAACGTCGCCGAGACGTCGCTGACCGTCCCGGGCATCAAGTACGTCGTCGACCCCGGCACCGCCCGCATCTCCCGCTACAGCCACCGCCTGAAGGTGCAGCGGCTCCCCATCGAGCCGATCTCGCAGGCGTCGGCCAACCAGCGCAAGGGGCGCTGCGGCCGCGTGTCCGAGGGCGTGTGCATCCGGCTGTACTCCGAGGAGGACTTCGAGTCCCGTCCCGAGTTCACCGACCCCGAGATCCTGCGCACCAACCTGGCGTCGGTCATCCTGCAGATGACCTCGCTCGGGCTCGGCGACATCGCCGCGTTCCCGTTCGTCGAGCCGCCGGACCGCCGCAACGTCAAGGCGGGCGTCGACCTGCTGCACGAGCTGGGCGCGATCGACCCCGCCGAGCAGGACCCGCGCAAGCGCCTCACGCCGCTGGGCCGCCGCCTCGCCCAGCTCCCCGTCGACCCCCGGCTGGCCCGCATGGTGCTGGAGGCCGACAAGAACGGCTGCGTCCGCGAGGTCCTCGTCATCGCCGCCGCGCTGTCCATCCAGGACCCGCGCGAGCGGCCCGCCGACCAGCAGCAGGCCGCCGACGAGCGGCACCGCCGCTTCGCCGACCCCACCTCCGACTTCCTGGCCCTGCTCAACCTGTGGAACTACCTGCGCGAGCAGCAGCGGGAGCTGTCGGGCAGCGCGTTCCGCCGCATGTGCAAGAACGAGTACCTGCACTTCCTGCGCGTCCGCGAGTGGCAGGACCTGCACGGCCAGCTGAAGCAGGTCGCCAAGTCCCTCGGCGTCACGCTCAACACCGCCGAGGCCCCGCCCGACCGCGTCCACGTCTCCCTGCTGGCCGGGCTCCTCTCCCACATCGGGCTCATGGACGCCGAGAAGGGCGAGAAGAAGGACAAGCAGCGCCGCGGCCAGGAGTACGTCGGCGCGCGCGGCGCGAGGTTCGCGGTGTTCCCCGGATCGTCGCTGTTCAAGAAGCCGCCGCGCTGGGTGATGTCGGCCGAGCTGGTCGAGACGTCCCGGCTCTGGGCGCGGATCAACGCCAGGATCGAGCCCGAGTGGATCGAGCCGCTCGCCGGACACCTCGTCAAACGCAACTACAGCGAGCCGCATTGGTCGAAGAAGCAGGCGGCCGTCATGGCGCGCGAGAAGGTCACCCTCTACGGGGTGCCGATCGTCGCCGACCGTCCCGTCAACTACGGCCGCATCGACCCCGCGCTGTCGCGGGAGCTGTTCATCCGGCACGCCCTCGTGGAGGGCGACTGGGAGACCCACCACCGGTTCTTCCACGACAACCGCGCGCTCCTCGACGAGGTGGAGGAGCTGGAGCACCGCGCCCGGCGCCGCGACATCCTGGTGGACGACGAGACCCTCTTCGACTTCTACGACGAGCGGATCCCCGAGGACGTGGTGTCCGGGCGGCACTTCGACTCCTGGTGGAAGGCGGCCAGGCGCTCCGATCCCGACCTGCTCGGGTTCGAGAAGTCGATGCTCATCAACGAGACCGCCGACGGCGTCAGCGAGGCCGACTACCCCGACGCCTGGCAGCAGGGGCCGCTCAGCCTGCGCCTGACCTACCAGTTCGAGCCGGGTACCGACGCCGACGGCGTGACCGTCCACGTCCCCGTGCAGGTCCTGAACCAGGTGCGGCCGGACGGGTTCGAGTGGCAGGTCCCCGGCCTGCGCACGGAGCTGGTCACCGAGCTGATCCGCTCGCTGCCCAAGCAGCTGCGCGTCAACTTCGTCCCGGCGCCTGACTACGCCCGCAAGGTGCTGGACCGCGTCGCCCCACGCACCGAGCCCCTGCTGGACGCCCTGGAGCGCGAGCTGACGGCCATGACGGGCATCCCGGTCGCGCGGGAGGCGTGGGACCCGTCCCGGCTGCCCGCCCACCTGCGCATCACCTTCCGCGTGACGGACGACCGCAAGCGCACCCTCGGCGAGGGCACCGACCTGGACGAGCTGAAACGCCGCCTCGCGGGCAAGGTCCGCGGGACGCTGTCCAAGGCCGCCTCCACCATCGAGCGCTCCGGCCTGCGCGAGTGGACGATCGGCGAGCTGCCCCGCACCTACGAGAGCAGCCAGGCGGGCTACGACGTCAAGGCGTTCCCGGCGCTCGCCGACGAGGGCGACAGCGTGGCCGTCCGCATGTACGAGACGGAGGCCGAGCAGCGCCGCGCCATGTGGCTCGGCACGCGCCGGCTCGTCCTGCTGAACGCCCCGTCCCCGGTGAAGCTCATCCAGTCCCGCCTCACCAACCAGGGCAAGCTGGCGCTCAGCCACAACCCGCACGGATCCGTCGCCGCGCTGTTCGACGACTGCGTCACCGCCGCGGCCGACCGGCTCATCGCCGAGGCCGGGGGGCCCGCCTGGAACGAGGACGCCTTCCGCGCCCTGTACGACCGCGTCCGCGCCGACCTGCACGACGCCACCGCCGCGATCGTCGCCCAGGTCGAGCGGATCCTCGCCGAGGCCCACGAGATCGACCGTCGGCTGCGGGGGACCGCGAGCCTCACGCTCGTCCCGGCGCTGACCGGCATCCGCGGGCACCTCGGCACGCTGATCCGCCCCGGGTTCGTCACCGCGACCGGCTGGCAGCGGCTCCCCGACCTGCCCCGCTACCTGCGCGCTCTGCAGGTCCGGCTCGACAAGCTCCCCGAGAACCCGGGCCGCGACCGGATGCTCGCGCACCAGGTCGAGGTGCTGGAGCAGGAGTACGAGCAGGCGCTGCACCGCCTGCACCCCGCGCGCCGCGACGACGAGGCCGCGCGGCAGGTCCGCTGGATGCTGGAGGAGCTGCGGGTCAGCCTGTTCGCCCAGCAACTCGGAACGCGCTTCCCCGTCTCCGACAAGCGCATTCGGAAAGCTTTGGCGGCGTTCTGACCCTCGTGGTCCCGGTCGCGAGCATGATCGTTTGTGAGGTATGACTGGGTTCATGGGTCTGAGGGAGTTCTATCCGCCTGTGGAGCCGTACGACTCCGGGCTGCTGGACGTCGGCGACGGCAACGAGATCTACTGGGAGGTCTGCGGGAACCCCCAGGGCAAGCCCGCGGTGTTCCTGCACGGCGGGCCCGGCGGCGGGCTGCTGCCCGACAACCGGCGGTTCTTCGATCCGTCCGCGTACCGGATCGTGCTGTTCGACCAGCGCAACTGCGGCCGCAGCCTGCCGTCCGCCGGGGATCCGAAGGTGTCGCTGGAGCACAACACCACCCCGCACCTGGTCGCCGACATCGAGCGGCTGCGCGAGCACCTGTCCATCGACCGCTGGCTCGTGTTCGGCGGCAGCTGGGGCACCACGCTCGGCCTGGCCTACGCGCAGGCGCACCCTGACCGCGTCACCGAGATGGTGCTGCGCGGCGTGTGGCTCATCCGCCCGGCGGACGAGGCGTGGACGCTCACCCCCGGCGGGGCCGCGCACCTCTTCCCCGCCGAATGGGCCGCGTTCCGCGACGCGATCCCCGCCGCCGAGCAGGACGACCTGCTCGCCGCGTACGGCCGCCGCATCACCGACCCCGACCCGGCGGTGCACGTCCCCGCGTCCCGCGCCTGGATGGGCTGGGAGCTGTCGGCCAACACCCTGCGGCCCGTGACGCTGCCGGAGTTCGAGGACTCCATGCTCGTCGCGTTCGCCCGCATCACCCACCACTACATCTCCAACGGTGGGTTCCTCCCCGAGGCGGGCCTGCTCGCGGGCGTCGACCGGATCCGGCACGTCCCGGCCGTCATCGTGAACGGCCGCTACGACATCAAGACGCCGCCGGACCAGGCATGGGACCTGCACCGGGCCTGGCCGGAGGCGGAGCTTCACATCGTGGAGGACGCGGGCCACGGCGGCTCCGAGCCGGGCACGCGCCACCTCCTCATCGAGGCCACCGACCGGTTCCGCGACCGGCGGCCCTCCTCCGGCTAGGACGCGATGTCGCGGCGGCGCAGGCCGGCCAGGCCCGCCGCGACGAGCGCGGCCGCGACGGCGAGCAGGACGATCAGCGGCGTCGCGGTCATGGTGCCGCCGGGCAGCTTCGGCGTGTGGGTGAACGGGGACAGGTCCATCACGGGCCGGCTCAGGTTCAGCACCGGGCCGAGCTGGCCGAGCAGCAGGAACGCGCCGACCATCGCCCAGGCGCCCTGCGAGGCGCGGGGGAGCAGGCCGAACAGGGCGATCGCGATGCCGGTCAGCACCCACGCGGCGGGCACCTGGACGAGGACGCCGCCGAGCGCCTCGGCGAGCCTGCCGCCGACGTCGCCCGCCGCCGCGCCGTAGGTGATCCCGGTCGCCGCCCCGGCGATCAGCAGCATCAGGGCCGTCCCGGCGAGGGCGATCAGCAGGTGCCCGGCCGCCCAGCGCAGCCGCCCGGTCGCGGTGGCGAGGAGCGGCTCGGCGCGCTGCGAGGTCTCCTCCGAGCGCGGGCGCAGCGCGGCCTGCACGCCGTACATCGAGGCCATGCCGCCCATGAGCCCGAACGAGGCGGCGAGGAAGGCGTCCGCCAGTCCGGACTGGCCGCCCATCTTGGTGATGAGCTCGCTGGTGTCGGCGCTGTCGCCGACGAGGTCGTCGACGCCGTTCGCGATGCCGCCGATGGCCAGGCCGTACACCAGGAACCCGGCGGCCCAGCCGAGCAGCGACCCGCGCTGGAGCCGCCAGGCGAGGGCGAGGGGGCTGCGCAGGCGCGGCGCGGCCGACGCCGGGCCGAGGCGGGCGGCCAGCAGGCCCGCGCCGAGGTCGCGGCGCTCGACCAGCGCGTAGGCCAGGGCGCACAGGACGGCCGTGAGGCCGAGCGGGAGCAGCAGCACCCAGAACCGGTCGCCCCCGAACGGGCGGACCTCCTCCAGCCAGCCGATCGGGGACAGCCAGGTCAGCCAGTGCGCGCCGGAGGCGTCGCCCGCGGCGCGCACGAGGAACGACAGCGCGAGCACGGCGACGGCGATGCCGCGCGCGGTCCGGGCGTTCTCGGTCACCTGGGCGGCGACCGCCGCGACGGCGGCGAACAGCAGGCCCCCGCCGGCCCAGGCCAGACCGAAGGCGAGCGCACCCGTGCCGCCCTGGCCCGCGAGGCCGAGCGCGACCAGCGCGCCGAGCAGCACGCTGGCGAGCGCCGCGACCAGCAGCGCGGCCGTGAGCGGGGCGCGGCGGCCGATCGCGCCGGAGCCGACCAGTTCCAGCCGCCCGGTCTCCTCCTCGGCCCGGGTGTGCCGGATCACCAGCAGCAGGGTCATGACGCCGACCAGGGCGGCGCCGAGCGTGCCCATCCGCCAGGCCGTCAGCCCGCCGACCGTGGCGTCGTGGACGCGGCCGTAGAGCGCCAGCGTCGCCGCGTTGTCGTTGATCTTGGCGGTGAACGTGTCCCGCTCCGCCTGCGTGTCGTACAGCTTCTGGTAGCTCGACATGGTGCTCAGGACGAACACGGCCAGCACCAGCACCCACGCCGGGATCATGGCGCGGTCGCGGCGGAGCCCGAGCCGCAGCAGCCGCGGGGTGCCCGCGAGAGCGGTCATCGGGCGGTCTCCCCGTCCGCGGTGAGGTCGTCCTGGTAGTGGCGCAGGAACAGCTCCTCCAGGGTGGGCGGCCTGCTGACCAGGCTCCGCACCCCGGCCCGGGTCAGCTGCCGCAGCGCCGCGTCGAGATGCGCGGTGTCGACCTCGAACCTGACTCTGTCGCCGTCGATTTGGAGGTCGTGGACGCCGGGTAGGGCGGCGATTCCGTCGGGTGGTGTGGCGAGTTCGGCGTTGATGGAGGTGCGGGTGAGGTGGCGTAGGTCGTTGAGTGTTCCGGTTTCGGCGGTGCGGCCTTTGCGGATGATGGTGATGCGGT
>NZ_SMKU01000539.1 GCF_004349215.1 Actinomadura rubrisoli | reverse complement strand
GGGGGCGGGGGCGCAGGGTCAGCGGAAGGCGGGCATGACCTCCGCCGCGAAGAACCTGAGGACCTTCTTCATGTCCTCCAGCGGGAGCGGACGGGTGGAGCCGAAGTCGCACATGAGGTTGCCGAACCCCATCTCCTGGATCGCCTTGATCTGGGAGATGACGCGCTCGGGGTCGCCGATGACCTCCAGCTGGTTCCAGCGGAACTCGTTGTCGACCGAGCCGCCCTTGAGGTAGCGGTCCTGGTAGAACTCAAAGCCCTTGGCGGCCCTGCCGGTGGCCGGGTCGATCGGCGCGCTCTGCGCGTTGAAGATCCGCGACCGGTCGAACCCGGCCTCGAAGCGGGCCTGGTCCTCGCGGGCCCGCTCCAGCGTGGGCGCGACGTACACCGAGCGGCTCGCGACCAGCTCGGCGCCGGCGGTGTCGACGCCGTTCGCGGCGGCGGTGGCGTACCAGGTCTCGGCGGCCTTGGCGATCTTCTTGAACGGGGCGGCCGGGTCGGCGAGGATCGGCAGCCCGCGCGCGGCGTACAGCTCCACGGTCTCGGGGCTGACGGCGGCCACGTGCAGCGGCGGGTGCGGGCGCTGGACGCACTTCGGCATCAGCGTCAGCGGGCGGCCGGTCTCGTGGAAGCGGCCCTTGTACTCGAAGCCGTCCTGCGTCCACAGGCCGAGGATCATGTCGAGGCACTCGTCGAACCGGTCGCGGGCCTCGCCGAGGTCGAGCCCGAAGTTCTCGAACTCGACGCTCTGGTAGCCGCGTCCGATGCCGAGCTCCAGCCGCCCGCCGGACAGAAGGTCGACCATCGCGGCCTCCTCGGCCACGTGGATCGGGTTGTGCAGCGGCAGGACGACGATCCCGGTGCCGAGCCGCAGCCGCTCGGTGCGGGCGGCCAGGTTCGCCAGCAGGGTGAAGATGTTGGGGACGACCCCGTAGTCCCGGAAGTGGTGCTCGGCGACCCACACCCCGTCGAAGCCCAGCTCCTCCAGGAGCTCGACGACCTCGATCTGGTAGTCGTACACCTCCCGCGCGGTCTGGCCCGCGAACTGGTGGAAGAGGTGGAAGGTCGAGAACTTCATCGGGCGGTCAGCCACGTGCACGGCTCCTTCGGGTCGGCGCCTGCCCCATCATTGCGTAACAAGCGCTCGCTTGGGAAGCCTAACAGGTCGCCGGAAACGGAGGGGCGCCCGGATCCGCCGGGATCCGGGCGCCTCGTCGATAGGGGTCAGGAGCCGATCGGGGTCAGGAGCGGCCGAAGTGGTGCGCGGGCTCGCCCGCGGCCTCCTCCACGGCGGCGGCGGGACGCGTCCGCGTCCGGCCGAACTCCAGGGTGAGCAGCGCCGCCGCCAGCCACACGATGTCGGACCACGACCGGAACACGATGCTGCGCGGCTTGTAGGCGGGCCTGAACTTGCGGTCGAACAGGTACAGCGACTCCACCGCGATCAGCGGGTCGAGCAGGTGCAGCGCCCGGTAGCCGGCCCGCTCCAGCGGGCCGCGGTCATCGGACTCCAGCAGCTCGCGGAACGCGGCGAAGTTCAGCGAGACGACCCCGTGGCCGTGCTCGCCCGCGTACTCGATCATCTCGACGATCAGCCGCTCGTTGACGCCGTTCGGGCCGTCCGGGGCGCGGCGCATCGCGTCCAGGCTGATGCCCTCCCCGGCGGTCACGTACCGCTGGAACGCGATCGGCTCCTTGTCCTCGCCGTAGGCCACCGCGACGAGCGAGCCCGGATGGTAGCCGGTGAGCAGCTCGTCCAGGTTCATCGAGAAGCCGCGCTCGGCCGCGCCGCCGAGCGAGCGGGCCGCCACGTCCAGCAGCTTGCCGCGCAGCTCGGGCGTCAGGTCGCGCTCGGCGACGATCTCCGAGGTGACCCCGGCGTTCGCGCTGCGCCTGACCGCCTGCCGGACGTTGCGCATCTGCCGTCCCGCCAGCGTGAACTCGGCGGGACGGACGACGACCTCGTCGCCGAAGCCGAACGAGCGCAGCGGGCCCCAGGCGGGCAGCAGGCCGGCGCCGGCGCCCAGGACCGCGGGTCGCCAGCCCGTCCGGCGGCACAGGGCGAGGAACTCCCGGACGGCGCCCTCCCGCGAGGCCGGGTCGCCGACCGGGTCGCCGCCCGCCACCGCGACGCCGAACAGCACCCGGTAGCCGATCGCGGCCCGCCCGTCCGGGCTGAACACGTACGCCTTGTCGCGGCGCAGCGCGAACGGCGCGAGGGTGTCGGAGCCGGGGTGCGCGACCAGATGCGCGACGCGGGAGCGCTCCAGCTCGGTCCCCGGCGGCGGGGCCGGGTCGGGCGCCAGCAGCGTGACCACCAGGACCAGCAGCCCGGCGGCCCCGGCGAGCCCGAGCACGCCGGGCAGCCACGACGCGCCGTCGATCGGCGCTCCGGTGGAGCCGAGGCCGCTCGCCACGTCGTGCCCGGCTGACCGGATCGACACGCCGCCGAGCAGCACCGAGCCGAGCAGGGCCGCGAGCACCAGGAACGCGCCGGTCCTCACGGCCGTGCGCACCCGCTCGGGGTGCGGGCGGACCGGGAACTGCTCGCGGCGCAGCCACAGCACGATCAGCGCGACGGCCAGCAGCGGCAGCCGCCACAGCGCGTCGTCGCCCGCCATGACGGCGAGCAGGCCCATGGCCACGAGCGCGATGAGCCCGTACCAGGCGGCGCGGCGCCGCAGCAGCACCCCGCGGGCCACCAGCGCGAACGCCAGGGCCAGCGCGAACGCGTGCGCCGGGGCGAGCGGACGGCCCGTCACGAGCAGGGACAGCCGGTCGAGCCAGCGCGGCGCGCCCGTGACGGCCGGCACCGCGATCAGCGCGGCGACCGACACCGTGGCGAGCGCGAGCGGCCAGACGGGCTGGGGCTGCACGGCGGGGCCGGATTTCGCTGCTTGCACGAAGACACCTCCGCTCAGCCCAAACCAAGATCCTGCGTTTTCTCAATCCCGGCCCAGGGGCGCTCGCCTAGCGGCTCGCACCCCTGACCGTGCTTGGGCGAACGCGGAATCGCTTCGCGATCTTCCCGGTGAGGCTCGCCTTCGGCATCGCCTCACCGGTCAGGTCGCGCGTTCGCGTGATAGTCGAGGTCACCCCTGAACATTTTAGGCTCGTGGTGATGAAGAGGCTCCTGATCGTCCACCACACGCGTCGCCGTCCGTCCAGGCGATGGTCGAGGCGGTGCGCGCCGGCGCGTCCACCGACGAGATCGAGGGCGTGGAGGTGGTGACCCGTCCCGCGCTGACGGCCTCCCGCAGGTCTATTACCCGTGCTTGGAAAGAGACAATCCGCCGCCAGTTCGGAGCCCTTCCTGCACGGCGACGACGACGCGACGGGGGCGCTGCGCGCGCTGGGAGGTGGGCGCCACCGTCGCGGCCGGGCTCGGCACGGTCTAGCGTGCTGCCATGAGTGGTTTCCGGCACGTGGTGATGTTCATGTGGGCCGAGGGGACGACGACCGGCCAGCAGGAAGAGGTCGCGGAGAAGCTGGGCGAGCTGCCCGGCGTCATCCCGGAGATCCGGGAGTACAGCCTCGGGACGAACGCGGGCGTGAACCCGGACGCCTACGACTTCGCGGTGGTCGGGGACTTCGCCGACCGGGCCGCCTACCTGGTCTACCGCGACCACCCGGCCCACCGCGCGGTGATCGACCAGTACATCACCCCGATCGTGGCGCAGCGGGCGGCCATCCAGTACGAGCTGTAGGACCGTCCGGGCTCGGGGCTCGGGGCGGATGCCGAGCAAGCGCTTGTATCCGAACTCTTTTCGGGTTAGGTTCACCTGCGATGGCAGGTCGGCCGCTGTACCGGTCACCACGTCCGGACGGGCCGTCCCCCTGCCTCGCGGACGCCGCTCGCCGGGGACGGATCGCGCCCCGTTCCCGGCGGACGGCACCCTCCGCGGGCACCAGCGGACGGCACCCGCAGCGGGCTGCCGCGGACGGTACTCACCGCGCAGCGGGCGGCACCTTCCGCGGACCGGCGGGTCAGGCGGGAGAGGAGCCGGGTGGGCGGCAGGCAGGGGTTC
>NZ_SMKU01000538.1 GCF_004349215.1 Actinomadura rubrisoli | reverse complement strand
GGAGGGCGCCGTGGGGAAGGGGGAGGTTGCCGCCTTCGCGCCGCTGGTGCTGATCGCCGTGGTCTTCGTCGCCGGATGCCTCATCGATCTGGTGCGCCGTCCTCGCGTGCGCCATATGCCCAAGTGGGCCTGGGCCCTGGTCTGTGTCGCCTCGATTCCACTGGGCGGCGTGCTCTACCTGCTGGTCGGCCGGGAACATTCGTGATCGTCGCCACCCGTGGGCTGTGCAAGCGCTACGGCCGCCAGACGGCGCTGGAGGAGGTCGATCTCGCGATCCCGGCGGGCGGCGTGTACGGGCTCGTCGGGCGCAATGGGGCGGGCAAGACCACGCTGCTCGCGATTCTGGCCGGTCTGCGCCATCCCACGTCGGGGGCCGTCGAGCTCGCCGTCCCGCGCGGACAGGTCGGGGTCTGCCTGGACGTCCCCGAGTTCGAGCCGTGGCTGACGGCGCGCGAGGTGATCGATCTCGCGGCGGCCATGACCAGCGCGGCCCTGCCCGGGTCGGCGGGCGCGGACCTGCTGGGGGACGCGGGACTCGCCGACGCCGCCGACCGGCGTGTCGGCGGCTTCTCCCGGGGGATGCGCCAGCGCCTGGCGCTCGCCGCCACCGTGGTCGGTTCGCCCAAGGTCCTCCTTTTGGACGAGCCGTGCTCCGCCCTGGACCCGGCCGGACGCGCCGACGTCCTCGATCTCATGGTGCGCCTTGCGGAGAACGCGACGGTCGTCTTCTCCACCCATGTCCTCGCCGACGTGGAGCGGGTCTGCGACACCGTCGGCATCCTGCACGCCGGATCCCTGATCTACCAGGGCGGTCTGGAGAGGCTGCTGTCCGAGCACCATCATCCTGCGTGGCGTATCCGGGTGCGGGGCGCCCCGGAACCGGTCGCGGAGCGGCTTCGCGCCGAGCCGTGGACGGCCTCCGCCGAGTGCCTCCCGGAAGGTCACATCCGCCTGGAGGCCGTCTCCAGCAGCGCCGCCGAGGCCGGTCTAGCGGACGCACTCGCGCGCGCGGGCGCCCGGCTCGTCGCGGTCGAGCCCGAGGCCCCCGATCTGGAGGAGGTCTTCCTCGACCTCACCGCCCCCGTCAGGATTCCGACATGAGCCTGTGGCGCCTGGAATGGCTGCGGCTCTGGCGGACGGGGCGCGGCGCCGCCCTCGCGGCCGTGTTCGTCCTGTTCGGGCTCGTCGGCCCGCTCACCGCCCGGTATCTGCCCGACCTGATCGGGGGAGCCGACGACGACATCACGATCACCATGCCGCCGCCCGAGCCCGCGGACGGCGTCGAGGACTACCTGCAGAACGCCCAGCAGCTTGGCCTCGTCGTCACGGTCATCGTCGCGGCGTCGGCGCTCGCCTTCGACTCCCGTCCCGCGCTCAGCGCCTTCTACCGGACGCGCGTCGGCCATCCGCGCGTGCTGCTGCTCCCCCGCTATCTGGTCGTCACCGCCGCCGCCGTCGCGTCGTTCCTCCTGGGCGCGCTGGCCGCCTGGTACGAGACGGCCGTGCTGCTGGGCGGGCTCCCGGCCTCCAGGATGCTGCTGGGCATGGCCCTCGGGAGCCTGTACCTGTGCTTCGCCACGGCGGTCGCGGCGCTCGTCGCCGGTCTCATCCGCGGCGTCCTCGCCACGGTGGTCGGCACCCTGGCCCTCCTGCTCGCCCTCGCCGTCCTGGCCGCGCTCGCCACCGCGAGCCGATGCCTCGGACGCCGCGAAGTCTGAACACCCCGGGACCGATCATGCAATATGGGGCCATGGGCCTCATGGAGCAGATGGCACCGAATCTGACCGGCGTGCTTCGGCGTGACGCTTGGTGGATGGGCTGGAACACCCTTCTGGCGTGGATTCCCGTGCTTTTGGCCTGGACGCTTTTCCGGGGCCGTGCCGTGTCGCGGTCGCCCTTCTGGTGGGCGGGGCTGGTGCTGTTCGCGCTCTTCCTCCCCAACGCGCCCTACGTGGTCACCGACCTGGTCCATCTCCGCTCCGACATCCTGCTGTCGACCCAGGACGGCCCGGTGGTGACGGCCGTTCTGCCGGTCTACGCGCTGCTCATCGGGTCGGGCTTCCTCGCCTACTACCTGGCGCTCGGGGCGGCGCTCCGCCATCTCGGCAGGATCGGGCTGGGCGCGTGGCAGGGCCGGGCCGCCGTCGCGGCGCACGCCCTCTGCGCCATCGGGATCTTCCTCGGACGGTGGGCGCGGCTGAACAGCTGGGAGCCGGTCGTCGCCCCGCAGGCCGCGCTGGAGCGCGTCTTCGTCCACCTGACCTGGCAGTGGGCGCCCGCGCTGATCCTGGGCACCTTCGCGGTGACCTGGGTCGGCCACTTCATGACCAGGGCGGTCGCCGAGGCGTTCCGCGACGCCGCGCTGAAGAGCGCCCGCCGCCTCCACGGCGTTCTCGGCGCCGCCGATTGACAGCGGCGCCGGTTCCGGCCGATGCTCGTTGCGCGGCAGAGGAGCCTGGCGAACATCGGAAAAGAGGGTCGGCGTGGCCATGGCCGAGACACCGTCCGGTGCCCCCACCGGGTGCCCGATCTTCCCGTTCTCCGTGACGGATCCGCTCGCCGCCACACCGGCGCCGGACGGCCACCGGGGCCGGCGCATCGTCAAGGTCGCCTTACCCGAGGCGCAGGACGACACCTGGGCCTGGTGGGTCGCCGACCACGCCGCCGCCGAGCGCGTGTACCGCGAGGCCGACACGTTCTTGCGCGGCACGGCCGACGGCGTCCGGCCCTTTCAGAGTTTCGCCCCGCTGATCCTCACCCAGGACGGCGACCATCACCGGAAGCTGCGGAGCCTGGTCAACCGGGAGTTCACCCGGCCCCGCATCGAACGGTTCCGGCCCGCGATCGAAGCGCTCGTCGGCAGGCACGTCGACAGGATGGTCGCGGCGGGCGAGCCCGCCGACATCGCCGGCCATCTGGCCTGGCCCGTCTCGCTGAACGCCATCGCCGAACTCCTCGGCGCCCCCGAGGAGGGCAGGGAGCAGTGGCACGTTTGGGGCGAGATGCTGCTGTCGACCGGCCCCGACCGGGCCGCCGAGAACCGGGCGGCGATGACGGAGATGACCGGGTACGCCGCCCGGCTCATGGCCCGGCGCCGCGGCGATCCCGAGGGCGACGTGCTGTCCACCGCGGTCGTCAACGCCGAGCGGCTCGGCATCGACCCGCTGGAGGCGGCGATGCTGATCGCCAGCTTCGTCGTCGCGGGCTGGGAGACCACGGCCGCCGCGATCAGCTCGGCCGTCTACGCCCTGCTCACCCTCCAGGACGACGACGGCCCGCTGTACCGGCGGCTTCTCGGGGATCCCGGCCTCATCCCGACCGCGGTCGAGGAGATGCTCAGGGTGGTGCCCAACAGTTGGTTCGAGACGGGCCAGCCGCGCCGGGCCGCCCGCGATGTCGAGCTTGCAGGCGTCCAGGTCAAGGCCGGTGACGTCGTGCTGGTCGCCCAGGACATGGCCGGGCGCGACCCGAAGGTCTTCGACGACCCGGACCGGATCGACCTGGCCCGCGATCCCAACCCGCACTTGTCGTTCGGCAGCGGCGCCCACTTCTGCCTGGGCGCCCACCTCGCCCGCCTGGAGCTCACCATCGTGATCGAGCTGCTGACCGCCCGGCTGCCCGGTCTGCGCCTCGCTGTCGCCCCCGGTGAGGTCGTCTGGAACCGCGCCACCCTCATCAGGCGGCCCGAGTCGGTGCCCGTCGCCTGGTCAGGTGGCGGTGAGGAAGCGGGGCGGCCGCGGTAGGTGCGGGGTGAGGGTCGCCGTGGCGTGGGCGCGGATGCGCGGGACGGTGGACGTGGGGGCCAGGGTCACCACGCAGGCGCCGATCGAACGGCCGCCGAGGGCGCCCGCGTCGAGGGCTGTGCGCAGGGCCAGGTCGGGGATGGGTTCCCCGGGAGTGTGCGCGGCGGTGAGGCAGGGGCCCAGGTCCGCTGGACGGCCCGCGCGGAGGGCGGCGGCGGCCTGCTCGGCGTGCGCGGGGTCGTCCGGGACGAGACGGGGCGGCGGGACGCGGCGGGCGGCCAGGTCGATGATGAGCAGGCGCAGGCCCGCGGCGGCGAGGTCGCAGGGAAGGTGCTCGGCGCGGCGGGTCGTCAGGAGGGCGTGCGCCTCGCGGGGCCAGGGCCTGTCTCTTATACAC
>NZ_SMKU01000537.1 GCF_004349215.1 Actinomadura rubrisoli | reverse complement strand
GGTGGGGAGGGGTGGTGACGCGGTTGTTGTGACGATGTGGGGGACGGGTTGACCGGCTGGCCAATCTAGGACGCTGCGGGCTCCTCGGCAGCGGGCGGCGTGCGATATACGCTCCGGGCAACCAGCCCAGGAGGCCCTGATGGCGGAGACCACGGCAGGCGCCGCGCCCGGTGGTGAGTGGCGGCCCACGCTCGATATCGACGGTCCGTCGGAGCAGTCGCGGGTCACAGTGCTCTTCCGCGCCATCCTGCTGATTCCGCAGGTCATCGTGGTGGTCGTGCTGGGCATCGTGGCGGACATCGTGGTGATCATCGGGTGGTTCGCGGCGCTGGCGCTGGGGCGGCTGCCGGACTGGGCCGCCGGGTTCCTCACCGGATACCTCGCGTGGTCCGTTCGGGTCGGCGCCTACGGTTACCTGCTGGTGGAGCAGTACCCGCCGTTCGCCTGGACGCCTGACGCCTATCCGGTGCGCGTCGAGGTGCGGCCGGGGTCGCTCAATCGCCTCGCGGTGCTGTTCCGGATCATTCTCATCATCCCCGCCGCGATCGTGTCGAACGTGGTGGCGACGGGCTGGGTCGTGGCCGGCTTCGTGATCTGGCTGATCGTGCTGATCCAGGGACGGATGCCGCCCGGGCTCTTCGAGGCGACCGCCGCCGTCGAGCGGTACATGATGCGCGTCCAGGCGTACGGGATGCTGCTGACCTCCGCGTACCCGAAGGACCTGTTCGGCGACGGTGAGGGCGGGCCTCGCGTCTCGGCGACCCGTCCGCTCACCCTGAGCGGGACGGCTCGTAACCTGATGGTGCTGTTCATCGTGCTGGGCGTGCTCGGGATCGTCCTGCAAGCCATCGCGCGGGCGTCGGGCTAGCCGTCGGTCGCTTCGACCACGTGTCACACCGTCCACGGCCACGTGTCACCACCGTCCATGGCCACGTGTCACCACCGTCCATGGCCACGTGTCACACCGTCCACGGCCGCGTCGTCTCCTTGGTGACGAAGGGAGACGACCTATGGCCCGCATGCTTCTGCAGGAGGCTTCGCCCGAGGTCTACAAGGGGTTCATCGACATCGCTCTCTTGATCCGGAAGGGCCCGCTGGATCCCTCGGTGCAGGAACTGATCAAGATCCGCGCTTCCCAGCTGAACGGCTGCGCCTTCTGCGTGGACGTGCACACCAGGGACGCGCGGAAGCTCGGCGAGCCCGAAGAGCGCATGTACCACCTGACCATCTGGCGGGAATCACACCTCTACAGCGAGCCGGAGCGCGCGGCGCTCGCCTACACCGAGGCCGTCACCCGCCGGGAGCCGGTGAGCGACGAACTGTGGGAGACGTTGCGCAAGCACTTCCCGGACGAGCGGGAACTCGGCGACCTCGTCGCGCTCGTGTCGCTGATCAACGCTCTCAACCTGTTCGGCGTTCCGCTGAAGCTGAGGCCGCCCGTTCGCGACTGAGCCGCTTCCTCGCAGGGCCCGAACGCCTTGTTGTGGACGGAGTTGCTTTCGTTCAGGAGCGAATCGCCTCTTGTGGAAGCGAACCGTCTTCTTGTGGAAGCGAACCGTCTTCTTGTGGAAGCGAACCGCCTCTTGCGCAAGCGAATCGTCTTCTTGCGGGAGTGAACCGCCTCGTTCGGGGAGTGAAGCGTCCGTTTGGGGCTGGGGCGGCCGTCCCGCGCGCCGGCCTCGGTGCACGGGACGGCCTTGGGCGTCATCGGCCGGCGGGGACGATCTTCCCGGTTTGCGCCAGGGCCTCGCCCAGGATGCCCGCCAGGTCCTGTCCCGCGCCCTGCGAGAAGATCACCTGGTCGATGCCGCGCTCGGCGAGTCGTCCGATCGTGTCGACCGACTGGTCGACCGACGGCGCCCCGGGGAGGAACGTCAGCGACGTCTTCTCGATGTCGGCGTAGTCGCGGCTCTCCCGCTCGCAGTGCTCACGGAGCACGTCCAGCTTGTGGGGCAGTTCGTCGCCGTCGAAGAGGTTGCAGGCGTCGGCATACCTGGCGACGAACCGCAGCGTCTTCTTCTCCCCGCCACCGCCGACCAGGATTGGCGGATGAGGCCGTCGTACCGCCGGCGGCGAGTTCAGCGGTCGTTCCAGGTGATAGTGCTCACCGTTGAATGCCGACTCGTCGCCTTTCCACATCTGGTGCGCGATCCGCAGCGTCTCCTCCAGGCGCTCGAACCGCTCGGCGACCGGTGGAAACGCCACGCCGAGCCCCCGCGACTCCTCCTCGTTCCACGCTGCGCCGATGCCTAGCCAAGCTCGTCCACCGGACAGGACGTCCAGCGTGGTCACTGTCTTGATCAGGAGGCCGGGGTGCCGGTAGGTGACGCCGGTGACCATCGTCCCAAGCGTGATCCGCTTGGTCAGCGCCGCCGCATACGCCAGCGCCGAGTAGCTCTCCAGCATTGGCTCGTCGGTCGGGCCCACCACCTGGATCTGGAAGAAGTGGTCCATCACCCAGAGCGAATGCAGCCCCGCCGCGTCGGCCTCGCGGGCGATCCGGCCGAACGTCGGGCCGATCTGCTCCGATCCGCCGGGGAAGGTGAAGCTGGGAACCTGGAGTCCGATGCGCATGTCAGATCCTTCTCGTTCCTTGTCAGAAGTGCTCGCCGTTGCAGTGCTCACCGTCGCGGCGGAAGTGCTCACCGTCGGAAGTGCTCACCCGTTGGAGCGCTCGCTGTCGCGTTTGAGTGCTCGCTCTCGGAAGAGCTCACTGCAACTGTGCGACCTGGAGTGCGCTCCAGGTCAACCCCGCCGAGGGCAGGCCCAGGTCAACCCTTCGTCTTCATGGTCCGCTTCAGCCAGGTCACGCCCAACCTCTTTCGCTGTGAGGACGGCGGCGCTCCTCAAATCGGCTGCCTCCGTGGGAGTTGCCTCGGGCGTTGTCGCTCTCCATTTTCTCTTGGAGGCGTATTGAATACGGCTAAAAGAGTGTGTGGCATTCACAATAAGTGTTCGGCGGCGGGGGCGGCGCTGCGTACGGGGCCGCCCCTCCAAAGTCAAGGGCGCTTCGCGTCGCTACGCGATAGGCCTCCGGCCTACCCTTGACTTCGGAGCCTCTGCGGCCCCTAAGGCAGCTTTCAAGGGGCAGGCTCCGCCTGCCCCCGCAGGACGCGCCGCCCCCACCGTCCTCTTCAGCCGGAGATCTGAAGCAAGTCCAAAATCGAATTCGATTCGGGGTGAGTGGCTTGGGATGGACGGGCTCTGGTGTGTCTTTGTGGTGACAATAGTCGGGCTGTTTTGAGGCTTGGAGTGGAGATGGTGCTCGATATAATTCTATTATGCGTTCGATCGCGATGGATCTAGATGGGGCGTCCACCATGGAATTGGTGAACGCCGCGTCGACGATCGCGGCCGAACTGGCTCACCGCGCGCCACCCGACTCCCCGGCCGCCTGCCTGGAGCTCACTGAGACCCTCGCCAGGACCTCTGATCTGCAGGAAAGCTGCATCGCCGACCTCTTGGGCGTCGTCGACGCCTCCGGAGAGGTGCGACGGTGGGGGCTTCCCTCCACTCAAGCCTGGCTGCGTACCCGGCTGGGTATGCGCGACAACCGCGCCAAAGAGCGGCTCACTCTGGCCCGCCAACGTCACCGCCTCACCCGCGTGACCAAGCTCTGGGCATCCGGCGAGCTGTCCCACGGCTATGCCGCCACCATCGCGAGTGCTGTCGCCCGCCTTGACAATGACGACTGCGGTGCGGCCGAAGAAATCCTGCTCGGCATGGTCGATCAGGGGTTCTCCGCCGGCAAGGTCGCCTCCTTCGGCAAGCGCATCCGCGACGTCATTGCCGAACGCGATGGCACCGAGCGCTCCGACGGGGAGTCCCGGCGCGGTTACGAACGCTCCTGGATCACCTCGACCCGTTCCCTGGACGGGGGCCGCTACTTAAAGGGCTGGCTCAACGCCGAAGACGCGGCGGTGTGGGAGGGCACGCTGGGGCCACTGGCCAAGCCGGCGGGCACCGACGACCGCCGCGACCTGTCCGAGCGCACCGCAGCCGCCCTCACCACCGTCCTGGCAGGCGGACACAAGGCCACCAAGGTCACGGTCATCTGCGACCTCGACACCCTCACCGGCGGTACTGCGCCCGCCCGCCTGACCGACGGGACCCCGATCCCGCCCCAGCAGGCCCGCCGCATCGCCCTGTCCGCCGG
>NZ_SMKU01000536.1 GCF_004349215.1 Actinomadura rubrisoli | reverse complement strand
GGGCACCGCGTGCGGGGCGGTGCGCGGGGCGGAGCGCGAGGCCCTGGCGGGCGCCGGCCTGCCGGTGGTCTTCGCGCCCGGCTTGGACGCGTGCCCGGGTGCGGTCTTCGCGATGGCCATCTGGGCCGTCACGGGCTTGGACGGCTCCGAGCCGAACGGCAGGACCGACGCCTGCGCGGTCGCCGCGGCGGTGCCGAGGACGGCGGCGCCGACGATCACTCCGCCGGTCGTCCGCCAGGTCAGGGCCATGGGGCTGGTCTTGCGGTGCTTGCCTGCCAACAGGGGGTCTCCTTGGCTTCCAAGCCGCCTACCGGGTTAGCTGACGGGTTCGGGCGTGGAAGTCGCCCTACGGCCTGCGGCAGGCCGATTCACCCCGAGGGACGATGGGTCCCCGGCTCCGCGGGAAGCCGTGCGGGCATGGCGAACGAACCGCATGGGCGCAGTGGGACACTGCACGCCCGCGGTGGGACACCGTGCGGCACGGCGCGGACTCGGCGGTGGGGCGCCCGGGGGCGGGCGCCCGATGGGGGATGGTCAGAGGTCCCGCTCCAGGGCGGGGGCCTGTGGAGAGGGGCCGGGCGTGGCCGCACGATGGACGGGCGGCCACGCCCGGGTCGATGCGTGCGGCTAACCGGGCCGCACGGTGCCGGAGAGCGAGATCTTCCGGCGGAGGCCGATATTGATGTGCTGCTGAGGGTTACTGGACAGAATCACTCCTTATCTTCCAAGACGCCTACCGGGTTAGCTGACGGGTTCGGGCGTGGAAGTGGCCCTACGGCGGGCTCTCGCCATGGAGGGAGAGTCGCGCCGATTCACCCCGGGACCGGCATGTCCGTCCAGGGAGGTCCCTGGACGCCGGCCGATGTGGGTCCCCGGCTCCGCGCGACGGCGGACTCGGCGTTGCCGCTGCGATCCTGGGGGCGCGATGGGGCCCGGGCGCGGGACCCTGTGTCCCGCGTGCGAAGGAGCGGCGTTGATGTTGTGAGGGCGGCGGCCCCTGTCCAGGGGACCGCACGGGCCGTGACCCTGCGAGGACCGCCGTGGCGCGCTCTCAGCGCCATGCACGCTGCGGCGTGCGCACGGTCGGCCGGGCCGGCCGGGTCTCGAAGGAGACCGTTGCGGCGCCTTCGGCGCCGCGGGACGGCGCGTGGATCGCACCGACCTCGGGAGGCGGCACGTGGATCGCGCCGCCGTCGCACGGCAGCTGGATGTGCCGTGCGGGACCGCCGTGCCGGGTGGGCACCGCGGGACAAGAGCGCCTGGAGAGCGCCTTGAGTGGTGACAAGGTATCAAAGCGCCATCAGAAGGCAAATCCCCCACAAAAAAGACAACGGACCAGGTCAAGCCCGGTCCGTTGTCGGGGGAGGGGTGGCGCGGCCCGCCGTCCGGGCCGTGCCCGGGGCCCGCGAGAGGGCCCCGGGGGGCCGTCAGGGGCGGGTCGCGCCGTAGAAGTTGGACTGGTAGTAGCCCGAGGTGATGTCGGAGATCTTGACGACGTCACCGGTGTGCGGGGCGTGGATCATCTTGCCGCCGCCGACGTACATGCCGACGTGGCCGAGGTTGCTGAAGAACACCAGGTCGCCCGGCTGGAGGGCGCTCTTGTCGATGTGCTTGGTCGCCGCGTACTGCGAGTTGGTGGTGCGGGTGATGCTCACGCCCGCCGCGCCCCACGAGCGCATGGTCAGCCCGGAGCAGTCGTAGGAGCCCGGTCCGGCCGCGCCGTAAGAGTACGGCTTGCCGAGCTGCGCGTAGGCGAAGTTGAGGGCCGTGCGCGCCGAACCGCTGGCCGGGCCGTTGTAGGAGCCGCCCGCGCCGCCGTTACCGCCGCCGTTGCTGCTCGGGGTCTTCACCCCGAGCTTCTTCAGCAGCTTCTTCTGCTCGTTGACCTGCTTGTCGAGCTTGCCCTTCTTGTCCTTGAGCTCCTTGGCCTTGCCCGCGACGTCGTCGTAGGCGGCCTGGGCCTGCGCCTGCTCGCGGCGGAGCCGCTGCGCGGTGGCCAGGAACTGGGTGAGCTGGGAGCTGCGCTCCTGCGACAGGTGCGTGAAGACCGCCGCCTGGTCGAGGATCGACTGCGGGTCCTTGCTGCCGACGAAGCCCGTCACGTCGGCGGAGTCGCCGTTCTTGTAGGCGTCGGCCGCCATCTGGGCGATCTTGGAGCGCTGCTGCTCGAACGACGCCTCCTCGCCCTTGCTGGACTTCTTGGCCGCGTCGAGCTTCCGCTTGGCGATCTTCAGCTGCTCGTTGATCTTGTTGTACTTCTCGACGGCCTGGTCGACCTCTTCATTGAGCTTGGTGAGCTTCTTGCGCACCTCGGTCGCGCTCGGCTTCGGCGCGGCCGCGTGCGCGTCCACCGGGGTGAACGCGAAGGACGTCACCACGACCAGGCAGGCGGTGGCCGCCAAGCGGCGGGAGGTGCCGTTCCCCGCACGTGCGCCCCGCCGTTCGCGCGAGTGCGCTGAGACCCCGATGAGATCTTTGGCCACGGTCGAAATCGCCCCTCTCGTCCACGACATCAGCGGGACGACATTAGCGACGGGCAACAACCGTCACAACCGAAACGTCACTTTCTGATCGACTTTCTCCTTCAAACAGCTACTTCACGTGCTGTCGAAATCGCAGAGCGTCGGATCGGGCCCGGCCCGGGGGGCCCGGGGGACCGGGGCCGTGCCACGCAGCAGATCCTCTACGACCGTCCCAGGCGGCGCAACAGCAGGGTGGAGGGCGCGGGGCGCGCGCCGGCCCGCCGGGCCGCGTCGGCCACCTCGCGGTCGCTGGACACCACCACGACGGCGCGGCCGGGCGGCTCCGCCCGCACGAGGTCGCCGATCAGCTCGTCGGCGGTCTGCCCCGTGCGGCTGAACAGCACCCGCACCCCGCGCGGCGCCCCGATCGGCACCGGCGCGTCCAGGTCGGCGCCGTCGAACACGCACGTCACCTCGGCGCGGGTCTGCGCCGCGAGCCCGCCGAGGCCCGACATCAGCCGGTTGCGCTGGTCGGACAGCGGCAGGTCGCCGTACCCGGTCTTGGTGACGTTGTAGCCGTCCACGACCAGATGGACCTGCGGCAGCGTCAGCAGCCGGTCGAGCAGCTGCGGGTCGCTGTCGGACAGCGCGCGCCCCGGCAGCGCGCGGTGCGCCGCCCGGCCGGCCTCCGGCGCGCCCACCGCGTCGGCGGGACGGCCGATGGTCGACGGCAGAGCCAGCTCCCGGCGGACGCCCTGCGCCGCGTCCAGGAGCGTGTCGAGCAGCATCCGCAGCCGGACGTCGTCGACGTTGCGGCCCTCGCGCGCCGCCCGCTTGGCGGCCTCCGCGGCGGCCTCGGCCTGGACGGCGCGGGCGCGCAGCTTGCGCATCTCCTTCTCGGACGCGGCGGTCGACTCCCGCGCGGCGGCGAGGTCGCGCTCGGTGCCGGCCGCGATCGACTCGGCGCGCTCCTGCGCGGCCCGCGCCTTGGTGCGGGCGTCGTGCAGCTTGCGGCGCAGCTCGGCCACCTCGGTCTTGCTCTCGCGCAGCTCCGACCGCAGCTTGTCGACCTCCGCCGCGCGCGCCGCGCGGGCGGCGGCCAGCTCCTCCCTGAGCGCGGCGACGCGGCGCTCGGCCGCCTCCTCCTCCGACGCGGTCGCGGAGCGCTCCAGCTCCTCGCGGGCGGCCTCGACCAGGTCCGTCCAGCCGGCGGGGCGCAGCAGGTAGGCCAGCACCGCGACCCGCACCGGGTCGGCGGCGGGCGGCACGTCGCCGTCCTCGACCGCCTCCACGAGCTCGGGCTGCGCCGCCCGCAGCGGCCCGGCGACGCGCAGCCGGAAGCCGGGGTCCTTCTCCAGCAGCGCCGCGATGTGCTGCCCGGCGAGCTTGGCGCGCTTGCGGCGCTCGAACCGCGCGAACCGGCGCAGCGGGACCGGCACCTCGTCGGACGGCAGCGCGCCGAGCAGCTCGGCGGCGGTCTCGACCACGCTCTGCCGGACGGCCTCGGGCAGCGGCCGTCCGAGCTGCTCGCTCCGGCCGGGCGGCTCCCCGTCGGAAGACTCTTCGGCGGACGGCTCCTCGGAAGGCTCCTCGGGGGACGGCTCCTCGGGGGACGGCTCCGCGGAGCACGGGTCGCGCGCGGGCTCCTCGGGGCTTCGGGGGGCCTCGGCGGGGGTCCGCTCCTGGCCCTCCTGGAC
>NZ_SMKU01000535.1 GCF_004349215.1 Actinomadura rubrisoli | reverse complement strand
CGTCCAGCCCCCGCCCCCCGGCCTGGACGGCGTCACCGACCGCGAGCGCGAGGTGCTCCTCCTCATCGCCCGCGGCCTGTCCAACACCGAGCTGGCCGCGCACCTGCACCTCAGCCCCGCCACGGTGAAGACCCACATCGGCCACCTCCTGGCCAAGCTCCGCGCCCGCGACCGGGCCCAGCTCGTCATAGCCGCCTACGAAACGGGCCTGGTCCGCCCCCGCTGATCAGAGGAGGACGGGGGCGAGCCGTTCGAACTGGTCGGCCGCCGAGGCCAGGTCCGGGGTGAACACCGTGAGGCCGACGTGGTCGGCACCCGCGTCGAGGTGCTCGCCGACCCGCTCGGCGACGGCCGCCTCGTCGCCCCAGATGAAGCAGGCGTCGACGACCTCGTCCGAACCCCCGTCCGCCAAGGCCGCGTCGTCGTAGCCCAGGTTCCGGAGCGAACGGACGTAAGGGGAACCCGGAAGGGTGAGCATCGGGGTCTGCCGGGCGAAGCCGCGAGCCGCCGCCGGATCGGTCTCAAGGATCACGGCCTGCATGACCAGGAGCAGCTTGTCGGGGCCGAGCAGCTCCCGGACGCGGCGCGTGTGCTCCACCGGCATCGCCGCGGGCAGCGCGCCGTCGGCGCGGTCGCGGGCCAGCCCGTGCATCTTCGGCCCCAGCGCGGCGAGCAGCCGCGGGAACGGCACGGACGGCACCGGAGCCGCCTCGACCGCGGCGTCCATCCCGTCGAGGTACTCGCGCATCTTCGCGAGCGGGCTCGTCCACCGCTGGCCGCTCGCCTCCACGATGTGGCCCATGCTGACGCCGACTCCGAGCGCCAGCCGGCCCGGATAGGCGTCGGCCAGCACCGAGGCGGCGCCCTGCATCGCGGCCGGGTGCCGCGCCCACAGGTTCGCGACCGCGGAGCCGAGCACGATCCTGTCCGTCCCGGCGAGCATCACGCCGAGCTGCGTGAACACCTCGCGGCCGCCGACGGCCTCGTTCACCCAGATGGCCCCGTACCCCGCCCGCTCCATGCGGACCGCCGCCCGCCGCCACTCGTCGGCGGGCGCGAGGGGCGTCATGAGCCCGACTCCGATCCGTCCCAGCCTCTGCCTCGCCTCGCCGACCGCGGTCATCGTCATCGTCTCTCCTCCGGTGCATACAATCGGAACAAGCAGCCCGCTTACGACGGTACCGGAACGGTGAGCCCGGTTGTCAACACCAGGAGGGGAGGCCGGCATGTCCACGGACCCGCTCGTCCCGGACACCCTGCCGGATGCACCGCGCCGCGCCGACGGTGCGCCGGGCCGTGCGGACGGTGCGCCGCGCCGTGCGGACGCGCGCCGGAACCGGGAACGGATCTTGCAGGCCGCCCTGGAGGCGTTCGCAGCGGACGGCATGCTCGTCCCCCTGGACGACATCGCCCGCCGCGCGGGTGTCGGCGCCGGGACGGTCTACCGCAACTTCCCCACCAAGGAGGCCCTGTTCAAGGCCGTCGTGGCCGACCGCATCCATCGGATCGTGGACGAGGCGAAGGCCCTGATCGACGCCGAAGACCCGGCCGAGGCGTTCTACGGCTTCCTCTTGTGGGTGGTGGAACGGGCCATGTTCAACCACGCCCTGTGCGAGTCCATCACGCTGGACAAGAGCATGGGCGCGTTCCACCACGCGGGCGTGGACGACGAGTTCAACGAAGCCCTCGGCGGGCTCCTCCGGCGGGCCCAGGATGCGGGCGCGGTCCGGGCCGACGTCGACGTCCTGGACATCCGCGCCTTGCTGACCGGCTGCATGGTCATGGAACGGGGCCGTCGGGTCACCGGCCCGCCCGGCCGCATGACCGTCCTGGCCTGTGACGCGCTCCGTCCGTCCCCTGTCACGGAACTCCCGCCGCTGCGTAACGAAACCCACACAGTGTCACGTAACGAAACTCCGGCCGGCGAGGCGCGCTGCGAAGTCTGCGGAACCGCACTGACGACCGCCCGCACGGGCCGCCCCGCCCGCTTCTGCGGCGCGAACTGCCGCCAGAAGGCCCACCGCCGCCGCGCCACCGAGGCACCGCCGTCCTGCGGTTAGCCGCGTCGAAGCCGACGCGGCGGGAATCCACTTGATCCCTCGAATGCGTCCCCGGATCGCTGGTTGGCGGCTGCGCACAGGCGCGAGCCCCGGCCCTGGACGGCGCGTCGGCGGCCTTGCCGTCCAGGAGGCTCTGCCGGAGGCATCGTCGGACGGCTCCGGCGTTTGGCCGTGCCCGAGAACAGGCACCGTTCGCCGCCGGAAACCCGTTTGGGCCCGTCTGCGGCGTTCGGGTAGGTTGCCTGCGGCCCCGTTGCAGTGAGGACAGAGGACGAACCGCGTGACCCCGCCTGCTCTTTAGACCTGACACCTTCTTCCGCTCACCTTCAAGCCGACCCTCCCGTCGGCTCTGCCGGGCTGCCCGTGCGCGCCCGGTCGTACGGCGTTTGAGGCCGCGCGCAATCGGCCTCGTGTCAGGTCTAGAGAGATCATGTCTTCACCACCTCATACCGTGCTGCCCTGGGTCGTCCGCCGAACCAGGCTGCCTCTGCTGTCGCTGCGGTGCGTGGACTGCCGATCGGAGTCGGCCACCACCGGCGAGGGCAGGTTCCGCGTCAACGCCAACGGCAAGCTGCTGGACGTGTGGCTGCTGGTCCGCTGCGTGTCCTGCGATCGAACGCGCAAGCTCACCGTCCACGAGCGAGCGCCGGTCAGATCCTTCGATCCGGCCGAACTCGACGGCTACCACACCGGCGACCCGGAGCTGGTGGCGTCCGCGCTGCTGGATCCACTACTCGCCCGGCGCAACCGCTTCACGCTGGACTGGAAGGGAGCCTGGCAGATGCACACCCCATCGGCGTGGCTCGACGGCCCGTGGCCGGTCCAGATCGAGGTCGTCTTCGAGGATCCGGTGCCGGTGCGCCCGGAGCGGCTCATCGCGCAGGGGCTCGGCCTCAGCAGGAACGAGGTGCTGCGCCGCATCAAGAGCGACACTCCGCTGCGCCGTCCGACGAGCGCCGGGTTCACCTTTACCGTGATGGCCGGGAGGTAGCCGCGCCGCACGATCCTCTCCAGCATCCGTGCGAAATACGCCTCGTCCAGCGGCGGCATGAAGCCGAATGCTTCTTGGCCCGAACGGCGGCCGGAACTCCGCCATGTCATCGAGCGGCCGCGACAGGGCTGGGCCACAGGGTCAGCCAGCGCGGACCCGGGCTCGAACCAGGCAGGTTGGCGCGCTCCCGCCAGAAGAGCCCTGGCTCCGTGGGGACGGAGCCAGGGCTCACGGGAGCCAGGCGCGGTGAAGCTCGGCTGCGGAGTGGGGACCTGCTCACACGGAACCGACGACAAGGCTGGCGCGTGGCGGCGCCGTGCTGGGCCGGCCGCGCTGCGAGGGCTGTCCCGACCTCGACGACCCGATGCCGCTGTTGACGCAACTGATCACCGAGCCCGCCCCGGCCCTCACCGCCCCGCAAGTGCTGGCCGCCGTCGAGCGGGCGACCACCCGCCCGGCCGGGCGGCGGCGCCTGATCTGGGCCGTCCGCGAGCACCCGACCTGTTCACCGGGCCCGGGAACACGGCGCCGGCACCGGCCGTGCTCCGCCTCATCAACGACTTGGCCGGAGCCGAGAGCGGCAAGGCCGGCCGGCCGGCCTGTGCGCGCTGCCAGCAGGGTGAAGGCCCTGTCCCGACACGGCCATGAGCCGGCTGAACCGGCCCAAAGCCCCCGCGACGCTCACCGAGATCGGCCAGGACTCCCGCCGGCTCGCGCACCAGATCCTCGACGGCCTGCCACCCAGCAAGACCCTGGACCACCTACGCAGCGGTCCTGATGGCCACCGGCACCCTGCCCGAGCGGGGCTCGTCAAGCTGGAACGCTGGGCAGCCTCCCTCCTCACCACCCGCACCGCCCCCGCCATCTGGCACCCACCGGCAACCGAGAAGGCATGAACACTTCCGAGCGAAAGCACTCAGACACTTCCAATAGCCGAGGTCGCCGCTACACCGGCCCCAGCCCGACTGTCAATCCCCTGAAAGCGTGGAGACGGTGTTATGCCACTTCGGCCCTGGGCTGGGCCGTTGGTGTTCTTCGTGCTTCTGCCATCTGATGCTCGAACGTGATCGGGGCGAGCCCGTCGTTGGCGCTGTGCCTCCTGCTGGTGTTGTGGAAGT
>NZ_SMKU01000534.1 GCF_004349215.1 Actinomadura rubrisoli | reverse complement strand
GACAAGAACAACGCCACCGCGTCGGTCTTGAACTCCTCCGGATAGTGCTTCAGCGCCATCAAAGACACCTCCTTCCCTGGATCCATGATCCAGGCCTCGAGATGTCCACACTTCAGGGGGAAGGCCCGTAACCCTCGCGTTCCCCCGCCCGCCGGTCGAGCCGGATCAACGGCCAGCGAGCCAGCACCCCATTCCCGGGTGGTCCACCCGGCTCGCGAGCAATCCCCGGGCGGGAACCTGACAGCCCCCAGCCAGGCACGCCCCCACACCGAGCCTGAGGGCCGTCCTATGCCACACGTCACAACCCGAGCCCCAGCCCACACGGGCGAGGCTCACCAGCCCGGCCATCCGGCCAACGAACACCCCTCCGGCCGAACCCCACTCCCGGCCCTCGAACACTCCGGCCCCAGCCGACCCCCGTTCACGGCCTCGCGCATGAGATTGGCGCCCCGTCCGCTCGACGCGAAGGAACGGGGCCCGGTGCATCGCGCTCTCAAGCTAGCCCCGACTCGATGGCGGAGCGGTCCGCCCGGTAGAACAACTTCGGGATCTGCGTCGTGCCCAGGTCGCGATAGAACCGCTGGGCGCCAGCATTGTCGGTGTCGGTCGTCCACTCAACCCGGCTGCATTCATACTTGGCGGCCACCTTGAACAGCGCCCGCATGAGGTCCGTGCCGATCCGGCTCCGCCAGCGCTGCTCAGCGACGTACAGCTCTTTCAGATACAGCGAGCGGGTCAACCCGACCGCAGGCCACAGGAACGAGTACGAGGCGATCCCCACAAGTTGACTGGCGTCCCAAGCCAACAGCGCGTACCCGGCCGGCGGGTCGGAGAACAGCGCCAAGTCGACCTGACGACGGCGAACGTCCGGGGGCTCAAGCCCGGTTGCCCCATAGAACCCGTCCATCTCCTCAAGGAGGACGACGATTGCGTCGACGTGCTCAGGGGCGGCTGCGGTCACGGTCACCTGGCTTCTCCCTCCGGGGTGGGGTCAGGAGTTCATGAAGCTGCCTGGCAGGCGCGAACGCTCGCTGACTGGACGGCAGGACCTCCAAGACTTCGCGTCCGCGAAGGCTGATGATGCCTTGCCTTTGCTGGTCGGCCAGTGACGCTAGGGCCTGGGTTGCGCATTCCCGGGCGCCGGTGCATCGCCCTGTCAAGGTACGGCGTTCATTCCTGGCCGCGGGCGCGTTCGAGCGCCTCGTAGTACTCACCCGTCCAGGGCGCGTGTCGCTGATCGGGTGGCAGTGCCTCCAGCCCCGCAGAGAGATGCTCGGCCGCCGCCATGTGTTCTCCCAGGCTGAGCAACGCGAGCCCGACGTTGATGTGCTGGAAGTCCGGCGTGAGCCAGTACGCCGTTCCGGGCGGAAGGCTGCGTGCAGCAGGCTCCTCCAGCGCTTCGGCCTCGTTGAGGAGCCTGCGGGCGGCGGCGCCCTCGCCCAGCAGCGCTAGACCCTGCGCAGCCTGGACCGCGTCGCCCAGTCGCTGCGCGGGCGCCGCACCGGGCGTGTGGTAGGCGGTCAGGAAATGCCGGACGATTCCGCGTGGGTTGTCGGCCTGCCTCGCAAGGTAGCCCTTGAAGTTCGCGGCCTGCGCGGCGAGCGTGCCATCTGCGGCGTCGTCGGCGAGGGCTTCGGCGTCGGTGAGCAGATGCATCGAGGTCTGATCGTTGCGCAGCTCGGCGTGGAGCCACCCCGCGAACTGGACGTACTCGCCGGCGACCGGAAGGAGTGCGTCGCGGGCACGCCCTCGTGCGTCGCCGAGCAGGCCGGTCACGGCGTCGGTCTGGGCAAGGGTGGCGGGGAGGATCGCGGCTGGCCCGGCGGTGTCGTCCAGGCGGCGCTGCGCGGCGAGGATCGCGGCGAGCGAGTCGACGACAGTCAGGTCCAGGCGGTAGGGCTTGCGGATGGCAAGGTTCAGGCGGTCCTCGTCGTCGGGGCTGAGCGCCCCGTTGAGTTCGGGTGAGCGCCACAGCGAAGGGGCGGCCGGTTCGGGGGCGAACAGTTCGTCTTCAGAGCGGCCGGTCACGCGGGCATACAGAAGCCGGTAGCGGCGGCCGGGGACGTACCGCCCGTTCTCCCATTGCTTGATCATGCCTTCGAGGCTGGGCACGTGCGCGATGAAGGGCAGCTCCTTGGGCGTCGCCGCGTTGCGGAGCAGCCGCGCGAGGTCCCCGCGCGTCCAGTACGGCGGTTCCTCGCGCGCCTTGCGTAGGCGGCGGCCGATGGCCCTTTTGTCGGCGGACATGTTGAGATGCCCCTCTCGCCGGATGGTGTGACCGGGTGGCCCCACCCCTTGCCACCTCATCCTGCCTCTGGATTCGTGCCGCCTGCCACGGATTCACTTGCAGTGACCAGAACACCACCACCCGTGCAGTGCAAGCAGGAAGCGGTCATCGTGAACGCGACGACGGACGAGATCGAGCAGACCAAGGCCCAGCTCCGCGCGGAGTTCCCGCATTGGTCGATCATCCACACCACCGACACTGGCCGCTGGTGGGCGATCCGCACCACCGGGCACGCCCGGTTGGATGGCCGCCCACTCAGTTCGCTGGTGCAGACCGAGCTGGACGCCGATACGGCGGATGAGCTTCGCGCGAAGCTTCGTGCGGTCGCCGAGGTTGAGGCGGGTGCGCGATGAGCGGGCCAGAGACGCAGTGCGGTCTGATGAAGGAGTTTCCTGGCTGGCTGGTGGAGGTCGAGGAGGTGCCGGGCGGCGCCGGGTGGCACGCTTGGCGGCCGGGCCCGCCGGGGCGGGGCGGGTTCTTCGGTGCGCAGGCCGATGAGCTCGGGTTGCTGCGCGAGCTGCTGGCGGAGGCGGACGGTGTCGAGGCCCGGCTGGCGTTGCGGGGCCTGGCGGTCGAGTTGCGGAAGTGCGGGATCACCGCCACCGCCTATGACACGACGCTGACGGCGACGGGTCCGGGTGGGCGTACCCGGTTGGTGACCTGTCGGCGGGGGATGTTCCGCTGGCTGGATGGTGACCGGGTGATCGGCCCGGTCGGGGACCCGCTGGTCACCGTCGACGCTGTCCTGGCGGCGTTCGAGGACCGGGCATGAACTGGCCAGCGGATGTGGCGGGCCATCGTCCTGTCGCAGCAGGGCCCGCCTCTGGTCGAGGCGCCGAGCGCGAAGGTTCGCCCGGGACTTGGGCGGGACGGCAAGGCGGGACATGCGCCGGTGGCCGTGCGAAGGCCGGTAAGTGTTCCGCCCCGAACACAAAGCGGCCCCGGCCTGGCGGGCGAACGCCAGGGGACCCGGGACCTGACCGAAAGCGAGGTTCGGCTATGGGTAAGGGTAACGAAGCAGGCGAGGCGGGCATGAGTGAACGCTTCGACGGTAGCGAGCATCCGCACGCCTATCCGCTGCTTTACGCACTGGGGAACGCTCTGGACCGGCGCGGTTTCACCACGTCCGTGGGGGCCAGGGCTGTGACCGTGGCGCGGCGGGGCGACGTCTCGCTGCGGACTCAGACGATCACCTGTAAGCCACGGCCGATTGATGGCGACCGCCTCTGGTTCTTTGACGCGCTCGGTGAGCCGATCGCGCAGGCTGATCACGTTATCGACGCGGCCGTGATCATCGCAGCCGACCTGGCGCCCCGCGACGTGGCTACAGGGGGCGAGTTGTGATCGCCACGGACTATCTTGATCTGCTCGCGCGGGCCTTGGCCACTGACGGGTGGGCGGCGCGTCCTCGCTACGAGCAGGCGCCTGAGCGGTTGCATGTGCTGTCGCCCAGTCTTCCGACGGTCGGGGAGAGCATCCGGGTCAAGGCGGGCGTGGGCGGGGTGCTCTGGTTCATCGACTCCACCGGCGACCCGATCGCCCCCTGCCATGACCTGCCCCGGGCGGTTGCGGAGATCGGTGCGCGGCTGGCACCGGACGCCATCGCGGCGGGCGTCCGGCGCGCGGCCGGCGCTGAGCGGGACGCGACATCACGCGGCCTGATCAGCCGTCTGCGGACCTCACTGGGGCGGGCCGGACGAGCCTGACCGGCTGGAGATCGAGCCGTATGGCCGCTTGACGTGATCCGGCGCGGCGTCCCGCAGATCGCCGCAGCGTGCACCCGCACCCCCGATGTACCCGGGGAACTCGGGCTGCGGCTGCGCGTCAGCTATCAGGGGCATCCGGCGCACCGATTGGGTCCGAGTCGTCTGGACGCGTGTAGGGCCGGTCGGTGGGGCGAGGGG
>NZ_SMKU01000533.1 GCF_004349215.1 Actinomadura rubrisoli | reverse complement strand
GTCATTTTGGGGGGACGACCCCCCAAACCCCCCGGTACTGCCGTTGAAACGTTCCTCGATCATCTGCGTCCCCACCCACGGATCTCGGTCCGTGTCCTGCGTCCGCCCCGCCGTTGCGATCGCGCCCGGCCTCACCGCCGGACGCGCCGTCACCGTCCCGCCGCGCCGCGGGACGGAGGTCAGCGCGGCCTGTCGGCGGCCTCCACGGACCGCCACAGTGTCTCGTACCACGGCGGCCTGGTCGTCGGACCGCCCTTGCGGGCCAGTTGCCCGTCACCCCCACCGCCGTCCAGGACGATGTAGCACTTCACGTCCGGTCGGCAGTAATGGAGCCTTCGCGTCGCTTCACGCTCAATGTACGACTTATCCCCCAGCTGCTGCTTGCGCTGAGCGAGCTGATCCACCTGGCGGCGGGCCGCGCTCTCCTTGTGCTCAAGGTCGGCGATCTCCTTGCGCTGGGCGATGTACTCGCGCACGGGGTAGGCGAGGCTCAGCGCAATCGCGCACATCACGACCGCCAGGATGGCGGCGCGGCTGGTCAGCGCCGGGTTGCCGCGGCGCGTGCCGCTCCCGGCGGAGTCGTCCTGCGGGCCGCGGGCCCGTGCCCGCTCCTCGCCCTGTGCCATCGCGTCTCCCCTGCCTGCGGCTCGGCGGCCTGCGGATCGGGCCCGGCGGCCGGCGGGGCCGGCCGCCGGGCGCGCGTCGGACTCAGCCCCGCCCGTCGAACCGCGGGAAGGCGGCGGCGCCGGCGTAGCGGGCCGCGTCGTCCAGCAGCTCCTCGATGCGCAGAAGCTGGTTGTACTTGGCGACGCGGTCGCTGCGGGCCGGGGCGCCGGTCTTGATCTGGCCGCAGTTGGTGGCCACGGCGAGGTCGGCGATCGTGGTGTCCTCGGTCTCGCCGGACCGGTGGCTCATCATGCAGCGGTAGCCGCTGGTCTGGGCGAGCGAGACGGCGTCGAGGGTCTCGCTGAGCGTCCCGATCTGGTTGACCTTGACCAGCAGCGCGTTCGCGGCGCCGGAGGCGATGCCGCGGGCCAGGCGCTCGGGGTTGGTGACGAACAGGTCGTCGCCGACGAGCTGGACGCGGTCGCCGACAGCGGCGGTGAGGCCCTCCCAGCCGGCCCAGTCCTCCTCGTCGAGCGGGTCCTCGATGGAGACGAGCGGGTAGTTGCCGAGCAGCTCGGCGTAGTAGGCGGCCATGTCGTCGGCGGACCGCTTGGTGCCCTCGAACGCGTACTGCCCGTCGGCGTGGAACTCGCTGGCGGCCACGTCCAGGGCGAGCGCGATGTCGCGGCCGGGGGTGAAGCCGGCCTTGCCGATCGCCTCCAGGATGAGGTCGAGCGCGTCGCGGTTGCTCGGCAGCTCGGGCGCGAAGCCGCCCTCGTCGCCGAGGCCGGTGTTCAGTCCCTTGGACTTCAGCACCGACTTCAGCGCGTGGTAGGTCTCGGCGCCCCAGCGCAGCGCCTCGGAGAAGGTGGCCGCGCCGATCGGCGCGATCATGAACTCCTGGATGTCGACGCTGGTGTCGGCGTGCGCGCCGCCGTTCAGGATGTTCAGCATCGGGACGGGCAGCAGGTGCGCGTTCGGACCGCCCACGTAGCGGAACAGCGGGAGCCCGGCGGAGTCGGCGGCGGCCTTGGCCACGGCGAGGCTCACGCCGAGGATCGCGTTGGCGCCGAGCTGCGACTTGCCGGGGGTGCCGTCCAGGTCGGCCAGGAGCTGGTCGACCAGCCGCTGGTCGGAGGCCGGGTAGCCGACGAGCTTCTCGTCGATGACGTCGTTGACGGCCTTCACGGCGTTCCGCACGCCCTTGCCGCCGTACCGCTCGCCGCCGTCGCGCAGCTCGACGGCCTCGAACCGGCCGGTGGACGCGCCGCTCGGGACGGCGGCGTGCGCCTCGGTCCCATCGGCGAGCAGCACCTCGACCTCGACGGTCGGGTTGCCGCGGGAGTCAAGGATCTCCCGGGCGAGTACGGCCTCGATCGACGACACGGGCAACTCCCTGCTGATGCGGATGGTCCTGCGGTTGGATCGTGCAGCAACCGAGCCTATCCGCGCCGCCCGCGCCCGCCCAACTGGCTCGCCGTTCAGCCCCTCGACGGCTTTGCCCGAGTCTGGGGTGATCCATCTCCGGCCGGTTCGCGGATGTTACGAAACCGTTCCACGCAACCGACTTGACGCGAACATTGCCTACCTTATCTACTGTTCACGTCAAACAGACTTGATAAGTAGGGAAACGTGACAATGCATCGTAGACTCCGCGGGCGTATCGCCGCCGCAGCACTGATCGTCCTGGCTGGAGCGGGGACGCTCAGTGCGTGCGGCGGCGACGACGGCGACAAGTCCGGTGCTCCCAAGCAACTCAAACTCGGCTACTTTCCCAATATCACCCACGCGACCGCGCTCGTCGGCGTGCAAAAGGGAATCTTCGCCAAGCACCTCGGCACCGCGCCGAAGACCGCCACGTTCAATGCCGGACCGGCCGCCGTGGAGGCCCTGTTCTCCGGCGCGATCGACGCCACGTTCGTCGGTCCGAACCCCGCCATCAACGCCTGGTCGAAGTCGCACGGCAAGGCCGTCCACATCATCTCCGGCGCGGCCTCGGGCGGCGTCTCGCTCGTGGTCAAGCCCGGGATCAACGGCGTCCAGGACCTCAAGGGCAAGAAGATCGCCACCCCGCAGCTCGGCAACACCCAGGACGTGGCGATCCGGTACTGGCTGAAGAAGAACGGCCTGGCCGCCAACAAGGACGGCAGCGGCGACGTCAAGGTCGTCCCGCAGGAGAACGCGCAGACGCTGCAGACGTTCGCGCAGGGCGAGATCGACGGCGCCTGGGTCCCCGAGCCGTTCGCCTCCCGGCTGATCCTGGAGAACAAGGGCAAGAAGCTGCTGGACGAGAAGTCGCTGTGGCCCGGCGGCAAGTTCGTCATCACGAACCTGCTGGTCACCCAGGAGTTCGAGAAGGAGCACCCCGACCAGGTGAAGAAGCTGCTCCAGGGGGTCGTCGAGACCTCGGACTACCTCAACAAGAACCCGGCCGACGCCAAGGCCGCGGTCAACGAGGCCCTCACCAAGCACAGCGGCAAGCCGCTCAAGCCGGACGTCCTCGACTCGGCGTTCAAGTCGATCGAGTTCACGACCGACCCGGTGGCGACCTCGCTCTTCAGCGGCGCCCAGCACGCCGAGGAGGTCGGGCTGCTGGCGAAGACCGACCTGAAGGGCATCTACAACCTCACGCCCCTCAACGACGTGCTCAAGGCGAGCGGGAAGGCACAGGTCAGCGACAAATGACTCAGGCCGCCACGGCTGCCCCGAGCCGGACCGCCACGGCGGTCCGGCTCGCCGGCGTGTCCAAAGCGTTCGGTACGGGCAGCTCCTCGCTGCTCGCCCTCGACCAGGTGTCCCTCGACTTCGCGCCGGGCGAGTTCACCTGCCTGCTCGGCGCGTCCGGGTGCGGCAAGAGCACCCTGCTGAACCTCGTCGCCGCCCTCGACCGGCCGAGCGCCGGCACGGTCGACACCGGCGGCGCGCGGGTCGCGCTCATGTTCCAGGAGCCGGCGCTGTTCCCCTGGCTGACCGTCACGGGGAACCTGGAGCTGGCGCTGAAGATGCGCGGCGTCCCCCGGCGGGACCGCCGCGCCCGCGCCGCCGCCCTGCTCGACTCCGTCCACCTCGGCGGGTTCGCCAAGAAGCGCCCGCACCAGCTGTCGGGCGGCATGCGCCAGCGCGTCGCGCTGGCCCGCGCCCTGGCGCTGACCGAGGACGAGCGGGACGAGGAGGGCAAGAGCACCGTCCTGCTGATGGACGAGCCGTTCGGCGCGCTCGACGCCATGACCCGCGACCTGCTGCACGACGAGATCGAGCGGATCTGGCGGACGCGGAACCTGACCGTGCTGTTCGTCACGCACAACGTCCGCGAGGCCGTACGCCTCGGCGACCGGGTCGTGCTGCTCAGCAGCCGGCCGGGACGGGTCGTCCAGGACTTCCCCGTGCCGATGGAGCGCCCCCGGCGCATCGACTCGCCGGAGGTCTCCGCCCTGGCCGCGACCATCACCGACCGGCTGCGCGAGGAGGTCGGCCGCCATGGCGCATGACGCGACGGCACAGGACTCCGGGACGGCCGAGGACGCCGCGGGCGACACGGCGGCGGACACTCCCCCGCGCGGCACCGGCGGCGCGGCCACCGAGCGGGAGGGGCCCAGCGGGCGGGAGG
>NZ_SMKU01000532.1 GCF_004349215.1 Actinomadura rubrisoli | reverse complement strand
GTCGTCCTCGCTGAGGGTCTTCCCAAGGACCCCTGGGGCTTCGCCCCTAGACCCCCTGGGCTTCGCCCTATTCCCCTGGGGGCTTGTGCCTCTGTCCCCCCTTGGGGTTCGGCCATCGAATGGTGCGTTGCTGGGGTTGTTGGGGTTCTGTGGGTGGTTTGGTCGCTCGTGCTTGGCCGCATGCTGTTGGTGATCTGCTGCATCGGACCGCGCGGCGGTATCTGGACAAGGTGGCTGTGGTCAGCGGGGACCGCCGAGGATGTCCACGCGCACGCGCGGGCACGGCTCGCCGGGTACGAGTGGCCCGAGTACGTCGTCCTCGCTGAGGGTCTTCCCAAGGACCCCAGCGGCAAGATCCTCAAGCGCGACCTTCGCGGGTGGTACTCCGGTCTTGTCGGTTAGGAGTCCAGGTGAGGGGCCAGCGTTAGGGCCAGGTGGAGGGTCAGGCGGTCTTGGCCGTTGGCCAGGGAGAGGGTGGTGAGGTCCTCGATGCGGCGCAGGCGGTGGTAGAGGGTCTGGCGGTGGATGTTGAGGGTCTGGGCCGTCTGCTGGACGTTGCCTGACAGGTCCAGGAACGTGCGGGCCGTGGCGGCCAGGTCGGGGTGGTCCAGGAGGCGTTGCGTGCCGGGGGTCTGGGTGGCCTGGGAGAGGGCCTCGTCGCCCGCGCAGCGCAGGAGGCGGAGGACGCCCAGGGACGTCCAGTCGCGGGTCTCGCCGGGGGCGGCGGCGCGGGCGGCGACGCGGGCGCGGAGCCAGCCCTCGTGGACGTGCTCCAGGCTCGGGGACGGGGTGTACAGGCCCGCCTGGACGGGGATGCCGCGCTCCTCCAGGATGTGGCGGGCCCGGTCGGCGATGGCGCGGGGGGACGTCGGGGACGGGATCACCAGGACGTGGTCGCGCTGCCAGACCGTCGCGAGGACGGAGTGGGGGAGCAGCCACGGGTTGAGGGGCTCGGGCCTCTGGGTGCGCAGGACGGCCACGGCCAGCGGCGGGTCCAGGGCGTCGGCCTCGGACAGCTCGTTGGCGGCCTGAGCGCGGACGTCCGGCTGGGCGGAGAGGAGGTCGGCGACCCGCCAGCCGAGATCGTCGCGTTCCCTGGCCTGGCGGGCCATGAGGAGGCCGGCGCGCTCGCAGAGGGGCATGGCCTGGGCCGCCCGGGACGGGGTGATGCGCTCCTTGTCGTCCAGCAGCCAGAGGTAGCCGTAGGTGACGCTGTTCCAGCGGGCGGGCAGGCACAGGCGGCCGAGCTGGCCGAGCGAGGGGTCGGCGGGGATGCGGACGGGGCCGGTGGCGCGGGCGATGCCGTGGCGCTCGAACCGGGTGCGGACGGCCTCGGTCGCGCGGCGGTGCAGGATCGACTCCATCCGGACGGGGTCGATCGTGTCGCCGTGGGCGGCGTAGGCGACCAGGTGGAAGTCGCGGTCCTCCAGGGTGGCCGGGGCGCCCAGGAGGTCGGCCGCGAGCTCCACGATTTCCTGTAGATCGCGAGCCATCGTCCTCCTTGTGACATTTGTATGAAGAATCTGCGGGCCGAAAGTGGCAGTTGACTATACGAGATCCGGGCGGGGCGCTCCTAACGTGCGGGGTGTCAACGTCGTTGGAGGTCCCGATGCCCAATCCTCTTCTCCTCGCGGCCGCCCGTAGTGACCGGATGCGCGGCCTGGTGACGTCCGTCCCCCTCACCCGGGGGGTGGTCGACCGGTTCGTGGCCGGGGAGGATCTGGAGGCCGCGACCGGCGTCGTGCGGGAGCTGGCCGGCGCGGGGCTGCGGGTCACCCTCGACCATCTCGGGGAGGACACCGCCGAGCGGGCCCAGGCCGAGGCCACGCGGGACGCCTACCTGGCGATGTTCGCCGCCTTCGAGGAGCAGGGGCTCAACGACGGGGCGGACGCCTCGGTGAAGCTGTCGGCGCTCGGCCAGGCGCTGGACGAGGACCTCGCGTTCGACAACGCGAGCGAGATCTGCGCCGCCGCCGGACGGGCCGGCATGACGGTCACGCTCGACATGGAGGACCACACGACCGTCGACTCCACCCTGGAGATCCTCGGCAAGCTGCGGGCCGAGTTCCCCTGGGTGGGCGTCGCCATCCAGGCGATGCTGCGGCGCACCGAGGGCGACCTGCGCGACCTCGCGCACGAGGGCTCGCGCGTCCGGCTCGTCAAGGGCGCCTACGCCGAGCCCGCCTCGGTGGCCTACCAGGGCAAGCCCGAGATCGACCGCGCGTACGTGCGGGGGCTGCGGACGCTCATGGCGGGCTCCGGCTACCCCATGATCGGCAGCCACGACCCGCGGATCATCGAGATCGCGCAGGCGCTCGCGGCCACCCTGGGGCGCCCGGCGGAGTCCTACGAGTTCCAGATGCTCTACGGGATCCGCGCCGCCGAGCAGCGGCGGCTGGCCGAGGCGCACCAGATGCGCGTCTACGTCCCGTACGGCGCCGACTGGTACGGCTACTTCATGCGGCGCCTGGCCGAGCGGCCCGCCAACCTCGCCTTCTTTCTCCGTTCGTTCGTCTCCCGCTGACCAGGAGGGTTCATTCCATGGACGCCGTGACCACCGTTCCGACCCCGGTGAACGAGCCGGTGCGCGGCTACGCGCCCGGCAGCGCCGAGCGGGCCCGGCTGGAGGCCAAGCTCGCCGAGCTGACCGCGCAGGCCCCCATCGACCTGCCGATGACGATCGGCGGGGAGCGCCGCCTGGGCGCCGGGGCGAAGGTCGCCGTCGTGCAGCCGCACAAGCACGCCTCGGTGCTCGGGACGTTCGGGACCGCCACCGAGCAGGACGCGCGGGACGCCGTGGATGCGGCGCTGGCGGCGGCTCCCGCTTGGCGGGCGCTGCCGTTCGACGAGCGGGCCGCGATCTTCCTGCGGGCCGCCGACCTGCTGTCGGGGCCGTGGCGGGAGACGCTGGCGGCCGCGACCATGCTCGGGCAGTCCAAGACCGTCCAGCAGGCGGAGATCGACAGCCCCTGCGAGCTGGTCGACTTCTGGCGGTTCAACGTGCACTTCGCGCGGCGGATCCTGGCCGAGCAGCCGATCAGCTCGCCGGGGGTGTGGAACCGGTCCGACCACCGGCCGCTGGAGGGGTTCGTCTACGCGATCACCCCGTTCAACTTCACCGCCATCGCCGCGAACCTGCCGACCGCGCCCGCCCTCATGGGCAACGTGGTGGTGTGGAAGCCGTCCCCGACGCAGACGTACTCGGCCGTGCTGCTCATGCGGCTGCTGGAGGAGGCGGGACTGCCGCCGGGCGTGATCAACCTCGTGACCGGCGACGGGCTCGCGGTGTCGGACGTCGCGCTCGCGCACCCGGAACTGGCCGGGATCCACTTCACCGGATCCACCGCGACCTTCCAGCACCTGTGGAAGACCGTCGGCGCCAACATCGAGAGGTTCCGGAGCTACCCGCGGCTCGTGGGGGAGACGGGCGGCAAGGACTTCATCGTCGCGCACCCGTCCGCCGACCGCGCGATCCTGAAGACCGCGCTGGTGCGGGGCTCCTTCGAATACCAGGGCCAGAAGTGCTCGGCCGCCTCGCGGGCCTACGTCCCGCGGTCCATCTGGGAGGACGGCTTCAAGGACGAGCTGGCCGCCGAGGTCGACTCGCTGACCATGGGGGACGTCGCCGACCTGTCCAACTTCATGGGCGCGGTCATCGACGAGCGGGCGTTCGCCAAGAGCAGGGCCGCCATCGACCGGGCGGAGTCCGACCCGGCAGTGGAGATCGTCGCCGGCGGGACCTACGACGACTCGGTGGGCTACTTCGTGCGGCCGACCGTGCTGGTGTCCGACGACCCCGAGAACGAGATCTTCCGAACGGAGTACTTCGGCCCCATCCTCAGCGTCCACGTCTACGAGGACGAGCGGTACGAGGAGATGCTCACCCAGATGGAATCGGTGGCGAAGTACGCGCTGACCGGCGCGGTCATCGCCACCGACCGTGCCGCCGTGGCGCGTACCGCCGAGGTGCTGCGGTACGCGGCCGGCAACTTCTACGTCAACGACAAGCCCACCGGGGCCGTCGTAGGACAGCAGCCGTTCGGCGGCGCGCGCGCGTCCGGCACCAACGACAAGGCCGGTTCCGTGCTCAACCTACTCCGATGGACGTCCCCGCGTTCCATCAAGGAGACGCTCGTCCCGCCGACGGACTACCGCTACCCGCACATGGGCTGACCCATCACGCCCAGCGACGGGTCGGCGGCCAGCCGCTCCCCGGCCACGACGCCTGTGCCGCCGACCTCGCCCCCCATGCTCACCGCCGCCCTGCAAGCC
>NZ_SMKU01000531.1 GCF_004349215.1 Actinomadura rubrisoli | reverse complement strand
CCCCCGCCCAGTGATCCCCACCACCGAAGCGCGTCTCCCCACCGGGGACGTGTGGCGGCCCGCGCCGACCTCGGTCCCGGACGCGCACGTGCATCAACCAGGCGAATGGGCTACACCCCAGCCGCCGCGCACATTCACGCCCATGCTGCCGCTAGACACACCCGCGACCCGCGACACAGCCCCTGCCCCGCTCCCTGCACGGCCAGCGCCACCAGCTCGCACGGTCCAGCCGCAACCTGCCTCGCCGTCACCAGAACCCTCGCCGACCCGGGCCCCGGCTACCACCCAGACAACCGGCAAGGCTCCTGCGACGCCCCACACACCAGGAGTCGACCCCGCGCTGTCAGCCGTCCCCACAGGTCCGCTCGAACGGCTCCTGCAACCGCGGCGAACCGCGAAGCCGCGCCCATCCGCGAAGCCCAGCAAGAAGCCTCAGCCGATCACCTCGCGGCCGCGGCACCTCAACCAGCAGCCGGCGGAGCCAGATCCTCGGCCGTAAGGGTCGGCTATCGCCGCACAGCCAACACCTGCTCCTCCGCCGTCAGACTCGCTCCCCCGCGGCCGTTTCAATGCCAAGAACCCGGAGCAGCTCAGCGCGCGTCACCCGGTACTTGACGCCCAGCCGTAGAACGTCGCAGGGGAACTCCCCGGTTCGGGCGAGTTCGTGGGATTTGGTGCGGCCGATGCCGAAGCACCGGCCAGCGGTCACGATGTCCACGCTGACGGGCAAGCTGAGGACCTCGGTAACGGTCAGCGGGGCGGCCTTGGGACCGGCCTTGGGGGTCTCACTCATCAGGGGGCGCCCTCTCAGGGATGTCACATCATGTCAGGCGCAGTCATTCTGTATGGATGGATAGCGCCCGCGAACAGAATGACACAGGCGGGTAGCGCGATCAATCAGGATGCGAGTAGAGTCCATTCAAGGCGAATGGAGGTAGGCAGTGTCAGGCGATGCCAGCCGAGGCCAGTTCGGATCGATCCTCCTGAGCGAGGACAACATCGCACGCCGCATCTCCTGGGAGATGCGCCGGCGCGGCTGGTCACAAGAACGCATGGCCAAGGAGATGACCGACGCCGGCCACCCCTTCCACCAGTCATCGGTGTCGAAGATCGTCAGCCCGAAGGACGGTAAACGCCGCTCCATCAGCGTGGACGACGCCATCGGGTTCGCCAAGGTCTTCGGCGTCCCGTTCGACGAAGTGCTCATCCCGCTGGAAGCGGTATGGGACAGCGAACTGCGGGCGGAACTGGACCGTCTCGACGAGCTCCAGCAGCAGCGGGAGGCACTCGACCGTGAGGCGGCGGGGCTCGTCACTCGGATCGTCAAGCTCGTCCAGGCCGCCGGAGAGGAACACTTCGATCAGCGCATGGACTCCACCAGTGGCGACGAGCGGCGACGGCTGCTGGATGAGATGCTCCGCTGGGGGCAGCGCCTCATGGCGCAGGTTGACGCGGGGGTCCTCGATGGGCTCTCTGAGGAAGAGGCGCTGTCCAGGCTCCGCCAGCTCACCTTTGGGGAGCGGTTCGATCAGGGAGGCGCCGAGTGAAGGGTTCAACCTACAAGCGGTGTAAGTGCCGCGGCGCCGACGGCAGGGAACTGGGCAAGGACTGCCCGCGCCTGCGCCGCAAGGACCAGTCCTGGAATCCACGCCACGGCACCTGGTACTTCCGCCTTGAGCTGGAGCCAGGCCCAGGCGGGAAACGGCGGACACTGCGCCGCGGTGGCTTCGGCAGCGAGACCGACGCCTCGGCGGCGATGGACGAGGCCAAGGCCAAGGAAGCCCGCGGCGGCAACGCCCAATCCAAGATCACCATCGCGGAGTTCCTCGACGAATGGCTCACCAACAACCGCGATCTCGCCCGCTCCACCCGCCGCACCTACCAGACCCATATCCGCCGCTACCTCAAGCCCCACCTTGGGCACATCGAGGTGGACAGGCTGCAGGTCCGGCATCTGATCGGCCTGTTCGACGCGATCGATGCCGAGAACACCCACATCAAGGCCGAGGCGAACCAGCGCCGCGCGCTGCGGCAGGCCGTGTGGGAGGCGCGGCAGGCCGGCGATACCGCCGCCCGTGATGCCGCCCTCGCCCAGATCGCCGAACTACCGCCGCCTCGACGCCCCGCCGGGACGTCGACGAAACGGCAGGTTCGCGCGACCTTGCGTAGCGCCCTGACCGAGGCTGTTCAGCAGGGACACACGGCCACCAACGTGGCCAAGCTGATCCGCATGTCCCGCGGCAGAGGCTCCAAGCCGCTGGTGTGGAGCCCGGACCGGGTCACCACCTGGCAGGACACCTACACCCAGGCCCTTGCCGCAGCGGGCGAGCCCGCAGGCAGCCGAACCACCCGGGCGTTCAAGACCTGGCGGGCCCTGCCGCGCCCCTCCACGGTGATGGTATGGGCTCCCGAGCAGACCGGGCTGTTCCTCGACCGGGCTACCAAGTTCCGGCTCTACGCGCTCTACCACCTCATGGCCTTCGCCGGGATCCGCCGCGGCGAGGCGTGCGGCCTCGAATGGCCGGACGTGGACCTCGACAAGCGCGAAGTTTCGTTCCGCGTTCAAATCGTCCACATCACCTACTCCGACGTGGAGGAGACTGACCTCAAGACCGAGGACAGCAAGGACACCATCCCCATCGACACGGCCACAGCCCAAGTTCTGCGGCAGTGGCGCCACCAGCAGAAGCAGGAGAAGTTGGCGTGGGGCCGGGAGGCGTGGGTGCAGTCGGGGAAAGTGTTCACCCGGGAGAACGGAGAACCATTGCATCCCGATCACGTGTCCGCAGAGTTCCAGGCGATCGCGTTCCAGGCCGGCCTTCCGCCGATCCGGCTGCATGACCTCCGCCATGGCGCGGCGACCCTGATGCTGGCGGCCGGCGTCGAGATGAAGCTGGTCCAGGCGCAGCTACGGCACTCCTCGATGACGTTGACCGCGGACGTCTACACCAGTGTGCTGCCGGACGTCGCCCGGGAGGCGGCCGAGGCAGCCGCGGCGCTGGTGCCACGAGCCGTCGCGGTCGGCTCGCCCGACACCGCCGGGCTCCCCTCGGGCTCCCAAGCTGAGAGCCCGAGGGAGATCACTTCGTTGAAGGCAGAGAAACACCAGGTCAACTTAACCGAGGCGTCGAGACCGGAGTTGGGCGAATCTGACTCCCGTGCACTTAGTAGTACCACGGGAAACGCGACCAATCGGGGTCGCGCTTGTCCAGGAAGGAGTCCCGTCCCTCGGCGGCCTCCTCGGTCCCGTAGGCCAGCCGCGTCGCCTCCCCGGCGAACACCTGCTGCCCCACCAGCCCGTCGTCGACGAGGTTGAAGGCGAACTTCAGCATCCGCTGCGCCGTCGGGCTCTTGCCGTTGACCTTGCGGGCCCACTCCAGCGCCGTCGCCTCCAACTCGGCGTGCGGGACGACGGCGTTGACCATGCCCATCCGGTGCGCGGCCTCGGCGTCGTAGGTCTCCCCCAGGAAGAAGATCTCCCGGGCGAACTTCTGCCCGACCTGCCGGGCCAGGTACGCCGACCCGAACCCGCCGTCGAAGCTCGCCACGTCCGCGTCGGTCTGCTTGAAGCGGGCGTGCTCGCGGCTCGCGAGCGTCAGGTCGCAGACCACGTGCAGGCTGTGCCCGCCGCCCGCGGCCCAGCCCGGCACCACGCAGATGACGACCTTGCCCATGAACCGGATCAGCCGCTGCACCTCCAGGATGTGCAGCCGCCCCGCCCGCGCCGGATCGATCGTGTCGGAGGTCTCGCCTTCGGCGTACTTGTAGCCGTCCTTGCCGCGGATCCGCTGGTCGCCGCCGGAGCAGAACGCCCAGCCGCCGTCCTTGGGCGACGGCCCGTTCCCCGTCAGCAGCACGCACCCGACGTCGCTGGACATCCGCGCGTGGTCCAGCGCCCGGTACAGCTCGTCCACCGTGTGCGGACGGAACGCGTTGCGCACCTCAGGCCGATTGAACGCCACCCGAACCGTCCCATGCTCGACGGCCCGGTGGTAGGTGATGTCGGTGAACCCGACCCCCTCGACCTCTTTCCACGCGTCCGCGTCGAACAGCTCCGAGACCATGTCTTCCTCTCCCGTCGGCGGCCGCCTCCCGCCGGACGTCGCGGCGGGCGTGACCCATTCAACCGCGCCCGCGTTTGAACGCGTTCAGCGGGGTCGTCTACGCTGATGAGATCATGGATCGCCGCCTGCACGCCGTCGTGCTCCCGCCGGGCCCCCGGCTGTTCCGGGCGCTCGCCGCCGCCCTGGACGGCAGCGGCCCCGCCATCTGCCCCCTCTCCCCCGACCGGCCC
>NZ_SMKU01000530.1 GCF_004349215.1 Actinomadura rubrisoli | reverse complement strand
ACCTCTTCTACCGGGGCTCCACGTCCCGTTTCCGGGCCCGGCGATCTGTCCGCGAGTCTCCCCTTGCGCTACCGATCATGCCCGGGAATGCCCTACTACCCGAATCAATCTTGCAGGGAAAACCTCAATGGCCCGTATCTCCGCTTGGTGCTTGGGGAGCCCCAGGCGCCGGTAGAGGCGCCACGCCTTCTCTTCCGTGGCTGCTATGCGGGCAGCATTGAGGAACTCGTCCTTGACCTCTCCAAAGACGCCTATGGCGGTAAGGATGCGGTCTACGTCCTGAACAGTCGGCTTGGTTCGCCCGTTCTCTACCTTGGAAAGCTTCCCCGGTGACATACCAGCGCGCCGGGCGACGGTCTCACCCGTCAACCCGGCTTCCTCGCGCAGCTTTCGGAGAGCTGAGGCTATTTCGTCTCTGGTCACTCGGTACCGTGCTGGCTCCAGTAGTCCAGGAACGGCACGGAGTTGCCCATGGCGAGATCCCGGTACGTCCGGTAGGGCTCCACTTCCGGCACGCGGTCAGCCCCCAGGAACTCGCCCTCCGGGCTGTAGTGCATCCTGATGACGGTCTCGTCATCGAATAGCCAGAAGTCGTGATCGGGTAGGCCGGGTACTTCGTTGTGCGTGAGGTCGAGAATTCGCACGTCCTCCCCTGCGTCGATACTCCCCGGATACCCCCAGCCGATTTCAAAGCGGAGGTAGTCGGACAGCGGGGACCGTACGACGTGTACACGCTGCATTATTCGCCCCGATGCGACGATACCGCGTGCCCAGTCGTTCGCACCCCAGTTGTCCGGCTTGGACCTCCCCGCTAGGAAGTCTCGGAATGCGTCGGCTTCCTCGGGAACGGTGTACTTGGCCAGCGTCTCCAGCCGGAACGCTGATCGCTGGAAGGTCTCGAACAGCTTGCCGAACTCCTCAAGCGGGATCACTGGCCGTCGCCCTGCTCTCGCTGGGCAAGCACCCTGTCAACGAGTTGCTCGACCAGCTCGGGGGGAAGCTCAACAATCATCTCGTGATCAGGGATGCCTAGCCCGTGGTCGGTGATCACCGTCCCCTGAAACCCGTACGTCCCCCGGTCCGTCAGGTGGACGGTCGGGCACGCGCCTTGCTGGCACCCGCCGTCCGCGATGGGGGTAAGTCGTGTGGACATGGCCTTGTCTCCGTTCCGATCGTCACGAGGGACGCTAGGAGTTGCCCTGATGAGGGTCAAGGGCCAGTTCTTTCTCGAACGGGAAACCTCAGCCTCGAATGCCCGGTTTGGCCCGTTCGGGAATTTTGCCGGTCACCTATCTTGACGCCCTCTTATGAATCCATGCCACGGGTCACATGTCTGCATGATATGCAGTTGAGGAGAGGGAGGCTGCTTGGCCTCTTCTGGCTATCCGTGACCCCCGGGGTGAGTGGCAATGCGCAGACCGTCTAAGATCGTTAAAGAGCGCACGGGGCGACGCCTCAAAGAGCGGCGACGGGCGATCGACCTCACCGCGAAGCGCGTCGCGCGCTACTTCAAGGAGAACGCCCCCCGGCATCTCGCCTGCCGCACCGCGAAGATCGACGACATCATCAGGACCATCCGCAGCCACGAGGCGGGGGAGCACTACCCCGGGCCGGACTACCAGGAGTTGTGGGCGGGCGCGCTGAACACCACCGTAAAGGATCTTTTCGCGCCCGCTCTCGACGCCATCACTCCGGACGCGAAGGGTGAATCCATCGACAACGGGCTTACCCTGGGAGGAAATCCAACGATCTCCGACTATGAGGTCCTAGAGATGAGACGACGTGCTGCTCTGCAAGTCGTGACCGCGGCCGCCGCCGGTACCGCAATCCCCCCGGGTGCGCTGGAAATCGTACTCAGCGGCATCCACGAGGCACTGGGCGACCCCCTTGACGTCGCGGCGTGGGAAGCCGTCGTACTCGAAAACGGCGAGACGCTCATGACGCGCCCGCCCGGCGCCATGGTTGAGGGGCTCACCGCTGACATCTTCGCCGTGGGCGAGATTCTGCGGCGCCCGCTCGCACATGCGGATCGGTCCGATCTACTGCGCGTAGCGGCCGGCCTCAGCGGACTCCTCGCCATTGATCTCGGTGACAGCGGTGACGATCGGTCCGCCCGCGTCGCGTGGGACACCGCCTGCGGCGCGGCGGACGCGTCCGGAGATCTGGAGTTGCGCGTCTGGGTGCGCGGTCGCGCAGCCCAAGACAGCGCGTGGGCAGGTCGGCCCCCTCACGTGGTCTTGGCCCTCGCTACGGAGGCGGTCGAGATCGCCGGGGACACCCGCGCCCGGGGTGCTGCCAACGCCTAACGCCGCAACGGCATACCTATACGCGCAGCAGGGGAACGCAGCCGCTGCACAGGACGCCCTAACGGATCTTCGGCGTACGTTCGACGGGCTACCGGACGGGTCCGGGCCACAAACGCCGCTTGTGTTCCGAGAGACCCAGCTGGCATGGGCGGGCGGCTACGTCAACACGCTTGTCGGAGACAGCGCCGCGGAAACCGCGGTCTCTGCGGCGCTGGATCTCTACCCGGCGAACGCATACCAGCCCCGGGAGAACCTGGAGATGATGCGCGCCGCCACGCTCGTTCAGCGTCGTGAGGTCGACGCAGGGCTGAACCATGCTCTTGGCATTGTGACCGACGCCCATAGCGTCGGACCATCCGCAGCACGGAACATCATCACACAACGCATACTCCGTGCCGTTCCTGCCGATCAGCGGAACCATCCCGCGGCGCGTGACCTACGGGCGATCACGCGAGGGGTCGTCATCTAGGCACGCCCGGGATCGGCAATCTGGCCTTCGTTGGCCGTTACTTGCGGTGCAGAACTCGTCGCGGGTGGGTGGGGTTAGAGGTAGCGGGCGGCGGTGGTTTCGGCGGGGGCGTCGGCGCCGGTTACGCCGTCTACGCCCTTGGGGACGCCGTCGTCGATGGTGTCGGGGCAGTTGATGGTGACGCGGTGCATCTTGCGGCGCTGGGTGTAGTCGGCGACCGCGTAATGCTGGGTGGGGCGGTTGTCCCAGAAGGCGAGGGTGCCGACGCGCCACTTGAGCCGGACCTGGAACTGCGGGTCGCGGACGGCGTCGAACAGCAGGGGCAGGATCGCCTCGTTCTCGCGGCGGGACAGGCCGATGAGGCGGGTCACCGAGGAGCGGTTGACGTAGAGGGCCTTGCGGCCGGTCTCGGGGTGGACGCGGACGACGGGGTGGGTGACCGGCGGGTTCTTCTCCTGCATGGCGCGCAGGTCCATGCGGTGGCCCTTGTCGATGGCCTTGGTGACCGACATGGTCAGGTCGTGCTCGGCGTACAGGTCGTCGCAGAGCCGCCGCAGCCAGGGCGCGAGCGAGTCGTAGGCCATGTACATGTTGGCCCACAGCGTGTCGCCGCCGACCTCGGGCAGGAGGACCGCGCGCAGCAGTGAGCCCATCGGCGGCGTCGTCATGAACGTGTTGTCGCTGTGCCACTGGTCGCCGCCCTCGCCCTTGGGGTCGGTCTGGTCCAGGACGTGGACGGGGCTTCCCGAGGTGTCCATCGGGGGCAGGTTGGCGGTGCCGAACCGCTTGGCGAACGCCACGTGCTCCTCGTCGCTGATGTGCTGGTCGCGGAAGAACAGCACCATGTGCGCGAGGAGCCCGTCGCGGACCTGCTGGACCTGCTCGGCGTCGAGGGGCTTGCTCAGGTCGACGCCGGTGACCTCGGCGCCGATGTTCCGGGTCATGGGGTGGAATTCGATCATGTCCTGGGCCTCCATTCAGCCAAGCAATCGCTAGGTTGACTTTAGCCGATGGAGGCGGACACCTGTCCATACCCCGGACGCCATCCGTCCCGTGTCAGCGCGAGTAGTGCTCCACGACGAGCTGCTCGTCGCAGATCACGGGGATCTCGCTCCGCTCGGGCAGCCGCGCCAGGCGGGCGGCGAGCGCGTCGTGCCGGACCTCCAGGTACGGCGGGACGTTCTCGGTGTGGCCGCCGCCGGCCGCGATCTGGAAGGGGACCATCGAGCGGCTCCGGTCGGCGATCGTGATGACGTCGTCCGGACGGAGCCGGAACGACGGACGGTCCACGCGCCGGCCGTTCACCAGCACGTGGCGGTGCACGACGAACTGCCGGGCCTGGTAGATCGTCCGGGCGAAGCCGGCGCGCAGGACGAGCGCGTCCAGGCGGCGCTCCAGGTCGACGATCAGCACCTCGCCGGTCTTGCCCTCGACCTTGGCCGCCTTGGCGAAGGCGTTGCGGAGCTGCGCCTCGCGGATGTTGTACTGCGCGCGCAGCCGCTGCTTCTCCCGGAGCCTGACCTTGTAGTCGGACTCCTGCTTGCGGGCGCGGCCGTGCATCCCGGGCGGGTACGGGC